>JAGRFY010000120.1 GCA_020445765.1 Rhodocyclaceae bacterium | reverse complement strand
CATTACCCGTACAGGTTCGAAGGGTGTATCTCAGCCGTCGGCCCGGACGCCGACAGCACCCCTAGCAAGCGGCGAGGTTACGCCTTGGCCGAAGTGCTGTAAACAGTTCGTGTTCACAGGGGCCGGGGATGGCCGTTCAGTCGTTCAGCCCTGAAAGTTGCCTTGCTCGGTTGCTTGCCCTCGAAGTAGGCTCGACGTCGATCCATCCACTGGAACGAAGCATGCCCAGAGTGCGCTTTCGATTGTCCGCGCCGGCCGCGATGCGCCGCGCGCGCAGCCAGTACCGGGCGCGGTGACCATG
Source organism: Rhodocyclaceae bacterium (assembly GCA_020445765.1). Taxonomy (GTDB): domain Bacteria; phylum Pseudomonadota; class Gammaproteobacteria; order Burkholderiales; family Rhodocyclaceae; genus Cognatazoarcus. The sequence goes on along the minus strand of JAGRFY010000120.1, from coordinate 33,962 downwards.
GCATTGTCACTGCGTCAGGTCGCGACCGCTGTGGCCGTTGCCGTGGCGGGCCTGCTGGTGGCCATGCTCGTGCTCGGCGAATGGGCGATCGGCGATGGCGGCCGGCGCCAACGGGAACTGGCAGACTCGACAATGTTCCCGCTGGCGAGAATCGGCGATCTCTACCATGTGCTCACCAGGACACGGCTGCACGAAGGGGAATTGCTGCGCACGGATCGAGAATCGCCTGTACTCGAAATCGTCGAGCGCATCACCGAGGATGTGGGTGAAGTCACGCAGTTGCTGGACGGGATCGAACAAGGATTGCCGACCGCAGGCCGTGACGAGCTGTTTGGCATCGTCGAGCAATGGCGGCGCTATCGGGTGGATCTCGACCGCGTTACCGAGGCGGCGAGACAGGGCGACTTCGATCAGGCCGCACGCTATGTCCACTTCCTGACCGGTCCAAGATTCACGGCGATCGTCGCCCAGTTGGAGCGCCTGCATGAGGACGTCGCCGGGCGCATGGGCAGCAGCTTGCAGGTGGCTGCCGAAGCACGCTCGCGCTTTCGCTGGATCCTGGCGGTCGCAGCCCTGGCCGGCATCGTCATCGTTGCCACGGTTGCCGGTGTCTTCGTGGCGGTCGCCAGAGGGCGGATCGCGCGATTGCAGCGGGCCTTGGCGTCGCTTGGCACTGCCGAAGAGGATGTCGCAGCCGGAATCGCCGGGCGTGACGAAATCGCCGAACTGGCGGCACTGGTCGATGCGGCGCGTCTGCGTCTCGACCAGCAGCAACGACAAGCCGCCGAACTGCTGCAGCTTGCCGAGGGCCGCGAAGTCGAGCGAGTGCGCGACCTGAGGCGGACCCGTGCCGACTTGCGCCGCGAGCGGCGTGCATGCAAGGATCTCGACGCCCGTCACCGGCTATTGTCGGACGCCCTCGAGCAGTGCCCGGTGGATCTCGTATTGTTGGACCTGCGCGGCAACGTCGTGCATGCGAGTCGGCGCTACTTGCAGCGCGAGAGCAAGCGCCTCGGCGAGGTCGTCGGCAAGCGTCCGGCACTGATTGCGGAACGGGAAGACCGAGACAGCCTCTTCGAGAAGATGTGGACGATGGTGCTGAGCGGCACGCCATGGCAGTCGACGATCGAAAATGCAGCCGACGACGGTCGGCCCCATCGGGAATCGTTGCGCGCCATTCCAGTCCGGGGTGCGGATGGCATCGTCAGTCACGCGTTGTTGATACGCGAGGCGAGCGATCCGGCCCCCTAGGCGGCCGGCAACGCCCCCTGGTGCGGACCCGATCCGATCGGACCAGAGCGGCATTCCCAGGAGACAACGAAAGAGGAGCTTTCGATGAGCTTGACCAGGTCGGTACATTTGATCGTCTATCCGGACCGGATCGGCAGGAACCTCAAGGATCTGGAAAGCTTCCTGGCCGGGCCGGTGGGAGATGCCATCGGTGGCCTGCACGTATTGCCCCCGTTCCCGTCGAATGCGGACGGCGGTTTCTCGCCGCTGACTCATACCGAGATCGCCCCGGCCTTCGGCGACTGGAACGACATCGAGCGGCTGGCGGCGCGCTTCGATCTGTGCCTCGATCTGGTGCTGAACCACATTTCGGACGAGTCGCCGGAGTTCCTCGATTTTCTGCGGGAGGGCAGATCCTCCGAGTTTGCACCATTGTTCATCGATGTGGATGCGATGGGCGAGATCACCTCGGACGATCTCGCGAAGATTCACATCCGCAAGGAGAAGGAGCCGTTTCGCGCCGTCGAATTCGCCGACGGCAGCCGCGGTCGGGTGTGGTGCACATTTACCGAGAAACAGGTCGATCTCGATTACCGCTCGCAGCGCACCTTCGAGTTCATGGAGGACAATCTGCGCTTCCTGACCGAACGTGGCGTCAAGCTGTTTCGGCTCGATGCGTTCGGCTATACGACGAAGCAGATCGGCACCAGCTGTTTTCTGGTCGAACCCGGCGTCTGGGAGATTCTCGAGTGGTTCCGTGACAAGTCCGCCGAATACGGCGCCGAAGTGCTGCCCGAGGTCCATGACCATCCGAGCTGGCAGTTCGCGATCGCCGATCGATCGATGTGGTGCTACGCGTTTGCGCTGCCGCCGTTGGTGCTGCACGCGTTGCTGGATGCGGACAGTCGATATCTCAAGGGCTGGCTGAGGATGTGCCCGCAGCAACAGGTGACGGTGCTCGATACCCACGACGGCATCTGCATTCCGGATGTCGAGGGCATGCTGCCGCCGGCTGCGATCGAGGCGCTGATCGCCAATGTCTCCGAGCGCAGCGCGGATCCGATCCTTCGGGGCTCGGCGGCGAACGTGCATAGCGTCGGGGCGATCTATCAATTGACGTGCACCTTCTACGACGCCCTGAAGCGCGACGACGACGCATACATTGCTGCCCGTGCGATCCAGCTGTTCGCGCCCGGTATCCCGCAGATTTACTATGTCGGCCTGCTGGCCGGTCAGAACGACGAGGCCCTGATGACCTCGACCGGCGAGTTGCGGGACATCAATCGCCATTACTACACGCTCGACGCGGCAAACATCGCGGTGGCCGCACCCGTGGTGCAGCGCCTGCTTGCGCTGATGCGCCTGCGCCGCAGTCATGCGGCGTTCGACGGCGACTTCGAGCTCGAGTATTCCAACGACAGCTGCATCGCGATGGGCTGGCGCAATGGTCGGCAGTCGTGCCGGGCACTGATCGACTTGCGGTTCCGCACGGTGACGGTGACCCTGACCGATCCGGACAGTGTCGAGTCCTCCAGCTTCAGGGCCTAGCGGTCTGCTTCGCAAGTGCCGGAACACGAAAGTGCGCCTCGCGCCCCCGTGGTGGCGTTGCTCATCCGCGGAACCGTCCTGGCGATCGCCGTGGTTCGCGCCCTGCCACGCGACCCGATGCATCACTTTCGTCATGTCCCTTGATTGACGAAGCAGACCGCTGGCGCGTGACGTCATTCGTGCCAGAGGGCATGGAAATGATGGACCGGGCCATGGCCATGCCCGACCGCCAGTTGCCCGGAGGCAGCGATCGCCGCGGTCAGGTAGTCGCGTGCCTGTCGCACCGCGTTCTCGACCGGGCGGAATCCGCCGGCGTGGCGAGGAATCAGCGCAGCCACCGCGGCAGACAGCGTGCAGCCGGTGCCGTGCGTGTTGCGTGTTTCGATTCGTCGAGATGACATCTCGATCATCTTGTCGCCGTCGAACAGCAGATCGGTGAGTTCGCTGCCGGGCAGGTGACCACCCTTCAGCAGGATCCAGCGCTCGCCGTCGAGCGGCAGCAGGTCGCGCAGGCGTTCCGCCGACCGATACATTTCACGTACCGATTCCGGCGCGCGCGTACCCAGCAGTACCCCGGCTTCGGGCAGGTTGGGGGTCAGCATGAAGGCCCGCGGCAGCAAGGCCTCGCGCAACATCCCGACCGCCTCGGGCGACAGCAGGTGGTCGCCGCTCTTGCTGATCATGACCGGATCACAGATCACACGGCGCGCATCGAAGTGGGCGAGGCGATCGGCGACAGTGCGCACGGTGATTGCGTCGTACAGCATGCCCAACTTGACCGCGTCGATCGCCACGTCGGCAAACAAGGTGTCGATCTGCAGGCGCAGGAAATCCGCCGGCGGCACGTGCACGCCATCGACCGAGCGCGTGTTCTGAGCGGTCAGTGCCGCCACCACGCCACAGCCATAGGCACCGAGGGCCGAGAAGGTCTTGAGGTCGGCCAGCAGTCCCGCGCCGCCGCTCGGGTCTACGCCGGCGATGCTGAGGACATTGGGGATAGGGCGGCCCATCGACGGACTCCGGCACGAAAGAGTCGCAACACTACCGGAGCGGCGGCTCGGTGCTCAAGTCGCCGGCGGGCGTGCCGAGATTCTCCTTGTAACGAATCGAGTTGTTGGAGAGTCCCCATGCGAAAAATCGGCCTGACGCTACTCTGCCTGCTGGCATTCGGCAGTCCGGCACTGGCCGCCGACTGGGTCGAGATCGTCGCCGGCAGGGAACGAAGCGTCGAGATCGACCGCAACAGCATCCTTCAGTCGGACCCGGGGACCAAGGTCGCCTGGGGCCGCATCGTCATGAAGAACGACGAGGTCGAGTCGGCCGGCTACAAGAGCGTCAAGGCGTTGAACCGCTACGACTGCCGCGCGGCGACCTTCTCGACGATCAAGCGGGTGTACCTGGATCCCGATCAGCACGTGATTCGCGAGGAGCGCATCGTCGAGCCCAAGATCATCGAGGTGACCCCGGGCAGTGTCGACGAGCGTCTGTTCCGCGAAGTCTGCCAGCCGCCGACCGCGAGTCGCCTCGCCGAGATCGCCGCGCAGGCGAAGGAGGCCGCCGAAGCGCAAGCGAGCGCCGACGACCAGGCTGAGGCGACGGTGGCGCATGGCGAAACTGAGACAGCCGCCGACAGCAAGAGCATCGTCCCGCAGATCGTCAAACCTCTGTCCGCGGCCCAGCGGCGTGCCGCCGTTGCGGCAAGTATCGCCGCCCGGGAGCGCGCGGTCGCACGTCGCGTCTCGGACGAGCACGGCAGCGCGGGCGACACACATGTGCCGAGCGCCGACCGTGGCGCAGCGGATCAGGGCGGAGCGGCGAACGTGCATGCCACGGCGGAGACGCACCCAAGGGCGGACGCCCACACCAAGGCGGACGCCCACGCCAAATCCGAAACCGATGACGCGCCGGCAACGCATGCCAGCGCCGATAGCCATGCCGCACCGGCGCCCAAGCCTCGCGCCCGCACGTTCGAGTCGAAGCCGGTCAAGCCCAGGATCGTGCTTGCGCGGGCCGAGCCAAGCAGTTCTCACGCGAAATCTTCGGGTCATGCCGCGAAGAATCCGTCAGGTGCCCCCAAGCCCCATGTCTCCTGGGCATACGAAGGTCCCGGAGCGCCTGAGAACTGGGCTTCGCTGGACCCGGAATTCGCCACGTGCGGCAGCGGCCGGCGCCAGTCGCCGATCGACATCAACGACGGCATCAAGGTCGATCTGTCGCCCATCGAGTTCGAGTATCGCCCGAGCTATTTCCGCATCGTCGACAACGGGCACACCGTCCAGGTCAATGTCGGCGAAGGCAGTTCGATCCGTGTGATGGGACGGGTGTACGACCTCAAGCAGTTTCATTTCCATCGGCCGTCCGAGTTCCGCATCGACGGCCGCGGCTACGATATGGAAATGCATCTGGTGCACAAGGACCTCGATGGGCGCCTGGCCGTGGTGTCGGTGATGCTGGAGCGCGGAACCGCGCACCCGTTGGTCCAGACGCTGTGGAACAACCTGCCGCTGGAACGCCATAGCAGCTATGCGCCGGAGGTCGCAATCGACCCCAACGACATGCTGCCGAGCGATCAGCGCTATGCCACGTTCATCGGCTCGCTGACGACTCCGCCATGCACCGAAGGCGTTCTGTGGATGGTGATGCGCCAGCCAGTGCAGATGTCGCTCGACCAGATATCGATCTTTTCCCGGCTGCACCCGATGAATGCCAGGCCCATCCAGGAAATGGCGGGCCGGCTGGTCAAGATGTCGCGTTGAGGCAACCCTATTCCGTGTGCAGTGCCTCGACCGGATCGAGGCGCGCCGCCCGGCGAGCGGGCAGTACGCCGGCCGCCAGACCGATGACGCCGGCGAGTGCCTCGGCGATGGCCACGAAAGGCCACGGTATCGCCACCGGCAGGCCCGGCAGCAGGAGGCCGGCCAGTACTGCGAGTCCGGCACCGATCAGCAGCCCGAGCATTCCGCCGATCAACGACAGCAGCACCGCCTCGGCAAGAAACATCGTCAGGATCGTCGAGCGACGGGCGCCCAGCGCCACCAGCAGCGCTACTTCGGCCCTGCGCTCCGCGACCGCGATGGTCATGATCGTGACGATGCCGACGCCGCCGACCAGCAGAGAAATGCCGCCCAGCGCGCCGACCGCCGCGGTCAGCACGTTCAGGATCTTCGACAGGCTGCGCAGCATCTCCTGCTGGGTAATCACGGTGAAGTCCTCGCGACCATGGCGTGACTTGAGCAAGGCCCGCACGGCAGCCACCAGCCGGCTTGCCGACAAGCCCTCTTCGTAGGCCAGATTGATCTCCTGCAGACCGGCACGGTTGGTCATCGCCAGCGCACGTGCGGCCGGGATGAAGACCGAATCGTCGAGATCCGTGCCGAGGAACTGCCCTTTCGGCGCCATCACACCGATGACACGGAATCGTTCGCCAGCGATGCGCAGGCGCTGGCCGAGCGGGTTGGCCGAGCCGAAGAGCTCCTGCTTGAGCTTGGTGCCGAGTACCGCCAGAGGCCGCGGCTGCAACGGGTCGTCCGCTGGCAGGAAGCGTCCGCTGCGCAGTCGCGCCGAATAGGCCATTGGCATTTCCGGGCCGACGCCATAGACGGCTGTTCGTCGGAGCCTGCCGTTGCCTTCGATCTCGGCATTGCCGGCCGACATCGGCGTGACCGCGACCACGCCCGGCAGTCGGCGCAGCGCCAGTGCGTCTTCGATGGTCAACGGGCGCGCCGTCGTCGGCAGTCCGGGCGGGCCGCCGCGGGCCGCAATCTTGCCCGGCGCGATCTGCATCACGTTGGTACCGAACTGGGTGAATTCCTGCAGCACGAAGCGGTGCACGCCTTCGCCGATCGCGGTCAGCAGGATCACCGCGGTGACGCCGACCGCGATGCCGAGCAGCGTCAGGAAACTGCGCAGCGGGTGTGCGGCGATGGCACGCGCGGTCAGCCGGATCAGATCGGACGCGAGCATCGGATTCCTGCCTGCCGGGGCCGTACGGTGCGAGGCTGGCGCCTGCGGGGCATCCCGGGCGGCGCAGCTTCGGCGTGCTGCCGTCCCTGCGCCCGGATTGCTTCGTCGCGCGTGCTCACAAGCCGCGCGCCAGTGCCAGGACCGGGTCGAGGCGGGCTGCCCGCCGGGCCGGCAACACGCCGAAGCCGATGCCGGTAACCAAAGACGTCGCCAGGCCGGCGCTCACTGCCCAGGACGGTGGATAGGCAGGCAATTCCGGGAATGCCGCGCGCAGCATGGTGGCACCGGTGAATCCCAGCAGCAGGCCGATTGCCGCGCCGGCGAGCGAGAGCAGTGCCGCCTCGGCCAGGAAGGCGCTTCGAATCGTTGCAGGCGTGGCGCCGAGTGCCTTGAGCAGTCCGATCTCGCCGGTCCGCTGGGTTACCGCGACCAACATCACGTTCATCACCAGGATGCCGGCAACGGCGAGGCTGATGGCCGCGATGCCTGCGACCGCCAGCGTCAGCGCCGCGAGGATCCGGTCGAAAGTGCCGACGACCGCATCCTGCGTCAGCAGCGTCACGTCGCGCTCGCCATCGTGGCGAGCCATCAGGACCGTCTCGACTTGTGACTTGACCCGTTGCAGCGCATTGCGATCTTGGGCCTCGACCAGGATGCGGAACAGCGTATTGGTGTTGAACATCGCCTGGGCGCTGGCTGCGGGGATCAGCACCAGCTCGTCGGTGTTCATGCCCAGGCCCTGGCCACTCGCCGCCATTACGCCAATCACCCGGAAACGCCGATCACCGATGCGCAGTCTGGCGCCGAGCGCTGGCCTTGCGCCGAACAGTTCATCGCGGATCGTGGCACCGATGACCGCCCAGCTGCTCGCCCGTTCCAGGCCTTCGTCCGGCAGGAATCGCCCTTGCGCCATTTCGAGGCGGCGGACGCGGGCGAAATCGGATGTGGTGCCGACGACGAAGCTCGATCGCAAGCGACCACCGGAAGAAACTTCGGCATCGCCGACGACCAGGGGCGCGATCCGGACCACGCCGTCGGCGCGCAGCAGGGCAGCCGCATCGCGCAGGGTCAGATCCCGGACCGTGCTGGTGGACAAGGTGCCGATGCCGATGCCGCCGGTTTCGGTCCGCCCCGGCAGCACGATCACCAGGTTCGATCCGAGGGCATTGAATTCATCGACGACGTAGCGACGTGCGCCGTCGCCGAGCGCCGTCAGTACGACGACGGCGGCGACGCCGATGGCCATCGCCAGCGCCATCAGTCCTGTGCGCAGCGGGCTGCCGGCCGCGGCCTGGAGTGCAAAGCGAAGAAGGTCGAACGGCCTCATCGCCGCTGGTCGGCACGCACGGCGCCGTCTTCCATCTGCAGGCAGCGGCGGGCGCGCTCGCCTATCGCCGGGTCGTGGGTGACGACGATCAGCGTAGTGCCGCCGCGGTTGAGCCCCTCGAGCAGTTCGGTGACCTCGGTGCCGGTGGCGCGGTCGAGATTGCCGGTGGGTTCGTCCGCCAACAGGACGGCGGGCCGCATGATCGTCGCGCGGGCGATTGCGACGCGCTGGCGCTGGCCGCCGGAGAGCTGTTGCGGACGGTGGTCGGCCCGCGATTCGAGGCCGACCGCGGCCAGCGCTTCTGCCACGCGTCGCTGGCGCTCACCGGCCGCGATTCCGGCCAGCATCATCGGCAGTGCGACGTTTTCCGCCGCGCTCAGGCGGGGCACCAGATGAAAGCTCTGGAACACGAATCCGATCCGTTCGCTGCGGACCCTCGCCTGCTGGTCGGGCGGCAGCGCACCGACCTCGTGTCCTTCGAGCCGATACTGGCCGTGGGTCGGCCGGTCGAGCAGGCCCAGAAGGTTGAGCAGGGTGGACTTGCCCGACCCGGAAGGCCCCATCACGGCGAGGTACTCGCCTGCATCGATGGCCAACGAGATCGACTTGAGCGCGTGTACGCAGGTGTCGCCGATCTCGAAGATGCGATCGACTTCGTCGAGCTCGATCTGGCTCATGGCGGGATCCGACTAGTGGGCGCCCGATTCGATGCGGGCATGGGCGCCGGCGCTCACCCCTTCGCGTTCGAGCGACGTGACGACCAGTTCACCGGCTGCGAGACCGGACCGGACTTCGGTGAATTCCCAGTTGGCGATGCCGGCATCGATGCTTCGCTCGACCAGCAGGCCGTCCTCCCTCAGCAGCAGGACTCGGTTGCCGTCGCGGATCGCCGCGGTCGGGATGCGCAGCACGTGCTCGCGCCGGTCCAGCAGGATCTCGACGTCGGCACTGTAGCCGACCAGCAGTCCGGCGGCCTCGCCTGGATCTTCGAATGCGACTTCGACATTGACGGTGCGTGCTTGCTTCTCGATCGCGGCGACGTAGGGGGCGATGCGCTGGACGCGCGCTGCAAACCGACGCCCCGGCACGGCGTCGATCGTCACCACTGCGCGCTGGCCCGCCCGGATCTTCGGTGCATCGACCTCGTCCATCGGCGCCTTGACATAGAGACAGCTGCGATCGATCAGGTCGATCGCCGGCGGCATCGCGATGCCGGGGGGCGAGGGCGTGGTGTATTCGCCGAGCTTGCCGGTGATCTGGGCGATGGTGCCGTCGAACGGCGCAATCAGACGGGTCCGGTCGAGTTCGACCTGGGTTGCCACCACGCGGGCTTCGGCCGCCTCGACCTCGGATCGGGCTGTCGCACAGGCCGCCTGGCGCGCCCGGGCTTCGGCGCTGGCCTGTTGTTCGCGGGATTCCGAGACGAAACCGCGGTCGAGCAAGGCTTGCTGCCGCCTGGCCTCGTCGGTGGCGTTGCGTGCCTGCGTGCAGATCTCGCCGACTCGGCGCCGCGCGCTCTCGAGTGCTGCCCGGGCCACCGATTGCTGGGCCTGCTGATCCTCGTTCCACAGGCTCATCAGCAACTGGCCGGCCACCACATCGTCGCCTTCGCGCACGCCGATGTATTCGATCCTGCCACCGGCAATGGTCGACAGCTTGGCTCGCCGGCACGATTCGACTTCGCCGGCGCGTGTGTTGGCGAGGGTGGCTTCGACATCGCCGAAGCCGACCTCTACGACCAGCACGTCGATCGCTTGCGGCCTCGTCAGCCACCAGAACAGCGCGGCCATCGCGGCGAGCGGCAGTGTGGTCAGGAGCAGGCGGCGGATCGGAACGGGCATCGCGACGAGTAATCATGGACTCGCCACCATCATCCGCCGGGAGGGGGCGCGGCGGCAAACCGGGTCCGCCAAACCGTGCGCTCAGCGCCCCACGTGTTCAGCGACGATCGACCAGTGTTCGCCATCACGGGCGAGGACAAGGGTCTTCGGGCCCTCTTCGCGGTAATTCGGCGTCCGGAAAGTCTGGATGAAGTGCGCCACCGCGCGGTTGCCGTCGAGCTCGAACTCGAGCTTGTCCACGATCACAGTGATCTGCTCGACGCCACCGATCTGCTGCCGGCGCTGTGCTTCCCACTGGGCGCGGGAAATCCCGCCATCCGGCGCGAAGTCGGTGCCGTAGAACGACAAGTAGGTATCGACGTTGCGCGCACTCCAGGCGCCGGCCCAGGCCGCGACCAGGGCGCGCAGTGCGTCTTCGTTGGCGCGCGCACCGGCAACCTGCACCGGGCCGTCGGCGCCCGACGAATCGAGCTCGAGCACGGACAATTGGTCAGGGGCCGGTGCGCGCCGATCGAGATAGGCCCGCGCCTTGGATATCTTCGCCAATTGGGCCGCGGTGGCATCGAGATAGGCCGCCAGTTCGGCGCGTGCGCGGGCGAGTCGGGGTCGGGCCCGCAATTCGTCGATCACGGTATAGCCGGCGTTGTTGCGCCGGCTGATGTCGGCACCGGCCTGGATCAACTGGCGGGCAATCGCGATGTCGTCGACCAGCTTGTCGTCGAGTGCCAGGAGATGCAGCGGCGTGTTGCCTGCGGCGTCGGTTCGGTCGGCCGATGCTCCGGCACGCAGCAGTTGCGTCATTGCCACCATGTCACCGCGAGCAGTCGCGTGATGGAGCGCCGTCTGGCCCTGGTACGATGGGCGCGAATCCGCCAGATGCACGTCGGTGCCTTCCGTCAGCAGACGCTCGATTCGAGGATGGTCGCCGCAGGCACTGGCTTCGACCAGCGGCGGCACTTCGTCGGTCAGCCGAGGGCAGCGTCGGATTGCGGACGTCCCGACAACGGCGGGCGCCGATGACTTCTGAAGTGTCGGGCGCGGCGCCGGCGCGGGACTTCTGCTCGCGATTTGCGCGGACGGTACGTCTTCGCTTTGATTCTGCAGATGGTGGGCAATCCATCCGGAAAGCGCCAGCAGCACCACCGGCACGCCGACGATGATCAGCAACCAGCGAAGTTCGCGGCGTCTGCGATGGCGCCGACTGCGCCGGCGGTGCTTGCTGTGACTGTGACGGCGCGTGCCGGTATCGGAATTGCTCGTACTCACGGCGCTCGGTTAGCTGCAAAAGCGGAATGCTAGCCGATGTCGCGGGCCCTGGCGCCGTAAAAATTCCCATTGCGGCACGCTTGTCGAGCGCCATCGCTACCTGCCGCCGGTCAGATCCACCGTCGATGTGTGCTCTCTTCTGCGAGAATGCGCGTCCCTCCGGCCCGCCTGCCGTCCTGTCGGCGCGGATCGCATCCGTCCTATCGCCTCCCTGGGGTTCCCATGACCGCGCAGAAGCATCCAACTGATCCCTCCATTCCGGGATTCGACGCCCTTGGCTTGCCGGAGACACTGCTCGAGGCGCTTGGCGTGATCGGCTACGAGCGTCCGTCGCCGATTCAGGCGGCCTGCATACCGCTGCTGCTGGAAGGCCACGACCTGCTTGGCCAGGCGCAGACCGGAACCGGCAAGACGGCGGCCTTTGCGTTGCCGCTGCTCAGTCGTATCGACACGCGCGTCGATGCCCCGCAGGTGCTGGTGCTGACGCCGACGCGCGAATTGGCGATCCAGGTGGCCGAAGCCTTTCAGCGCTATGCCAACCATCTGCCGGGATTTCACGTGCTACCGATCTACGGCGGGCAGAGCCTGGGCATCCAGTTGCGCCAGCTGGCGCGCGGGCCGCAGGTGGTGGTCGGCACGCCCGGGCGCATCATCGACCACCTGGAGCGCGAGAGCCTGGCGGTCGACGCCCTGCGCAGCGTGGTGCTGGACGAGGCCGACGAAATGCTGCGGATGGGCTTCATCGAGGAGGTCGAGCGAATTCTCGATGCCTTGCCCGAGCAGCGCCAGGTCGCTTTGTTCTCGGCCACCATGCCCGAACCGATCCGCCGGGTCGCCCATCGCTACCTGCGTGATCCGCGCGAGGTCAAGATCGCGGCCACGACGGCGACGGTCCCGACCATCACGCAGCGTTACTGGCAGGTCAGCGGCGTGCACAAGCTCGATGCGCTGACCCGGATTCTCGAGGTCGAGGACGATCTCGACGCCGCGATCGTGTTCGTGCGGACCAAGAATGCGACGGTCGAACTGGCCGACCGGCTCGCGGCCAGAGGCCACGCCGCGGTTCCGCTCAATGGCGACATGCAGCAGGCGCTGCGGGAGCGCACCGTCGAGCAATTGCGCCGCGGCAGTGTCGACATCGTCGTCGCCACCGACGTCGCCGCCCGTGGCATCGACGTCGCGCGTGTCAGCCACGTCGTCAACTACGACATTCCCTATGATGTCGAAGCCTACATCCACCGCATCGGACGCACTGGACGGGCCGGGCGGCGCGGGTGCGCGATCCTGTTCATGGCACCGCGCGAACGGCGCATGCTGAAGCTGATCGAACGCGCCACGCGACAGCCGATCGAGGCGATGACTCTGCCGTCCAAGGCCGCGCTTGCCGATCGGCGAGTCGCCCGCTTCAAGCAGGAAGTGCTCGACATCCTGGAGACCCGGGAGCTGGGGTTCTTCGAATCCCTCGCCGGCCAGATGGAGGCGGAGTTCGGTACCGACGCGCAGCGCATCGCCGCCGCGCTGGCCTGGCTGGCGCAGAAGGAGCGGCCACTGCGGCTCGAGTTCGAGGAGGGCGAGCCGGTGCCGCCGCCAGTCGCCACGAACAACCGTGCCGTCGTGTCCGCATCGGTCCCGGCCGCGGCCCAATCGGCGCTGGTGCGCTACCGCGTCGAAGTCGGGCGGACGCACGGCGCTACGCCGAGCGACCTGGTGGGCGCGATCGCCAACGAGGGCGGCATCGACTCCCGTCGGATCGGGCGCATCGAACTGTTCGACCAGTTCAGCACGGTGGAGCTGCCGTCGGACCTGCCTGCGAACGTGCTGGAGTCACTCCGACAGCTGCGGGTGAGGCGCGCTCCGCTGAGGATCGTGCTCGATGATGGACGCCTGCCTAGACGCGACTTCGCCGGCCATGCGCCGTCTTCCGGCGCGCGCACCGGTCGAACCGACTTCCAGCGGCGCAGGGAAGGTGGCAAGGACTTCGGCTCGGCTCCGCCATCGAAGCCGGCACGTCCCGGAAAACGCCGGGAAAGCGCTCAGGGGCGCCCTGAAGGCGGACGTACACCGTCGGCCGCAGGGGATTCCCGAAAGCCGCGCCGTGCGGGCGGCACCCCGGCCGGCGCCGGCGATGCCGGGCGACGCAAGAAGCGTTGAGCTTCCGGGTCGGGGAATAGGCGGGTTTTATCCCGCTTATCCCGCCGTTCGGATTGCCGGGGCGTCGCGATAATCGGTACCTGAGACAGAGCGGAGTCGATCCGCTGCCGCTTCGGAGACCGACCATGCAAGTACGACGCTACTTCGCCAAGACTGCCCGTGAGGCGCTCAAGGAACTCAAGGAAGCGCTCGGCGCCGATGCCATCGTGCTGTCGAACCGTGCCGTCGAAGGCGGCGTCGAGATTCTTGCGCTGCCGGCGGATGCGGTCAGCACGGCGACGGCGCGCCCTGCCGCCCCGGCCAAGACCCCCGGGGCCGCGCCGGTCGCCCCGGATCAGAACTCGGTGGCCGAAGACGAATTCCGGCGAAGCCTCGGCCGCGCCCGATCGCGCCAGCAGGCACAGAGTGCGCAAGGCGCGTCGAGCAGCGCCAGGCTGCGCCCGTTCAATCCGCCGCGCGTCGATCCGGAGACGGTGCGACTGGCCGGCCGCGAGCCACGCCGGCGGACGGTGGACCACGAACTGTTCGTCGATGTCGCGCCGCAACTCGCTGCGCAGCGCGATGTCGGTGAAGCCGCCGCCGCGCCGCTGCCGCGGGTACGCGCGGTGCCGGACGCCGACGTGTCGCCCGTGCGGGCCGCGAACGACGGTCCGCGGGGCGATACCGCCGCCGGCATTCGGGAACTGCAGGCCGACAACCAGCGGCTGATGGGCGAGCTCGACGGCATCCGCAGCATCATCGAGCGGCAGCTGGCCGGCTTTGCGTGGGGCGAAGTCAGCCGCAGCGCGCCGGCGCGCACGCGCCTGATGGGCGAGTTGCTGGAGGCGGGTTTCTCGGCCGAACTGGCCCGGCGCGTGGCCGATTCGGTCGCCGCCGAAGGGGAGCCCGCAGCCATCCGCGGCGCCGCGAAGACCCTGCTCGGTCGCGACCTGCGCGCGATGGCCAACGACGCCGACATCATCGATCAGGGGGGCGTGTTCGCGCTGGTCGGACCGACCGGCGTCGGCAAGACTACAACCACCGCCAAGCTCGCCGCCCGCTGCGTCGTCAGGCACGGCGCCGACAAGCTGGCCCTGATCACCACCGATGGTTACCGGATCGGCGCGCATGAACAATTGCGGATCTATGGTCGGATTCTCGGCGTGCCGGTGTTCGTCGTGCGCGACGCGGCCGACCTCCGTCACACGCTGGCGGAGTTGCGCAATCGTCACATGGTGTTGATCGACACGGTGGGCATGGGCCAGCGCGATCGCATGGTGGCCGAGCAGACCGCCATGCTGGTCGGTGCCGGCGAGGTCTCGCGCCTGCTGCTGCTCAATGCCACGTCGCGTGGTGACACCCTCGACGATGTCGTTTCGGCCTATCGCGGGCCGGATCTGGCGGGGTGCATCTTCACCAAGGTGGACGAAGCGGCGTCGCTGGCGCCGGCCCTCGACGTCGCCATCCGCCACCAGCTCGAACTGTTCTATGTCGCCAATGGACAGCGTGTGCCGGAGGACCTCCACCTGCCCAACCGGACCTACCTGCTGCACCGCGCGCTGAAGGAACAGCCCGAAGGATCACCGTGGAAGCTGCGACCGGAGGAGGCTGGCATGCTGATGTCCCACGGCGCGCGGGTGTGACATGCTGAACGAACGAGAGGATCAGGCGAGCGGACTGCGCCGGCTGTTCCGACGAGCGCCACCGACGGTCGTCGCGATGTACACCTGCGGCCGTGCGCCCCGACGGCTCGCCGTGCGCACGCTGCTCGAACTCTCCCGCCGCTCGCCGCGGGTGCTGGTGCTCGACGAGGGGCGGGGGGACGCGGCCTTGCTGGCGGAATTCGCCGGCGAGTCGCGCGGCGACCTGATCCATCTGATCGACGGCACGACCCGAATCTCGTCGCTGGTCAGCGAACTGGCGCCGGATCTCGGGCATCTGGCGGTGGCCGGCGCCGCGATGGCGCTGCCGCTGCTCGACGACGATCGTCGAGAGCACCTGATCACCGGCCTGCACGACGTACAGAAGCATTGCAGCCTGATGGTGGTGCACGGCGCTGCTGAGGCCGAGTCGCGGCCATCGCCGTTCGTGCTCGCATCGCCGAGTCACCTGCTGGTGGTCGAGGCCAGTGCCAGCGGCGTGACCGATGCCTTTGCCATGATTCGACGCCTCGCTGCCGCAGGCGCCGGTGACCTGACGGTGGCAGTGGCCGCTGCCCGGGATCGGGCCGATGCAGTGGATCTGTTCCGGCAACTCGATGCACTGGCGCGTCGCCGTGTCGGGCTGCCGCTGCGCCTGATCGGTGAGCTCGGTCGCGACGACCTTGCGCTGCGCTTGCTCGAGCAGTCGCCACCGCGGCGCGAACGTGAAGCATCCGCGGCGTTTCTGCGGCGCCTGTCGGCGTGGACGCGCGGCGAACACCTGTTGGGGAGACAGCAAGCGTGAGTCTGAGTACGGAAGAAGCCGCGAAAGCGGAAGACCCAAGACGCCGCGAGCGTGCTTCGGCACATGTCGGGCGACGTCAATCTTCAAGGGATACGGGCCACTGGGCGCCCAAGCAGACCGGAAAGAATATGTACACGGCATCTGGACACATGGATCGGGACCAACTGGTCACCCAATACGCACCGCTGGTCAAGCGCATTGCCTACCATTTGATGGCGAAATTGCCTGCCAGCGTGCAGGTCGATGACATCATCCAGAACGGCATGCTCGGACTGCTCGACGCGATCAGCCGTTACGAGGAAGGCCTCGGGGCCCAGTTCGAGACTTATGCGGTCCAGCGCATCCGTGGCGCGATGCTGGACGGGCTGCGCGAGAACGACTGGCTGCCGCGTTCCCTGCGCCGCGACATGCGACGGATCGAGGCTGCGGTCCATCAGCTCGAGCAGGAGTTCGGTCGCCAGCCCAGCGAAAAGGAACTGGCCGACGCGCTCGATCTGCCGCTCGCCGACTACCAGAAGATGCTGCAGGAAGCGCGCGGCTACCAGCTGGTGTATTTCGAGGATTTCACCGCCAGCGACGACGACGATTACCTCGAACGTCACGCGGTCGGCAATGCCCAGGACAATCCGCTCGACATGCTGATGGATCAGAACATGCGTGTCGTGCTGGTACGGGCGATCGATGACTTGCCGGAACGCGAGAAGATGGTCATGGGCCTGTACTACGAGCAGGATCTCAATCTGCGCGAGATCGGCGAGGTACTGGGCGTGTCCGAATCGCGGGTATGCCAGTTGCACAGCCAGGCGATCGCGCGTCTGCGTTCGCGGATTCACGGCGCGCGCGCGGAGCCCAAGCCGCGCCGGGGTCGTCCGCCGCGTAACAGCCAGTAGTTTCGACGATGGACAAGATCAGCCTGATCGGCCTGACCCTGGGTTTGACCGCGATCGTGCTGGGCCAGTACCTCGAAGGCGGCCACATCGGATCGCTGGTCCAGCCGACGGCGTTCTTCATCGTCATCGGCGGCACGCTCGGTGCCGTAATGCTGCAAAGCCCGCTGCCGGTCTTTCTCGAGGGCATGCGGATGGGTCGCTGGGTGCTGGTGCCGCCGGACGCGGCCGAGCAGGGCGTGATCGATCAGGTTGTCTCGTGGAGTCAGACGGCACGCAAGGAGGGTCTGCTGGCGCTCGAGAACATGCTGCCGACGATGAACGATCCATTCACCCGGAAGGGGGTGCAGTTGCTGGTGGACGGGGTCGAACCCGAGCGCCTTCGCGCGGTGCTGGAGGTCGAGATCGGCACCTTCGAGACGCGACTCAAGCATGGCGCGAAGGTGTGGGAAGGTGCCGGCGGCTATGCGCCGACGATCGGCATTCTCGGCGCCGTGATGGGACTGATCCACGTCATGGAGAACCTGTCGGATCCATCCAAGCTCGGCGCCGGCATAGCGGTTGCGTTCGTTGCGACGATCTACGGGGTGGGTTCCGCGAATCTGGTCTTCCTGCCGGTGGCGAAGAAGCTCCAGGCCCATATCGGGCGGCTGGTGGCCGCGCGCGAGATGGTCGTCGATGGCCTGGTCGGCATTGCCAACGGTGACAATCCCAGGATCATCGAAAGCCGGCTGCAGGGCTATCTGGACTGAGGCCCACCCCGCTCAAGGTAGCCCGCTGCCGGCCGTTACCAGCGATGACGGACGCGGGATCACGATGGCCAGAAGACGACAATCCGAGGACGAGCACGAGAACCACGAGCGATGGCTGGTCTCCTATGCCGACTTCATCACCTTGCTGTTCGCGTTTTTCGTCGTCATGTATGCGATCAGTTCGGTCAACGAAGGCAAGTACCGCGTATTGTCGGATTCGATCGTGCAGGCCTTTCGCAGCGTCAATGTGAATGCCAAGGGCAGCCAGATCGTGGTGCCGCCGACGATCATGGTGGCGAGCCAGGCCGGCCCGCCTTCGAAAACGCCGGAATCCGATCGCGACCGCGCAATCGAAGCCCGGCGCGAGGCCCTGTCGAAGAAGATGCGTAGCATCGCCGACGAGATCAAGCAGGTCCTCGAGCCCTTGACCCGTGATGGCCAGGTCCGGGTCACCGAGGGGGCCCACGGTATCACCGTCGAAATCAACGCCAGCGTGCTCTTCCCGATCGGGGAGTCGAGTATCGGCGACGGCGCCGGGCGGGCATTGACGGCGGTGGCCCAAGTGCTCGCGGGTGCCGACTTTCCGATCACGATCGAAGGCCATACCGACGATGTGCCGATCAGCACGCCGCGCTTTCCTTCGAACTGGGAGCTGTCGGCGGTCAGGGCGTCGAGCGTCGTGCGCCTGTTCGTCGATGCCGGGGTCGATCCGTCGCGGCTGACCGCGGCCGGATATGGCGATCAGCGGCCGGTGGCCGACAACCGCAGCGAGGCCGGCAGGGCACGCAATCGCCGCGTAAATCTGTTGATCGAGTCGATGATCGACGACTACGACGAAGCCTCGCCGGTGACTCGAGCCGACATCGCCCATTCCATTCTGCCCACGGCAAGCGACCGTTGATCCGCCCGCGATGACCGTCTGCAGGTCGGGAGTGAATGATGCAACCCAATTTCACAAATCAGCGTAGAACGGTCACTGACGAGCATTGAACTGGCAGGAGGACCGCAATGAGCGAGCTGTTCGAATGGTCCGACGGTTACAGCGTCGGCGTCCAGGAGATCGACGAGCAACACAAGGAACTCGTCGGCTTGCTGAATCAGTTGCATTCGGCGATTCGCGAGCACCATGGCAGCGAGGCGTCGCGGCGCATCCTCGACGAGCTGGCGGACTACACGCGCACCCACTTCATGGTCGAGGAGAGCCTGATGCGGGTCTCGAACTATCCGGAGTTCGAGAATCACAAGCACAACCACGAGGAACTGATCGCCCAGGTGCAGGCGCTACAGGAGAAGCTGGACAGCGGCCAGGCGGCGATCACCTTCGAACTGCTGCATTTCCTCAAGGTCTGGCTGACGCGACACATCAACGAAGCCGACAAGCACTTCGGTGATTTCTTCACCCAGCACGGCGGCGCGGCCGAGTGGTCACCTCAGGTCGAGCAGACGATGAAGAAGAAGAAATGGTGGTGGAAATTCTGGTAGTTCCCTGAACGAGCGGCTGTTCCCGACAGCTCGGGCCGCTCGACCCATGCGACGCGGTTGCAGGCATCGACCCGGCCAGCTGACGCGTCGTCCGGGCGCATGAGGGACGCCAGGACGCCCCGGGTCGTGCGCGGTTGCCCGAAGGCCACGCCATGCCCAGCCGCCGACTCTCTGATTCGCCACTGTCTTGTCCCGTCGCTGCCTTGCGGCGTCTATCCGCGCATGGCCGCTTCAACCGACTGACCACGTAGCCCAACGGTGAAGAGCGGCCGTTCGGCCCGCACGACACCGGTTCGGCAAGGACGGCGCTGCTGCTCGTGCGCTTGGCGCAGCCGCCGGCGCCGGCAAGCGACCGCCGAAGCTTCGCGCGACGCAGCCCATCAGCACCTGTGTCGGTGAGATCGCATCGACATCGAATCCATCGATTGACGTCCGTGCCCGGCAAGATCGAATCGCGTCAGCGCCGGATCGAAGACGACGTGACCGCGTTACGCCGAGGTGCCGGGGAAATCGTGCCCCCGGGCGGACGAGCGAACCAGGGGGACTCACTCGCCGTCCGGGGGACCAAAAGGCACTTTGTGCTCTCTGTCTTACGCCGGTTCGATGCGATGCATCAGTCCGGCTGTCCTTGTTGTGCGTCTGCAGCCCTGTCGGGGCCGCCTGTCAGTTGTTGCCGAATCCCGTCGGCTGGATTTTCTGGGGCAGGGCCATGCCCTTTCGCGCGCGTCGGTGCCGCATGTTCTCGATCTGAGCCGCCTTGAGCAGCAGCGCGACCTCCTTCTTGCCCCTGCCGATGCCTACGACCGTCACCGCTTCGCCTTCCGCCGGCAGCGACACCGCCACCAACGCCTCGCCGGCATCGAGGCCCATCACGATGATGCCCCGGCCGCCGGCCTGGATCTTCATTTCGCTGCGCGGGAACACCAGCATGCGGCCGTTGCCGGACAAGGCCAGGATCCAGTCACCACATGCCGGAACCGGCGGCAGCACGTGTTCGCCCCGATCCAGCGTCATGAAGGCCTTGCCGGCCTTCTGCCGGGACATGGCATCGGCGACGCTGCAGATGAACCCGTAGCCCCCCGAGTTCGCGAACATGAACAGCGCTTCCGGCGCCGCGCTGACCACCTGCGCCAGCTTGGCCCCGCCCTGGAATCCGATCAGCGTCGTGATCGGCACGCCGTCGCCGCGGCCGCCCGGCAGGTCGGAAACCCTGGCAGTGTAGGCCCGCCCCTGGGTGTCGACCACGATCAACGGCCAGGTCGTGCGCGATTCGATCAATGCGAAGCCGAAGTCGCCGGCCTTGTAGCCGATCGAGCCTGGCTCGATCCCGTGTCCCTGGCGCGTGCGCACCCAGCCGTTGCGGGAGACGATCACGGTGACCGGTTCGTCGGGTACGCTGATCTCGGCCGGCGCGGCCGCCGCCACGGCTTCGATCAGCGTCCGGCGCTCATCACCGTAGGTCTTGGCATCTGCCTTGATTTCCTTCAGCAGCAGCTTGGTCATCGCGCTGCGCGAGTCGAGCAGGTGCTGCAGGCCGCTGCGCTCGTCGCGCAACTCGCCCAATTCCTTTTCGATCCGGATGCCTTCGAGCCGTGCGAGCTGACGCAGCCTGATCTCGAGGATGTCTTCGGCCTGGACTTCGGTCAGCTCGAAGGCATCGATCAGCGCCTGCTTGGGCTCGTCGGATTCCCGAATGACGCGGATGACCTCCTCGATGTTGAGGAAGGCGATCATCCGGCCTTCGAGGATGTGGATCCGGCGATCGACCTCGGACAGGCGGTGGCGGGTGCGTCGCTCGACGGTGTCGTAGCGGAAGTCGATCCACTCCGAGATGATGCGCCTGAGGTTCTTCTGTTGAGGCCTGCCGTCGCGGCCGATCATCGTCAGGTTGACCGCGACAGAACTCTCCAGCGACGTGTGCGCCAGCAGGACCGCCATGAATTCGTCGCGGGCGATGCGCGAGCTGCGGGGCTCGAGCACGATGCGAACCGGTGCCTGATCCGAGGATTCGTCACGCACCGACTCGAGCACACCGAGGACCACCTGCTTGATGTTCTTTTGGTCCTGGCTCAGTTCCTTGCGGCCGGCTCGCGGCTGAGGGTTGGTCAGCGCTTCGATCTCGGCGAGGACCGAGGCCGTCGAGACGCCGTGCGGCAATTCGTCGACGATCACGCGCCATTGGGCCCGGGCGAGTTCCTCGACACGCCATCGGGCCCGTACTCGAAGGCTGCCGCGACCGCACTCGTAGATGTCGCGAATGAGCTCCGGGGGTGAGATCAGCTGCCCGCCGCCCGGGAAATCCGGCCCCGGCAGGACCGTCATCAGATCGTCGATGTCGGCGCTGGGATCCCTGATCAGCAGGCAGGCGGCTTCGGCGACTTCGCCCATGTTGTGTGGCGGGATTTCGGTCGCCATGCCGACCGCGATGCCGGAGGCGCCATTGAGCAGCACCATCGGCAGCCGCGCCGGCAGCAGGCGTGGTTCCTCGAAGGCACCATCGTAGTTATCGACGAAATCCACCGTGCCACGATCGATCTCGGCGAGCAGCAGTTGTGCCACCGGCGTCAGGCGGCATTCGGTGTAACGCATCGCGGCGGCCGAATCGCCGTCGCGGGAGCCGAAGTTGCCCTGGCCGTCCACCAGCGGGTAACGCAGCGAGAAGTCCTGGGCGACGCGTACCATGGCGTCGTACACCGAGCTGTCGCCGTGGGGGTGGTACTTGCCGATGACGTCGCCGACCACGCGCGCCGACTTGACGTGCTTGGCGGTGGGCGACAGGCGCATGTCGTGCATCGCGTACAGGATGCGACGCTGCACGGGCTTCATGCCATCCTCGACCTGGGGCAGGGCGCGTGAACGCACCACGCTCATGGCGTACGCGAGGTACGCGCGCTCGGCATACTGGTCGAGTGGGAGATAGTCGCCGTCGCCCGGGTCGCCGCCGTCGGCCGGCGGCGGCTCCGGCGGTTGCCCGGGTGCATTCAGGTCGGCAAACAGGTCCAGGGTCTCTTCGCTCATCCGTCCAGGTTTCGTTGGCTGTCAGTATGGCGCGGCGACGCGGCCGCGTGGGTCAGATGTCGGCCTCGACCGTGTCGCCCTTGGCTTCCATCCAGGCGCGCCGCGAAGCGGCTTCGCCCTTGCCCATCAACAACGTGAACATCTTCTGGGTATCGATCAATCCCCCTGCGCGGACCCGGACCGGCAGCACGCGACGAGTGGCGGTTGCCATCGTGGTCTCGCGCAACTGCTCCGGATTCATCTCGCCGAGGCCCTTGAAGCGGCCGATCTCGACGCTTTCGGGGCGGACGCCTTCCTGTTGCAGACGATCTCGTGTCGCCGTCAGTTCGCCCTCGTCCAGGGCATAGAGCCGGCGCGCCGGTCGCTTCTTGCCCTGGGCCGGCACATCGACCCGATACAGCGGTGGCTGGGCGACGAATACGTGACCACGCGCGATCAATGCGGGGAAGTGCCGGAAGAACAGGGTCAGCAGCAGGGTCTGAATGTGGGATCCGTCCACGTCGGCGTCGGACATGATGATGACCTTGCCGTAGCGCAGGCCGGTCAGATCTGGCTGATCGTCGGGCCCGTGGGCATCGACGCCGAGGGCGACCGCGATATCGTGGATCTCGTTGTTGGCGAACAGGCGGTTGGGGTCCACCTCCCAGGCGTTCTGAACCTTGCCACGCAGTGGCAGGATGGCCTGGGTCTCCTTGTCGCGTGCCATCTTGGCCGAGCCACCGGCCGAGTCGCCCTCGACCAGGAAGATCTCGTTGTCGGCAATGTCTTCCGATTCGCAGTCCGACAGCTTGCCCGGCAGCACTGCGACGCCGGAGGTCTTGCGCTTCTCGACCTTCTGCGCGTTCTTCTGCCGCGCCTGCGCCGAACGGATCGCCTGTTCGGCGATCGCCTTGCCGGCGTCCACATGATTGTTGAGCCAGATCTCGAACGGATCGCGAATCATGCCCGAGACCAGCTTGACCGCCTCGCGCGAGTTCAGTTTTTCCTTGACCTGACCCTGGAACTGCGGATCGAGCAGCCGTGCCGACAGAACGAAACTCATGCGACCGCAGACGTCATCCTGCTGCAGCTTGACGCCGCGAGGCAGCAGGGCATGGTGTTCGACGAAACTCTTGACCGCTTCGAACACGCCGGCCTTGAGGCCGGATTCGTGGGTCCCGCCGGCCACCGTCGGAATCAGGTTGACGTACGACTCGCCGGGCAAGGCTTGCTCGAACCATCCGAGTGCCCAGGCCGCGCCTTCGCCGTCGGCAAAGGTGGCGTCGTCCTGGTCGGCATACTTTTCGGCAGAATAGATCGGGGCCAGCGGGGCTTGCTCGCCTGCAGCTTCCTCGAGGTAGCCGGCCAGTCCACCCGGGTAGCTCCAGGACTTCGACAAGGGCGGCCCGTCGGCCTGCTCGATGTCCAGGCGTACCGAGACACCGGCAAGCAACACCGCCTTCGAGCGCAGCAGTCGTTCGAGCTCGGCCTGCGGCACGCGCGCGCTGTCGAAATACTTGGGGTCGGGCCAGACTCGGACCCGGGTGCCGGTCCTGCGCCCGCAACCGCCTTCGTCGCGCAGTTCGCTGGCGTGCTCGCCGCCGCCGGAGAAATCGATCCGATGAATGCGCCCGTCGCGTTTGATTTCGACCTCGACCCGGGACGACAGCGCGTTGGTGACCGCCACCCCGACCCCGTGCAGGCCGCCCGAGAATGCATAGGCGGCGTTGCCCTGACGCTTGTCGAACTTGCCTCCGGCATGAAGCCGCGTGAACGCGAGCACCACGACCGGCACCTGCTCTTCCGGGTGGAGGCCGACCGGGATGCCGCGACCGTCGTCGGCGACGGTCACCGAGCCGTCCCTGTGCAGGCAGACCTCGATGCTTTTCGCCGATCCGGCGAGCGCTTCGTCGGCCGCGTTGTCGATGACTTCCTGAATGATGTGGGCAGGCGAATCCGTGCGGGTGTACATGCCCGGACGTTCGCGCACCGGCTCCAGCCCCTTCAGGACTCGGAAGGACGACTCGTCGTATTGCTTGCTCGCCATGATTGGAGGTTGCGGATTGGGCGACCCGGCTGGCCGGGCCGCTGGTTGGCAGTCTCGTCGCGTGTCGCTCGCTCAGACCCAGTAGGCAGTCTGCGTCATGATGCGGGAGGCGAGCTTCATCGCGGCGCGCACTGGCGCCGGAAAATCGACCGCGCCGAGGTCGACGGCAGTGCGCGCATGCGCCGCCTCGTCGTCTCGCATCTGTGCGACGATGGCTCGGGAGCGGCCATCCCGTTCGGGCAAGCGATCCAGGTGATTCTTCAGGTGTTGTTCGACCTGACGTTCGGTCTCGGCAAGGAAGCCGAGATTGACCTGGTCGCCCAGGCGTGCAGCGACTAAGCCGAGACCAAGGGAGCCGGCGTACCACAGCGGATTCAGCAAACTTTTCCGGCCGCCGAGTTCATCGATGCGCTGCGTCGTCCACGCCAGGTGCTCGGTCTCCTCGTGCGCTGCCTGCATCAGCGACTCACGCACGCCGTCGTCGCGCGAGAGCAGCGCCTGCCCCTGATAGAGGGCCTGGGCACAGACCTCGCCGCAGTGATTGATTCGCATCAGCGCCGCGGCATGCCGGCGCTCGTCCGCAGTGAGCTCGGCCTCCGGGACGTCGGTTGCCGGTGTCGGCCGCAAACTGACCGGCGCGCCGAAGAGGGTCCTCAGACCGCGGTCGAACTGGATGATGAGATGGTCGATCATGGTTTCTGGAAAGACTTCGTCCGTGGTGATGCCTTCAGAGCGCGCAGCGCCGCGTCCCGGTCGAGCACGCTGGTCGGTCCGTCGCAGAGGTACTCGAGCGCGAGCGCTGCTCGCTGCCGATTGGGCCCGCCTTCCTCGATACGCCGCCATTGTGGGTCGGCCAGTACCGACCACTGGCGGTCGCGCCGACCGATGGCGAGGATCTTGTATTCGGCGGTCTGGCAGCGGATGGCTTCGTGGGTGACCGTTCGCGCGCCGCCTGGCGCATCGACGACCACGGTCAGCCTGACATCGCGGTCCGGGTCGACATCGATGCTTTCCTGGTCGACGTAGAAGCGATTGCCGCTGAGTTCGCTGACGGTGAATGGGATCAGCTTCTGATCGCTCGGGTAACCGGGCAGGGGGGGCTCGGGCGCGTCCCCCGCCGGCGTGGTCGAGCACGCCGTAATCAGCAGTTGCAGTGCGCTGATCCAGGCGGCGGCGACAGGAATTCTCGACTGCATCGGCATCATCGGGTTCGCGGTGTGGGGCGAAGCATACCCCATTCATGAGAACGCCCGGCGCGACCTCGTAGGTCTCGCCGGGCGCGGGGCGTGTCGAACTGCCGTGGACTCAGGAGGCCAGCGCCGCCTCGATTTCGGCGAAGGTCGAGGCGATCGTTCCGGAAGGCATTGGAATGCCCAACTGGCGAGCGATCTGGGAGGAAGAAAAGATGCCGCGGATCGCCAGCGTGCCGCCTGCGCCCCGTTCGGTGACGATCAGGTGCTGACGTCCGGCGCGTGTCAGCGTGGCGACGACATGGCCGACCTCGGCACGGGTGACGTCGTCGATGTCGACCGCCTCGACCCGATCCAGCGGCACCATCGCATCACGGACATCGAGTTCGGCCGTGCTGATGCCGCGCTGGGCCGCGAGTTGCACCGGCATTTCCCCGAGCAGATCGGTCGCAGTGATCAGGCCCAGCAGGCGACGGTCGCTGTCGACCACGAACAGCGAGCGGACGCCACGCAGGATCATCGCCTGGTTCGCATCTGGCAGCGGTGTGTTCGGCTGGATGGTTGCGGCGGCGACCATCCTGAGATCGGTCATGACGTCGATCGCCGGGGAATCCGAACGAACCTTGCGGGTGCGTCCGGCGTCGATGACCTCGCATCTGTTGTCGCCGATCTTGGACTGCGTCAGCGGCGCGTAGCTTTGCCTCTCCATCGTGTCCCTCCCTCCTCACGTTGCAACAGCCGGCCCTGGGGCCGGACGCCAAAATCGCTATGGGCAGGGACGAGTCAGCTGACGACCCTGCTGCTGCGGTACGCCGCCGGCCTGTCGCAAATCCGGTCCCGGAAGAGCAACCGCGCCAGTTCGTTCAGGGCGCGCTGATAGACGTCGCGCTTGAATTCGATCACCGTTTCGAGTGGAACCCAGTACTCGCTCCAGCGCCAGGCATCGAACTCGGGATGGGAACTGGCGCGCAGCGAGACGTCGGTGTCCCTGCCAACGAGCCGCAACAGAAACCAGATCTGCTTCTGACCCCGATAGGTGTTGCGCCATTCCCGCTTGATCCAGTTCTTCGGAACGTCGTATCTCAACCAGCCCCGCGTGCGACCGATGATCTTCACGTGCTCGGGTTGCAGACCGACTTCCTCGAAGAGCTCCCGGTACATGGCCTGCTCGGGATTCTCACCGTGCTTGATGCCGCCCTGAGGGAACTGCCAAGAGTGTTCACGTATCCGCTTGCCCCAGAAAACCTCGTTTCGCGCATTGACCAGGATGATGCCGACGTTCGGGCGGTAGCCTTCACGGTCGAGCATTGCCAAACCTCTAAATGCATGGATTGACAAGGATTCTTCCACATTTCCCGGGCAAAAGAAAGAAACTCCGCGGAAACCGCGGAAGCGCCAATCCCGCTAGAATCTTCCTTTTCGACATCGCCAAACCGGATCGTTCCATGCGTGCATCGCAATTCTTCATCTCCACCCTGAAGGAAGCCCCGTCCGACGCAGAGGTCGCCAGCCAGAAGCTGATGTTGCGTGCCGGCCTGATTCGCAAGGCGGCCGCCGGCATCTACAGCTGGATGCCCATCGGTCTGCGCTGCCTGCGCAAGGTCGAGGGCATCGTGCGCGAGGAAATGAACCGGGCCGGCGCGATCGAACTGCTGATGCCGGCCGTCCAGCCGGCCGAACTGTGGCAGGAATCCGGCCGCTGGGAGCTCTACGGGCCGGAACTGCTGCGGTTCAAGGATCGCCATGAGCGCGATTTCGTGATCGGCCCGACTCACGAGGAGGTGATCGGGGACATCGCACGGCGGGAATTGCGCAGCTACCGGCAATTGCCGAAGCATTTCTATCAGATCCAGACGAAGTTCCGCGACGAGATCCGCCCGCGCTTCGGCGTCATGCGGGGCCGGGAGTTCGTCATGAAGGACGGCTACTCCTTCCATGCCGACTACCAGGACCTCGAGCGCGAATACGGCAACATGCATGCGACCTACACGCGCATCTTCAGCCGGCTGGGCCTGGAGTTTCGCTCGGTGGCAGCCGACACCGGTTCGATCGGCGGCAGCGGTTCGCACGAATTTCACGTGATCGCCGAGACCGGCGAAGACGCCATTGCGTATTGCCCGGAATCTGACTACGCCGCCAACGTCGAGCTGGCCGAGGCAGTGGCGCCATCGGCCGCGAGGCCGTCCCCCGGTATCGACCTCGCGAAGATCCATACCCCCGGTGTGCGTACGATCGAGCAGCTCGCCGCCTTCCTCGCGATCCCGGTCCAGACCACGGTCAAGGCGATCGTGGTGGAGGCGGAGGATGGCGCTCCGGTGCTGATGATGGTGCGCGGCGACCACGAACTGAACGAGATCAAGGCCCAGAATCTGGAAGGCGTACGCAGTCCGCTGACCTTTGCCGCGCCATCGGCAATCCAGGCCGCCTTCGGTGCCGAGCCCGGCTCGCTGGGCCCCGTCGGTTTCGCCGGGCGCGTGGTGATGGATCGCAGTGTCGCCGCGATGGCAGATTTCGTGATCGGTGCCAACGAGACCGACTTTCATCTGACGGGTGCCAATATCGGCCGCGACTTCGTCGAGCCCGAAACGGCGGATCTGCGCAATGTGGTCGAAGGCGACCCGTCCCCGGATGGGGGCGGCAAGCTCAAGATCTGTCGCGGCATCGAGGTCGGCCACATCTTTCAGCTGCGGACCAAGTATTCCGAAGCCCTTGGCTGCCGCTTCCTCGACGAGAACGGCCGCGAGCAGGTGATGGAGATGGGTTGCTACGGGATCGGGGTGTCCCGCATCCTGGGGGCGGCCATCGAGCAGAACTGGGACGAGCGGGGCATCGTGTGGCCGGATGCAATCGCGCCGTTCGAGGCGGTGATCTGCCCGGTCGGCTGGGCCAAGTCGGAGGCAGTGCGGGAGCGCGCCCGCGGCATCTACGAGTCCTTGATGGCGGTCGGCGTCGATGTGATCCTGGACGATCGGGGGGAGCGCCCGGGCGTGATGTTCGCCGACTGGGAACTGATCGGCGTGCCACACCGGATCACGATCGGTGACCGTGGTCTGGCCGATGGCATCGTCGAATACAACGCCAGAGCCGGGGGCGGTGCGGAGCGAATCCCGGTGGACGAGGTGGTCGAAGGTGTGCAGCAGCGGGTCCGTTCCTAAGCCTGACTACAGGTGCCGCGGCGTCGGAGCGATTGCGATCGTTCTGGCCATGGCCTTGCCTGCGTCGGGAATTGCCGGCAACCAGCGGTACGAACCGCTGTCGGCCAGCGTGCAGGCGTCACTTCACTCGGCCGTCAGCGATCATGCATCGCCCGAGCCGGTGTTCGCGAGTGAAAGCGCCAAGCGGCGGTGGCTGGAGGCGATGTCGGTCCGCGTGGCCCGCTACATCGATGATCCGCGGTTCCGCATGGAATTTCTGAAGACCGCGTACTACGAGGCCCAGCGTGCGGGCCTCGATCCGCAATTGGTGCTGAGCGTGATCCAGGTCGAAAGCGCGTTCCGCAAGTACGCCGTATCTTCCGCCAGGGCCCGGGGCTACATGCAGGTCATGCCGTTCTGGATCGGGCTCATCGGCGACGACGACGACAACCTTTTCCATCTGCGCACCAACCTGCGCTATGGCTGCACGATCCTTCGCCATTACGTCGATATCGAGAAGGGCAATCTGTTCCGTGCCCTCGGACGCTACAACGGGTCCTTGGGGAAGGCGCGGTATCCGAACCTGGTGCTCAGGGCGTGGCGCCGCAACTGGCATTGGAATGATGGCACGGTGGCCGCCGGCGACGGAACCAATGAGGCAATCGCGAACTGAGCCGCCATCAGGTCAGTCTGCCTCGACGATCTCCCAGTCGTGCACGATCTCGGCAGACTTGCCGAGCATGATCGACGCCGAACAATACTTTTCCGCCGACAGGTGGATTGCCCGTTCGACCTTGTCGGCGTTCAGTCCCTTGCCGCTGATTGTGTAGACGAAACGAATGCGCGTGAACACCTTGGGGTCCGTCTCTGCGCGCTCCGCGTGCAACTTGACCGTGCAGCCACGCACGTCCTGACGGCCGCGCTTCAGGATCAGGACGACGTCGAAGGCCGTACAGCCGCCGGCGCCGGCGAGCAGCATCTCCATTGGCCGCGGCGCCAGGTTGCGGCCGCCGGCGTCGGGCGCGCCATCCATGGCCACCAGGTGCCCGGTACCGGTTTCGGCGATGAAGCTCATGCCGTCGAGCCATTTGATCGTGCATTCCAAGGCACTTCTCCTTTGCGTGGGGGAGGGCGTCATTGTCGAACAATTCCGCCTGGTCCGTGCAATTCGCGATGCGCCAAAGACCATGACAAATGGGATAAATATTATTTATACAGGCATAGAAAAGTTTGTAGTGCGGCGCACAAAAAATGCTTGCCGGGCAAGGCTTGCTTGGCCATAATTCATCTCAGTCGGGTCGCCATCGACCCAAACGATGTCTCCTCCACCCTCCTCCTTTGGTGTGGATTTAGCGCAGCTCCTCGGAGCTGCGTTTTTTTTCGTCATGACCGCTCCGGATGTTCGTCGCACGGCCGCCAGAGCGGCGTGCCGGCGATCGGGACTGCCATCGAAGCTGCGGACAGGCCATGCACGGCGATCGCCACCCAGACCCGAGCTCGGCGTTTTCATTGACAGTGCATGGCATGCTGCTCTACCATCATCGGCTTTCTGCTTAGCGGCCGGTTGCGGCCGATTCCGTTCGAGGACAAGATGAAAACGTTTTCTGCCAAGCCGCACGAGGTCAAGCGCGACTGGTTCGTCGTCGATGCGACCGACAAGGTTCTTGGCCGGCTCGCAGCCGAAGTCGCCCGCCGCCTGCGGGGCAAGCACAAGGCCGAATACACGCCTCATGTGGATACCGGCGATTACATCGTGGTCGTCAATGTCGACAAGCTTCGCGTGACCGGTGCCAAGGCGACCGACAAGAAGTACTACCGGCATACCGGCTACCCCGGCGGCATCTACGAGACCAGCTTTGAGAAGTTGCAGCAGAAGTTTCCTGCGCGCGTGTTGGAAAAGGCCGTCAAGGGCATGCTGCCGAAGGGCCCTCTCGGCTACGCGATGCTGAAGAAGATGAAGTGCTACGCTGGCGGCGACCATCCGCATTCGGCGCAGCAACCGAAAGCTCTCGAGATCTGACTAGGAGCCTATAGATGGCGGTGAGTTACAACTATGGCACCGGACGCCGCAAGACCGCGGTCGCTCGAGTGTTCATGAAGCCGGGATCCGGCAAAATCGTGGTCAATGGCAAGGAACTGGACGAGTTCTTTTCCCGCGAGACCGGTCGCATGATCGTTCGACAGCCGCTGGTGCTG
Source organism: Rhodocyclaceae bacterium (assembly GCA_020445765.1). Taxonomy (GTDB): domain Bacteria; phylum Pseudomonadota; class Gammaproteobacteria; order Burkholderiales; family Rhodocyclaceae; genus Cognatazoarcus. The sequence goes on along the minus strand of JAGRFY010000120.1, from coordinate 3,527 downwards.
ACCGAGAACGAGGGCGCCTTCGACATCATGGTGAACGTCACCGGCGGTGGCGAGTCGGGCCAGGCCGGCGCCGTTCGACACGGCATCACGCGCGCGCTGATCGACCACGACGGCGAGTTGAAGGCGGTGTTGCGCAAGGCTGGCTTGGTCAGCCGCGACGCCCGCGAGGTCGAGCGCAAGAAGGTTGGTCTGCGCAAGGCGCGTCGTCGCAAGCAATTCTCGAAGCGCTGATCGGCGGTTCCGCTTTTGCTGAAGATGCCCCGCCGATGGCGGGGCATTTTTGTTTTTCGCCCTGAAGCCAGCCGCCGAACGGCCCGTGCCGGCACTTGGCTTTGGCTTTGTGGTCCCTATATAGTGTATTGACAAGCCGGATCGGAGGGTGCGACCGCCGGCGGCTGGCAACCCCTGAAGGAGATGGCATGAATACCGCTGTAGATACCCCCGCGCCGTTGGTCTTTACCGATAGCGCTGCGTCCAAGGTCAAGGAATTGATCGACGAGGAAGGCAATCCGGACCTGAAGCTGCGGGTCTTCGTCACCGGTGGCGGCTGCTCGGGCTTCCAGTACGGCTTCACGTTCGACGAGGTCGCCAACGACGACGACACGTCGATGGAGAAGAACGGCGTGACGCTGCTGATCGACGCGATGAGCTACCAGTACCTGGTAGGCGCAGAGATTGACTACTCCGAGGGTCTCGAAGGTTCCCAGTTCGTGATCAGAAATCCGAACGCAACGACGACCTGCGGCTGCGGTTCCTCGTTCAGCGTCTGAACGAGGGGGCGCGAGGACGGCCTCGCTGACGGGCGGGGCGGACTCCACTCCGGCTTCCGGAGCAAGAAGGGCGCCTCTCCGGGGGGGGCGCCCTCGTCTTCTTGTTGGCGTGGCCAGGCGGGGTGTCAGCGGCTTGCGACCGTGGTTCGATAGTTGAGGGTTGCCAGCTGAGTCAGCCGCCGTTCGGCGATCTTGCGGAAGCGTTCGAAATCTGACGGCGCCAGGGGCTCGGCCTCCGGCAGCGTTACCTTCATCGGATCGACCGGCTTATTGTCGTTCCGGAACTCGTAATGCAGGTGAGGCCCCGTCGCCCAGCCGGTGGCGCCGACGTAACCGATGACGTCGCCCTGTGCCACCGATTGGCCTCGTCGCAGCTTCGGTGGGAAGCGACTCATGTGTGCGTAGAGCGTGGTGATGCGATTTCGGTGCTTCAAGATGACGGTCTTGCCATAGCCGCGCTTGCTGCCGACGAAATCGACCTTCCCGTTCGAGGTCGCCTTGATCGCAGTGCCACTTGCTGCGCCGAAGTCGACGCCGGTATGGCGTCGCCAGGCCTTCTTGATCGGATGGAAGCGCATCTTGAAGCCGGAAGTGACGCGCGAGAATTCGAGCGGCGAGCGCAGGAATGCCTGTTTCAGGTTGCGGCCTTCGGGTGTGTAGTAGCCGAAATTGCCGTCCCCGTCGTCGAACTGGATCACCGTATGGCGCCGCCCCTGGTTGACGAATTCGGCAGCGAGGATTCTCTCGATGCCGACCTCGACGCCGTTGCGGGTCTTGGCTTCGTACAGAACACTGAACTCGTCGCCGGCCCTGATATCAGTGTGGAAGTCGATCTCGGTGCCGAACAGTTCGGCAAGCTTCATCGTCACTGCATCAGGCAGGCCGGCGCCATCTGCAGCAGCAAACAGGCTGCTGGTGATCGTGCCCGAGCCGACCCGCGTCAGCGAGCCGTGGAGCGCTTCACCGTCGATCGCACGCAACTCGCCATCCTGGCGCTCGAGCCGGTAGAAATCCCGCTCGGTGACCGGCACGTCGAGCGCCACGAGTTCGCCGTCGGGCGTGACCAGGGCGCTCACGGTGCGTCCGGCCCTCAGGCGCCTGATTGCTGCCTTGCCTTCAGCAGTGGCAGTCATCGCGCGGACCACGTCGGTGCTGCGGGTTCCGATCCGGGCCAGCAGGTCGCCCAGGGTGTCGCCGGAATTGATCCGCGCGGTGCGGACGAACGGCGAGTTGTCACCTGGCAGCACCCTGTGAGATGGCGGGTCGAGCGTCTCGACGACCCGGTTGATCCGGGATTGGTCGTCGTCGCGGCCAGGCACCATTGCCAGCGCTGACACGAAGGCCAGCGACAGGCTCACGCCGACCACCGTCACGCCCGCGCGCGAGCGGGCGTGCGAGACCGAATCGTCTAGAATTCCGGGCTCGGCGTCACGCATGGATATCCCTCACGGTGGTTAATCCTGCCAGTTTAGCAAACAAGCCGCCATGCATACATCGCCTCGGAGCGTAAGGAAATGCAGCACACTGACCAGGATTTCGCGCTGATCAAGCGCGGCGCGAGCGAACTGTTGCTCGAATCGGAGTTGTCCGAACGTTTGCGTGCGGGCCGTCCATTGCGGGTCAAGGCCGGCTTTGATCCCACTGCGCCCGATCTGCACCTGGGTCATACGGTACTGATCAACAAGCTGCGACAGTTCCAGGACCTGGGGCATCAGGTGTTGTTCCTGATCGGTGACTTCACCGGCATGATCGGCGATCCCTCGGGCAAGAACGCCACGCGTCCGCCGCTGACGCGGGAGCAGATTTCGCAGAATGCCGAAACCTACCGCTCCCAGATCTTCAAGATCCTCGATCCGGCACGCACCGAGATTTGCTTCAATTCCAGTTGGATGAACCAGCTCGACGCGGGCGACATGATCCGGCTGGCCTCGCTGCAGACGGTTGCACGCATGCTCGAACGGGACGACTTCGCCAGGCGCTACTCCGCCAATCAGTCGATTTCGATTCACGAATTCCTGTATCCGCTGTGCCAGGGCTACGATTCCGTGGCGCTCAAGGCCGACGTCGAGTTGGGCGGTACGGATCAGCGCTTCAATCTGCTGATGGGTCGCGAGATGCAGAAGCATTACGGCCAGCAGCCCCAGTGCGTACTGATGATGCCGCTGCTCGAAGGACTTGATGGCGTCAATAAGATGTCCAAGTCGCTCGGCAACTACATCGGCATCGACGAGCCTGCCGGAGAGATCTTCGGCAAAGTGATGTCCGTGTCGGACGACCTGATGTGGCGCTATTACGACCTGCTGTCGCTGCGATCGAGCGGGGACTTGGTCGGCCTGAGGGACCAGGCGGAGCAGGGTCGCAATCCGCGGGACATCAAGCTGGAGCTCGCCCACGAACTGACAGCCCGCTTTCAGGGGGCATCGGCGGCGGATTCGGCTCAAGCCGACTTTCTCGCGCGATTCCAGAAGGGGGCGATGCCCGAGGAAATGCCCCTGGTCGCATTGGCGCTGCCTGATGCCGGGCTGCCGATTGCCAATCTATTGAAGCAGGCAGGGCTCGTTGCCAGTACCTCGGAGGCGCTCAGGATGGTCGGCCAGGGCGCGGTCAAGCTCGATGGGCAGCGGGTCGACGACAAGGCGCTGGTGCTCGTCGCAGAGGGCGAAGTCGTCGCGCAGGTTGGCAAGCGCCGCTGGGCCAGACTGACCCTGTCGCGCGCCTGACGGCGGCGGGTTGCGCAGGAGCTGTCGGTTGTGGATT
>JAGRFY010000119.1 GCA_020445765.1 Rhodocyclaceae bacterium | reverse complement strand
TCGAGCGTTCGATGCGGGTGCTCGACGGCGCATGCATGGTCTATTGCGCGGTTGGCGGCGTTCAGCCCCAGTCCGAGACCGTCTGGCGTCAGGCCAACAAGTACAAGGTGCCGCGTCTGGCCTTCGTGAACAAGATGGATCGTCAGGGCGCGAACTTCTACAAGGTCGTCGATCAGATGAAGACGCGCCTGCAGGGCAATCCGATCCCGATCGTGATCCCGATCGGCCACGAGGAGAATTTCGTCGGCGTCGTCGACCTGGTCAAGATGCAGGCGATCTACTGGGACGAAGCCACCCAGGGCATGAAGTTCGACTACCGCGACATCCCGGCCGAGCTCAAGGACGAAGCCGACAAGTGGCGTTCGGAGATGGTCGAGGCCGCCGCAGAGGCGAACGAGGAACTGATGGACAAGTACCTCGAAGAGGGTGAGCTGTCCGAGGAAGAGATCCTCTTGGGGCTTCGTCTGCGCACGCTGGCATGCGAGATCCAGCCGATGCTGTGCGGCACCGCCTTCAAGAACAAGGGCGTGCAGCGAATGCTCGACGCCGTCATCGAACTGATGCCGTCGCCGGTCGATGTGCCGCCGGTCAGTGGCTTCGATGATCGCGAGCAGCCTGTCCAGCGCAAGGCCGACGACGCCGAGAAATTCTCGGGTCTGGCCTTCAAGCTGATGACCGACCCGTTCGTCGGACAACTCACCTTTGTGCGTGTGTACTCCGGCGTGCTCGCCTCCGGTGCTACGGTTCTGAACTCGGTCAAGGGCAAGAAGGAGCGTATCGGGCGGATCCTCCAGATGCACGCCAACGAACGTGAGGAGATCAAGGAGCTGCATGCCGGTGACATCGCCGCGTGCGTCGGCCTGAAGGAAGTCACCACCGGCGAGACCTTGTGCGATCCTCAGGCGCCGGTGATTCTCGAGCGGATGGAGTTCCCGGATCCGGTGATCCACGTTGCCGTCGAACCCAAGACCAAGAGCGACCAGGAAAAGATGGGCATCGCGCTGTCGCGACTCGCCCAGGAAGATCCGTCGTTCCGCGTCCGTACCGACGAGGAGTCGGGTCAGACCATCATCTCGGGCATGGGTGAGCTCCACCTGGAGATCATCGTCGATCGGATGAAGCGCGAGTTCAACGTCGAGGCCAACGTCGGTGCGCCGCAGGTGGCCTACCGCGAGACCATTCGCAAGACGGTCGAGAGCGTCGAGGGCAAGTTCGTCAAGCAGTCCGGTGGTCGCGGTCAGTATGGCCACGTCGTGCTCAAGATCGAGCCGAACGAAGCCGGCAAGGGCTATGAGTTCGTCGACGCGATCAAGGGCGGCGTGGTGCCACGCGAGTACATCCCCGCGGTCGACAAGGGCCTGCAGGAAACCATGCCGAACGGCGTGCTCGCCGGATTCCCGGTGGTGGACGTCAAATGCACGCTGCACTTCGGTTCGTACCACGACGTCGACTCGAACGAAAACGCGTTCAAGATGGCCGCTTCGATGGCTTTCAAGGACGGCATGCGGCAGGCTTCGCCGGTGCTGCTCGAGCCGATGATGGCGGTCGTGGTCGAGACCCCGGAAGAATACATGGGCAACGTCATGGGCGATCTGTCGGGTCGCCGTGGCATCGTCCAGGGCATGGACGATCTGCCCGGCGGCATCAAGGAGATCAAGGCCGAGGTGCCGCTGGCCGAGATGTTCGGCTATGCCACCCAGCTGCGCTCACTGTCGCAGGGGCGCGCGACGTACTCGATGGAGTTCAAGCATTACGCCGAAGCGCCGAAGAACGTCGCCGACGCAGTCATCAACAAGAAGTGATCCTCTTCGGGATAGAAATAGGAAGCAGACATGGCTAAGGGTGAGTTCGAGCGGACGAAGCCGCACGTGAACGTAGGGACGATTGGTCACGTTGACCATGGCAAGTCGACGCTGACGGCGGCGATCACGACGG
>JAGRFY010000118.1 GCA_020445765.1 Rhodocyclaceae bacterium | reverse complement strand
CGGCGCTGTAGAAGCCGTGCGACCAATGTTCGAATCTGCGCAGCAGGTTCTGTTCGACGCCCGGCAGTTCGGGCGGCACCAGCGTCTCGACGCGCAGTTGCTCGAGCAGTTCGAACACCAGCCGCTCGACCGGATCGCCGGGGCATAGGCTGCGGTGCAGCGAAGGATCCGAGTGCAGCAGGCGCATCGCCATGCCGTCGGCAGCGGCGCGGCAGTCCGGGAACGCGTCCTCGGCGGCATCGACGCGCAGGTGCGGCGCATGCATCGGCAAGGCGCCACTGGTCGAATGCAGGCGCCGGCCCCGGTAGTGCAGATCGGACCGGCCGGTCAGCGCGCGCATGGTCGCGGCACACAGTTCCTCGACCTGCTGCTGGCGGCGGGCCCGCTGCTGGGCCGTGGCGTTCATCCGTTCCCCCGTTCCGGTCGCGGAACGCTGGTGGCTTGCGGCAGGCCAGCGCAAGCATTCGTCGTCCTCGCGGCGACCCCGGCGCCGGATGGATGGCGCGCGGCGGCCTTCATGCCTCGTGCGCCTCGCGCATCCAGGATTCGTCGAGCTCTTCGCCGAAGCAGCGCTGGTAGTACTCGGCGACGATCGGTCGCTCGGCCTCGTCGCACTTGTTGAGGAACGACAGGCGGAACGCCAGCGCCGGATTGCGGAAGATCTCGCAGTTCTCGGCCCAGGTGATCACGGTACGGGGCGACATCAGCGTCGACAGGTCGCCGGCGGCGAAGCCCTTGCGGGTCAGGTCGGCGAGCTGGACCATCGCTGCGATCAGCTTGCGACCCTTGTCGTAATCCTTCTTCGGCACTCGTGCAAGCACGATCGCCACTTCCTCGTCGTGCGGCAGGTAGTTCAACGTCGCGACGATGTTCCAGCGGTCGATCTGCGCGTGATTCAGCACCTGGGTGCCGTGATACATGCCGGACAAGTTGCCGAGACCGACCGTGTTCGACGTCGCGAACAGGCGGAAGTAACGGTGCGGGCGGATCACCCGGTTCTGGTCGAGCAGGGTGAACTTGCCGTCGCGCTCGAGAATGCGCTGGATCACGAACATCACGTCGGGGCGGCCGGCATCGTATTCGTCGAAGATCAGCGCCACCGGGCGCTGCAGCGCCCACGGCACGATGCCTTCCTGGAACTCGGTCACCTGGCGACCGTCGCGCACCACGATCGCGTCCTTGCCGACCAGATCGAGCCGGCTGATGTGGCCGTCGAGATTCACCCGCACGCACGGCCAGTTCAGTCGCGCCGCCACCTGCTCGATGTGCGTCGACTTTCCGGTGCCGTGAAGGCCCTGGACCATGACCCGCCGGTCGCGGGTGAAGCCGGCCAGGATCGCCAGTGTCACGTCCGGATTGAAGCGATAGGCGGCATCGATTTCCGGCACGTGGTCGTCTCGCTCGCCGAATGCCGGCACCTGCAGGTCCGAATCGATGCCGAAGGTTTCCCGCACCGACACCAGGTGAACCGGCTGGATCTGGCTTGTCTCTGTCACGGCTGTGTCTCCTTGCCCGGATCGTGGCGTGCCGGGAACTGTGATGGATGCATCCTACGATATTTCTTTTTTCGACACAATACGTACCGAATATTGAAATTCTTGTTGACGCTGACCATAGCGACAGTTAGAGTGGCTGCACGTTCTGTTATTGGAACATTTAGTTCCGTTTTTCAGAACTTCATATCGACAGGAGACAATGACCATGAGCGACCTCGACCCGCG
>JAGRFY010000117.1 GCA_020445765.1 Rhodocyclaceae bacterium | reverse complement strand
GCCAGCGGGGCCATCTATCGCGATGCGCTGGCGGCCTTTCTGGCGGCCGCTGGCGATGCCCGGAAGCCGTCCACAGACCCCATTCCGGGTCGGCCCTGAGGCCGCCGGTCGCGCCTTTCGGTGCGCTCGCCGTTTCGGTTATCATCGCGCTTTCCCGCAGTCGCCATTCCATGACCAAATACGTCTTCGTCACCGGCGGTGTCGTGTCCTCGCTGGGCAAGGGCATTGCCGCCGCCTCGTTGGGCGCGATTCTCGAATCCCGCGGTATCAAGGTCACGCATCTCAAGCTCGATCCGTACATCAACGTCGATCCGGGCACGATGAGTCCGTTCCAGCACGGCGAGGTATTCGTCACCGAGGACGGCGCCGAGACCGATCTCGACCTCGGCCACTACGAGCGCTTCACCAGCGCCAAGATGAGCAAGCGCAACAACTTCACCACCGGCCAGATCTACGAGTCGGTGATCAAGAAGGAGCGGCGCGGCGAGTATCTCGGCAAGACGGTGCAGGTGATTCCCCACATCACCGACGAGATCAAGCTGTTCGTCAAGCGCGGCGCCGAAGGTGCGGACGTGGCGATCGTCGAGGTCGGCGGTACCGTGGGCGACATCGAATCGCTGCCGTTCCTCGAGGCGATCCGCCAGATGGGCATCGAGGAAGGGCGCCAGGGCACCTGCTTCATCCACCTGACGCTGCTGCCCTACATCCCGACCGCCGGCGAGTTGAAGACCAAGCCGACCCAGCACTCGGTCAAGGAACTGCGCGAGATCGGCATCCAGCCGGACATCCTGTTGTGCCGCGCCGATCGCGCGATTCCGGCAGACGAACGACGCAAGATCGCGCTTTTCTGCAACGTCATGCCCGAAGCGGTGATCGAGTGCCTGGACGCCGACTCGATCTACAAGATTCCGAGCCTGCTGCACCACCAGATGCTCGACGAGATCGTCTGCCACAAGCTCAACATCCTGGCCCGGGCCGCCGACCTGTCGCGCTGGGACAAGCTGGTCGATGCCCTCGAGCATCCGGAGCACCGGGTCAACGTGGCCTTCGTCGGCAAGTACGTGGACCTCACCGAATCGTACAAGTCGCTGATCGAGGCCCTCTCGCACGCCGCCATGCATACCCGCTCGGCGGTGGACATCCATTACCTCGAGGCCGAGGACATCGAGCACGACGGCTGCGGTGTGCTGGCCGACATGGACGCGATCCTGGTGCCCGGCGGCTTCGGCAAGCGCGGCACCGAAGGCAAGATCGCGGCGATCCGGCATGCCCGCGAGAACGGCATCCCGTATCTCGGCATCTGCCTCGGCATGCAGCTCGCCGTGGTCGAGTTCGCACGCGACGTCGCCGGCATGGAGGGCGCCCACTCGACCGAATTCGAGCAGAACACGCCGTATCCGGTGATCGGCCTGATCACCGAGTGGCTCGACCGAGAAGGCCGGGTCGAGAAGCGCAGTGCCGATTCCGACCTCGGCGGAACGATGCGGCTCGGCGGCCAGCTCTGTCGCCTCGAGGAGGGCACGAAGGCAAGGGAGATCTACGGCCGCGCCGAGATCATGGAGCGCCATCGCCACCGTTACGAAGTCAACAACACGCTGCTCAGCAAGCTCGAGGAAAAGGGCCTGCGGGTGGCTGGTCGCGCGCCGGGCACCGAGCTCTGCGAGATGATCGAGCTGCCCGGGCATCCCTGGTTCATCGGCTGCCAGTTCCATCCCGAATTCACGTCGAATCCGCGTGCGGGCCATCCGCTGTTCATCGCCTATGTCAGGGCCGCACTCGACCATCGTGCCCGGCGCGGCAGCCGGCGCAAGTGAGGTGACACCATGAAGCTCTGCAATTTCGAGGTCGGCCTCGACAAGCCGGTATTCCTGATCGCTGGTCCGTGCGTGGCCGAGTCCGAAGCCCTGTGCGTGGACGTGGCCGGGCAGATGAAGGAGATCTGCGCCGGGCTCGGCGTGCCCTACATCTTCAAGGCGTCGTACGACAAGGCCAACCGCAGTTCGGGCAAGAGCTTCCGCGGCCATGGCATGGGCGCCGGCCTCAAGATGCTCGAGGCGGTGCGTACGCAGATCGGCGTGCCGGTATTGACCGACGTCCACACCGAGGACGAGGTGCCCGAGGTGGCTGCCGCCGTCGACGTGCTGCAGACCCCGGCCTTCCTGTGCCGCCAGACCGATTTCATCCATGCCGTCGCGGCCTCCGGCAAGCCGGTCAACATCAAGAAGGGCCAGTTCCTGGCGCCGGCCGACATGAAGAACGTGGTGGATAAGGCGCGCGAGGCCAATGGCGGCGCCGACACCATCATGGTGTGCGAGCGCGGCGCCTCCTTCGGCTACAACAACCTGGTCTCGGACATGCGTTCGCTGGCGATCATGCGCCAGACCGGCTGCCCGGTGGTGTTCGACGCCACCCATTCGGTGCAACTGCCGGGCGGGCAGGGCACCGCCTCCGGTGGGCAGCGCGAGTTCGTGCCGCTGCTGGCGCGCGCCGCGGTCGCCGCAGGCGTTGCGGGCCTGTTCATGGAGACCCACCCGGACCCGGCTCAGGCCCTGTCCGACGGCCCCAATGCCTGGCCGCTGCCGAAGATGAAGGCATTGCTCGAACAACTCGTCGGCCTTGACCGTGTGGTCAAGCAGGCCGGCATGCTCGACCTGTAGGAAGCGTCGGGCCACGGAATCCAGTCATTCAGTCAGAGGAAAATCCATGAGTGCAATCATCGATGTCATCGCCCGCGAGATTCTCGATTCGCGCGGCAATCCGACGGTCGAGGCCGACGTCCTGCTCGAATCGGGCGTGATGGGCCGGGCCGCGGTGCCGTCGGGTGCGTCGACCGGCTCGCGCGAGGCCATCGAACTGCGCGACGGCGACGCCGGCCGCTACCTCGGCAAGGGCGTGCAGAAGGCGGTCGAGCACGTGAACACCGAGGTCTCCGAGGCGCTGGTGGGACTCGACGCCGAGGAGCAGGCCTTTCTCGATCGTACGCTGATCGAGCTCGATGGCACCGAGAACAAGTCGCGCCTCGGCGCCAACGCGATGCTGGCGGTGTCGATGGCGGTGGCCAAGGCCGCCGCCGAGGAGGCCGGCCTGCCGCTCTACCGCTACTTCGGCGGCATGGGCGCGGTGTCGATGCCAGTGCCGATGATGAACGTCATCAACGGCGGCGAGCATGCCAACAACAGCCTCGACATCCAGGAATGCATGATCATGCCGGTGTCCCAGGGCAGCTTTCGCGAAGCCCTGCGCTGCGGCACCGAGGTCTTCCATCACCTGAAGAAGCTGGTCGATGGCAAGGGCTACCCGACCACGGTCGGCGACGAGGGTGGCTTCGCGCCGAATGTCAGCGGCACCGAGGAAGCACTCAACCTGATCCAGGAGGCGATCGCCAACGCGGGCTACGAGCCGGGCACCGACGTGCTGCTGGCGCTGGATTGTGCCGCCAGCGAGTTCTACAAGGACGGCAGCTACGTGCTGAAGGGCGAGGGTCTGACGCTCAGTTCCGAGGGATTTGCCGACTACCTCGCCACGCTCGCCGACAAGTTCCCGATCGTCTCGATCGAGGACGGCATGGCCGAGGACGACTGGGCTGGCTGGAAGCACCTGACCAACGTCCTCGGCAACCGGCTGCAGTTGGTCGGCGACGACCTGTTCGTCACCAACACGAAGATCCTGTCGCAGGGCATCGAGCAGGGCATCGCCAACTCGATCCTGATCAAGATCAACCAGATCGGCACGCTGTCCGAGACTTTTGCCGCAGTCGAGATGGCCAAGCGTGCCGGATATACCGCCGTCATCTCGCACCGCTCCGGCGAAACCGAGGATTCGACCATTGCCGACATCGCGGTGGGCCTCAACGCGATGCAGATCAAGACCGGCTCGTTGTCCCGCTCGGACCGCATTGCCAAGTACAACCAGCTGCTGCGCATCGAGGAAGACCTCGGCGAGGTCGCCACCTACCCCGGTCTTTCGGCCTTTTACAATTTGCGCAACCGCTGAGCGATGAATCGGCCATGCAGCCTGCGCTGAGTGGCTAGAATGGGGCCGGGGCCGCAAGGACCGGCCCCTTCTTCCCGTCGAATCCTCTGCTATGCGTTGGCCCACGATCATCCTCGCCGCCCTGCTGGTGCTGCTGCAATACCCGCTCTGGTTCGGCAAGGGCGGCTGGCTGCGGGTCTGGGAGGTCGACCGCCAGCTGCAGGATCAGCGCGAACTCAACCAGAGCCTGGAGCAGCGCAATGCCGCGATGGAGGCCGAGGTGCGGGATCTCAAGACCGGCTTCGAAGCAATCGAGGAGCGTGCCCGCTTCGAACTGGGTCTGACCAAGCCCGGCGAGGTCTTCGTCCAGATTCCGCGCGAACGCGACTGACGGGGCGGCATACTCATTCGCCCGGAAGCGGCGGCAGCCGCACGCCCGAACGGTCGCGCCGCAGCGTCGATACGCTCAGTTGAACAAGTGCAGGATGCCGTCCAGGCCGACGTGGCTGATCGCACAGCGGGTGCGGGCGCGTACGACCGGCTTGGCGTGGTAGGCGATGCCGAGGGCCGCTTCCTCGAGCATCAGCAGATCGTTGGCGCCGTCGCCGACGGCGATGGTCTGGGTCGTCAGCAGGCCGATTTCGTCGCGAACGCGGATCAGTGCCTGGCGCTTGGCCGCGGCGTCGACGATGTCACCGAGCAGGCGGCCGGTGAGCTTGCCATCGACGATCTCGAGCCGATTGGCGAAGGCGTGGTCGAAGCCAAGCTCGCGCCGCAGGCGGTCGGTGAAGAAAGTGAAGCCGCCGGACACCAGTACTGTTCGGATGCCGGCCTGGCGCAGGCCACGCATCAGGGACTCGGCACCGGGGTTGAGCCGCAGGCGCTCTTCCTGGACTCGCTGCAGGGCGTCCTCGTCGAGGCCGGCGAGCAGGGCCACCCGTCGGCTCAGGCTCTCGGCGAATTCCAGTTCGCCGCGCATCGCGGCCTCGGTGATGGCGGCGACCTCACGGCCGACGCCGTAGAGGTCAGCCAGTTCGTCGATGCACTCGATGTCGATCAGCGTCGAGTCCATGTCGGTGACGAACAGCCCGAAATCGCGCAGGCGCCGGCTCTCCGGCACCCATGCGAAGTCGAGTTCGCGTTCGGCGCAGTAGTCGGCCACGTCGTCGCAGTCACGGGCGTCGAGCAGGCGGAAGGCGCTGCCGGTGATGCGCTGGATGCCGGCGGCCGAGGTCATGCCGGCCAGCTCCTTCAGGGCGCGGGTCGGAATGTCGTCGCCCTGGACGACCAGATGCATCGCTGCCGGTCTGGTTTGCGAATCAACGGACATGGCGGAGGTGATGCATCTGATCTCGTGGCAAGGCACGAACCACGGCGACGGCGGGGCCTGTCGTGCGGATGAGCGACGTCGCCACGGGGCGCGAGGCGCGCGTTCGTGCTTCGGCGTTCGCGACGCAGACCACTAGGCGCTCCGCTGGGGCAGGCCTTCGCGCAACACCTTGTGGGCGTTGGTGATCATCTCCGCGGTGGTGTTCCAGCCGACGCAGGCGTCGGTCACCGAGCAACCGTACTTCAACTGCGACAGATCCTTCGGGATCGGCTGGTTGCCGGCCTCGATGTTGCTCTCGATCATCATGCCGACCACCGAGCGATTGCCTTCGCGGATCTGGTGGCAGACATCCTTCATCACCAGCGGCTGGAACTCCGGCTTCTTCCACGAATTGGCGTGGCTGCAGTCGACCACGACGTTCTGCGGCAGCCCGGCCTTGGCCAGCGCCTGCTCGGCCAGCGAGATCGACACGGTGTCGTAGTTCGGTCGGCCGCCGCCGCCGCGCAGCACGATGTGGCCGTAGCGGTTGCCGTTGGTGCGCACGATCGCCGACTTGCCGAGGCTGTTGATGCCGAGGAAGCTGTGGGGATTGGAGGCCGAGATGATCGCGTTGATCGCGACCTCGAGGTCGCCGTCGGTGGCATTCTTGAAGCCCACCGGGGTCGACAGGCCCGAGGCCATCTCTCGGTGGGTCTGAGATTCGGAGGTGCGTGCGCCGATCGCAGTCCACGAGATCAGGTCGCCGTAGTACTGCGGCGCGATCGGATCGAGGGCCTCGGTCGCAGTCGGCAAGCCGACCTCGCAGACGTCGAGCAGGAACTGGCGGGCCTTCTGCATGCCTTCGTCGATGCGGAAGGAGTCGTCCATGTAGGGGTCGTTGATGTAGCCCTTCCAGCCGGTGGCGGTGCGCGGCTTCTCGAAATACACCCGCATCACCAGCAGCATCGTGTCGGCGACCTCGTCGGCGAGCGCCTTCAGCCGCCGTGCATAGTCGAGCCCGGCGATCGGATCGTGGATCGAGCACGGCCCGACCACGACGAACAGCCGATTGTCGTCACGATCGAGAATGCGCTGCAGCGCGCGGCGCCCATGCTGGACGGTCTCGGTGGCGGACGGGGTCAGGGGCACCAGCGCCTTGATGTCCTCGGGCGAGGGCATGTCGTCGAAGGTGCCGACGTTCAGGTTGTCGGTCTGGGCGACGCTCATGGTCGGCTCCGCACGGCTTTGGGGGGACCGCATTGTAACGCAAGCCGGCTGGCATTCGCCGGGCCCGGGATCGTACTTGGCGCGCTACGCCGCGGCGACGCCCGGCACCGGTCCCGGCAGGCGCGCCGCGCTCACAGCGGGCCGTCGTACTCGCCGCGCGCCGGATAGTCCGACTTGACGACGAAATCGAGGGCGCCGAGCAGTTCGGCGAAATTGGGCCGCGCGAAGGGCATCGTCTGCACCGCCCCATAGTACAGGCTGCCGTCCGGCCGCACCAGGAACAGCCCCGGCTCCGAGAAGCGTTCGGGTTCGTCGATGCCGATCGAGGTCTGGCCACGGCTGGTCGAGATGTAGAGCCCCCATTCGCGCGCCGCCGACAGCGGCAACCCGTAGGCGAAGCGCAGCCGCGCGGCCTTGATCTTGGCGGCCATCGCTGCCGCGCGCTCGGAACCGTCGCTGGAGATCGCGACCGCGCCGATGCCGCGCTGCTCGAATTCCGGCAGCAGGCGCTCGAGTTCGAGCAGGTACTTGGCGCAGATCGGGCAGTGCAGGCCGCGATAGAAGACCAGCATGGTCATCAGCGCCGGCTGCTCGCCGGCCAGCACGAAGCGCGGGCCGGCGAGGGTTGGCAGATCGAGGGCGGGGACTGGCTGGCGGGGCATCAACATGCTTTTCTCCATGGGCTGTCGTTGGTGGGTGCCTTGCATTTTCATGTACGGACGATATCTTTATGTTCGATTGCGTTTGCAGTTCGTACAAAATCATGCCAATCGACCGACTCAGTGCCCTGATCTCCGGCCTCATGCCCCGGCTTACGCTGCGCTGCGTCGGCACCCCTGACGGACTGGTGCAGATGCCCACAGGCGATGGCAGCGGGCTGGTGATCCACCTGCTGGTCTCGGGCGCCATGCGCTTCGACCTCCGGTCGGCCGGGCACACGCTGGCGGCACCGTCGGTCGTCGTGTTGCGCGACGATGTCGATCACCGGCTGGGCGGGATCGGCGGCACTGCCTCGCTGATGAGTGCCGAGATCGCGTTCGACGGACCCGCCGGCGACGTCATGGTCCAGGCATTCGCCGAGCCGGTGGTGGCCGGGCTCGACGGGGCCGGCGCCGACCTCGTCCACCTGCTGGCATTGATCCGCGGCGAACTGGCCGAGCCCCGCTGCGGCCGGCAGGCCTTGCTGGCCCGTGCCGGCGAGATCCTGCTGATCACGGTGCTGCGCCACCTCATTGCCCGTCCCGGCAGCGCCGCGGGCATCCTGCGGGCATTGGCCGACGAGCGCATCGCCCGTGCCGTGGTGGCGATCCACGAACAGCCGGCCTCGGCTTGGTCGCTCGAATCACTGGCCGACCGCGCCGGCATGTCGCGCACCGCCTTCGCCCAGCGCTTCCGCGAGGAGATGGGCCAGACCCCCGGCAGCTACCTCGCCGGGCTGCGCCTGGCGATCGCCGAGCGCAGCATCGTCCGCGGCGAGGGCCTCAAGCGCGCGGCCCGCGCCGCCGGCTACCGCAGTCCGGCGGCGCTGTCACGGGCGCTGGGGCGGCGACGGGAGGGGTTGGCCGGGCTTGGTCGGCGCTGACGCGATGACGCTGGCGCCGTTGCTGGATGTGAGCCCGCCGTTGCACACCCGGGAATCGGTTCGCGCGACACCATTCCGGGCTCGACCTACGCGCAGAATCGCGCTTCGCGGTCTGCGGGACGCTCGTCTCAAGTTCGATCCGTTGCAGTCGTAGATTGCATCGCCAAGACTTTCCAAGCGCCTCCGCGAGCGGACCCGGTGGGGTACGTCAGGTTTCGGGAGATGACTCGCGTCGGTTCAGCTTCGCAAGAATGCCATCGATACGAACCACGACTCGCACGCCCCATTCCATCGCCGACATCTTCCACAACGAGGTCACTGCCTGGGTCGTACTCGCCGTTTCACTGGCCGTCACCGCGCTGGGCTGGTACGTGTCCGAAACCTATGTCGCGAAGCGCGCCGAGGAGCGCTTCGAATTCGAGGTCGTCGACGCCCGAGACCGGATCCTTGCGCGCATGAAGGATTACGAGCAGGTCTTGCGCAGCGGTGTCGCAATATTTGCGACACTGGAACGTCAGGTACTGCGTGCCGAGTGGCGCACGTTCGTCGATAGGCTGCAGATCGAGCGCAACTTTCCGGGTATTCAGGGGATGGGCTATGCGGTCATGCTGGCCCCCGATCGACTCGATGCGCACATTTCCGCGGTTCGCGCAGAGGGATTCCCGGGCTATACGGTCAAGCCCGCGGGCCCTCGTGAAGCCTACAGCGCGATCATCTATCTGGAGCCCTTCGACTGGCGCAACCAGCGCGCCTTCGGCTTCGACATGTATTCCAACGCGATGCGGCGGCAGGCCATGGACCATGCGCGTGACACCGGCGAGGCCGCCGTCTCCGGACGGGTCACCCTGGTGCAGGAAACCGGCCAAGACGTGCAGGCGGGATTTCTGGTCTACCTGCCCGTGTATCTCGGCGGGAATCGGCCGGTCGACATCGACCAGCGTCGGCAAGCCCTTCAGGGCTTCGTGTACAGCCCCTTCCGGATGGCGGATCTGATGGAGGGCATTCTAGGTAGCGAGGCGCCAGAGGTCGATTTTGCCCTGTTCGACGGCATGGCCACGCCATCCACCGACAACCTGTTGTACGAGAGTTCGCCAGCGGCCAGCCTCAGTCTGGCGGAGCGGACGATGAGCGTCGTGATCGAATTTCCTGGACGGAACTGGCAGGCCGTATTCACCAGTACGGCCCGCTTTGAGGCTGGAGTCGCCAGCCGCCAGCCGGAGTTGATTGCGATCGGTGGCATCGTCGTGGACCTGCTGTTGTTTGCGATCATCCGCTCCCTCGGAACCGAGCGCCGCCGGGTGGCGGCAAAGGCGCACGCAATTACCGCCGAACTGCGACAGGCCAACGAGCGCCTCGATCTGGCGCACCAGGCAGCCGGCATCGGCACCTGGGAATTGGACGTGGGCAGCGGGCACCTGTACTGGAATGAACGCATGCGGGAACTCTACGGCTGCAGCGCGGGCGAGTTCAGCAACACCTTGCCGGATTGGCTGCGACGCGTGCATGCCGATGATCGCGATGGGCTCGACGTGGCAATGTCTCGAGCGATATCCGACGGAAGTCACCTGAACGCCACCTTCCGCGTCGTCGGCGATGGTGGTGTGTCGCGTGCGATGGAACTGCATGCCAAGCTGCACCGGGACACCGAAGGCCGACCGCAGCGCCTGATCGGCATCAATCTGGACGTCAGCGAGCGGATGGAAGCCGAGGCCCGCCTGCTGCAGGCTGCCAGCGTTTTCGACCACGCGCACGAAGGCATCCTGATCACCGACACGACTCGGCGCATCATCGACGTGAATCCGGCGTTCGAGCAGCTGACCGGCTATTCGCGCCAGGAGGTCGTCGGACTGAGTCCTGCAGTCATGCGCTCCGGAATGCACGACGAGGCTTTCTATCGCGGGATCTGGGACGAAATCGACCGGAATGGGTTCTGGCGTGGCGAGATCTGGAATCGGCGCAAGTCGGGCGAACTGACGGCTCAGCTCGAGACCATCTCCGCTGTGCGGGACGCCCGCGGCGAGATCAAGCACTACATCGGCATCTTCAGCGACATCACCAAGATGGTCGAACAGCAGAATGAAATGAAGCACCTTGCCCATCACGACGCACTCACCGTAAGCGCTAACTGAGCGCCGTCC
>JAGRFY010000116.1:1089-13978 GCA_020445765.1 Rhodocyclaceae bacterium | reverse complement strand
AGAAGAACCCCGACGTGCCGGAACTGGTGCGCGGCAAGACCGGCCGGGTCAATGGCCACCTGGTCGCGTTGCTGACCCTGATGAAGGGGCAGCCGCTGGCGTTCTTCTTGGTTAACCAGGAAGACAAGGAGCCCTTGTACGACACCGCCGACACGGTGATCGACACGCTCCGGATCTACGCCGACATGATCCCGGGCATCCTTGTCAGGGCCGACAACATGCGCGCCGCGCTGGCCCAGGGCTTCGCCACGGCAACCGATCTGGCAGACTACCTGGTGAAAAAGGGCCTGCCCTTCCGCGATGCGCACGAGGCCGTGGCACTGGCGGTCCGGGCCGCCGAGCAGCGCGGCTGCGACCTGCCGGACCTGGGACTCGACGGCCTGCGCGAAGCGATGCAGGCGGTTGCCGGCGCCAGCGAGCGCCTGGCCGACGATGTCGCCGCCGCATTGACCGTCGAGGGTGCACTGCAGGCGCGCCGGCACATCGGCGGCACTGCGCCGGAACAGGTGCGGGCAGCGATTGCGCGGGCAAGGGCGCGGCTGCGTTAGCGCACATCGACGCGACGGTCACGATGCACCCGTCCGGTCCCGAACAAGCTGACACGAGGCAGCCCCGTTGATGGATCGCATCGGCAAGTACGAGATCAGCGCACAGGTCGGGGCCGGAACCACGGCAACCGTCTACCTGGCGCACGACCCGTTCGCCGGTCGCGACGTCGCGATCAAGTACATCGATCCGAGCATCCTGTGCGATCCCAGGCAGGGCCGCCTCTACCGCCAGATCCTGCGCAGCGAGGCCTCCCTCGCGGGGCGACTGAACCACCCGCACATCGCCCGGATCTACGATGCCGTGATCACCGAGCGCGAAGCCTACGTGGTCATGGAGTACGTCGCCGGCGGCACCCTCGAGCGTTTCACCAGCCCGGACACCCTGTTGCCCGAGGAGCGGGTCATCGAGATCGTGTTCAAGTGCAGCCGCGCGCTCGACTATGCCTTTCACCAGGGCATCACCCATCGCGACATCAAGCCAGCCAACATCCTGATGGTCTCGCCCGAGCGCCAGGACATCAAGCTCTCCGATTTCGGCTCCGCGGTATTCCAGTCCAGCGACGCGACCCAGGTCTCGGGCGTGGGTTCTCCGGCCTACATGTCGCCCCAGCAGATCCGCGAGGTGCCGCTCAACCACCAGACCGACATCTACTCCCTCGGCGTCGTGATGTACCAGTTGCTGGCCGGACGGCTGCCGTTCGAATCGGTGAACAACTACAGCCTGCTCTACCGCATCGCCAACGAGGAAGCGCCGCCCCCCTCCCATTTCAACCCGCAGATTCCGCCGCATCTGGACAGCATCGTCGCTCGCGCGATGCGCAAGGAACTGGAACATCGCTACCGCACCTGGACCGAGTTCTCCCACGACCTGGCGCAGGCCTTCCGCAATCGCTCGACGGTCGAAGCCGGCGACGGCCTGCAGGTGCCCGAGCGTTTCGAACTGCTGCGCGGCATGCCCTTCTTCCGCGAGTTCAGCGACGTCGAATTGTGGGAGGTGCTGCGCATCGCACAATGGTCGACGGTGCACGCCGACACCTACCTGATGCGTGAAGGCGAGCCTGGCGACTCGTTCTGCTTCGTCGCCTCGGGCGAAGCCCGCGTGCAGAAGGGCGACAAGCTGCTGGGCATCCTGACCGCCGGCGACTGTTTCGGCGAGATGGCCCTGTTCTCCGCCGGCAGCGGCACCCGCGGCGCCGACGTGCTGGCCAGTACCGAGCTGGAATTGCTGACGATTCGCGGCCACTCGCTCAGCCGCGCCACCGAAGTCTGTCGGATGCACTTCTACAAGGCCTTCCTCGAGGTGCTCGCAACCCGTCTGGCGCTCGCCAACTCGAGGATCGCGAACCTGTGAATGCCAGCCTGCAAGCGCCTGCCGGCGCGCTCGAAGAATCGATCCGGAATGCCGTCGGCAATGGCTTCCGGCTGGCCGACGACCCGCTGCCGCCGGTGGGCGGCAGTGGTCAGGTGAATGGTCAGGACCGGCGCCTGTTCGGCAAGTTGATGCCGGCGGCCGATGCCGCTCGCCTCGACGCCGAGGCCGACGGGCTAGCCGCGATCGCCGCCACCGGCACGATCCGCACGCCGGCCGTCATCGTGCGCGGCGAGGCCGGCGGCGTCGCTTGGCTCGTGCTCGAATGGCTCGACCTCCATCCGATCGCCGACGACGCCGCCGCCGGCCGAGCGGCCGAGGCGCTGGCTGCAATGCATCGGATCGAAGGCGATCGCTTCGGCTGGCACCGGGACAACTTCATCGGCGCCACACCCCAGGCCAACCCCGAGAGCGACAACTGGTCACGATTTTTCGCCCTCCAGCGACTACGGCCCCAACTCGAACGAGCGGCAGCCAACGGCCATCGCGGCGAGCTTCAGAAGGATGGACAGCGCGTGGTCGAGCGGCTGCCGGCATTGTTCCTCGACCAGCGGCCGCGGCCGAGCCTGCTTCACGGCGACTTGTGGCACGGCAACATCGGTGCGCTGGCAGACGGCACGCCGGTGATCTTCGACCCTGCCTGCTATCACGGCGATCGCGAAGCCGACATCGCGATGAGCGAGCTGTTCGGCGGACTGCCCTATGCCTTCTATGCCGGCTACCGCAGGCAGCTGCCGCTGTCCACCGACTACGAAACCCGCAAGCAACTCTACAATTTCTACCACATCCTCAATCACCTCAACCTGTTCGGACGCGGCTATCTGTCTCAGGCCTGCCGCATGGCCAGCCAATTGCGGCAAGCGCTGGGACGCTGAGTCGCCTCCGTCAGTCGCTGCGAGGCACCAGGCGGGCAAAGCCCTTGTGACAGAGATGGCGGGCCAGCAGCGTCGGCGGCATCCGTAACCAGTGGTAGCGCAGCTGGCCGAGACCGCGGGCGATGCCACGCACCCGAGGCTCGCCGCCGTCGGCGATCAGCGGCAGGCAGGCGTGGTGCATCAGCAGGTCCATCAGCTTCCGCGTCGGCATCGAGGGCCTGCGCCCCACCCCGCAGGGCTGCGGCATGGGCGTCGCCAGCCACTCGTGGCAATAGTGCAGTGCGAACCACAACAGCTCGTCGGCGCGATGCCGCCGTGCGCGCTCGTGCAGCACCAGCCAGTCGCCCGCTTCGCGCATGTGCAGACGGATCAGACCGTCGATGTCCACCAGATCGCGCAAGCGCCCGGACATCTCTGAATCCTGGAACAGATGAATCACCGAATGGATGATCTGGTCGGCCGGCGACAGGACGTGGAAACGGCTGCCGGGAAGCGGCCGCAGCCCCGATTCCAGCAATGCGTCGTCGGCACGGGTACGGCTGGTCACTGGCGCAATGGTGTGATGCAGATCCACCTCGAGGGCGTGCCCGGGGATCCGCATCGGCGGCAGTTCGTGGCTCCATTCGCGGTAGTAGCGTTGGTCGTAGGCATCGGTCTTCTCTGCCTCCCATCCGGCAGCGGCGAGAACCGACTCGGCGGCATCGAGATCGCGCCGCGCCACCAGCAGATCGACGTCGTTGGGCATGCGACCCTGCGCGAACGGAAGATCCTCGGCGATGTAGGCGGCGCCCTTGAGCAGCACGACGGCCATGCCGGCGGGCAATGCGGCCTCGAGGTCGCCGAGTTCGATGCGAACCATCTGCAAGCGGTGGGCAGCAAAGTTGATCGACGAGCGCAGGTGGCCGTGCACGGCCTCGGGCACCGCCGGCAACAGCGCGGGATCGTGCATTATGCGGTGAGCGAGGACACCGAGCAGACGAGCCTGCCGTGCCAGACGCAAGGTGCTGTCCCAATCGGCCAGCGACATCGATCGCAGATGCGTGACGTCGGCGAGCAGCGGCAGCAGATGGTGCTTGGCTGAATACCGCGGCTCAGGCCGCATCGGCCACTCCGCACGGCTCGGCAAGCAACTGTTCAATGCTGCGGATCGCCTCGTCGAGGTCGCCGTAGCCCAGTTCGTAGGCCGGGCAGGTGGCAGCGATGTCGGCCACCGCGTTGAACGACAGCGGGCCCAGCAGCGCATAGTTGAAGCTGTTGAACGCCAGGCGCGAAAAGGCCTGTTCCGGCGGCTGGGGCTTCAATTCGAGACGCCCGCCGGCGACGAAGCGGGGAAAGATCACCAGTGCCGGCCGTGCCCCCTGCCGTACCAGCGCGGTACTGGCCCGATTCGGCGCCAGGTGGGCCACGTCTCCCTTGCGCGTGCCGCGAAACGTCGGTCCGATCACCGCCTCCTGCGAGAATTCGCGGATGACGTCGATCGAGCGATTCTTCAGGGCGACCGGTTTCAGCATCGCACGCAAGTCGCCGCTCACCGGATCGAGCACGCCGAACTCGTCGGACAGCAGGCGAAAACCACGCAACATCATCGCGGCGGTCAGCGTGCTCTTGCCGGAGCCCGGCGTCGCCGCCATGATCACGGCCCTGCCGTCGCGCGCCAGCACGCCGGCGTGAAGCAGCACGAACTGGTTGCCGCGCTGGGCGAAGCACCAGTTCACACCCCATTCGAACATTGGCAGCGCACTGGCTGCCGGAAACGGTTCGAATGGTTCGATGCCATCGATCTCGAAGCGACAGGTCGGACGCAGGTGGCGGCGTAATCCGCGACCGTAGTCCACGGCCACGTGGTAATCGGCGAATTCGTTCTGGTGCGAAATCGGATACGCTCCGTACACCAGCTCGATCTGGTCGGCCAGCGCCGCGATCGGCGAGCGCAATCGCACGACGCAGGCGCCGTAGTCGATCCAGATGCCGGCATGGTGCAGCGTGGCCGTTCGGGCGACCAGTTCAGCGGGGGATGGGGATGATGACGACATGCTCACGGGGCGAGCATGCCGATCTCCCTCAATGCGCGCAAGAAATCCTGAATGGACGGCGTGTCGGGCGACACATCGAGCTCGCTCTTGATGCGCTCGCACAGTTGGCGTTCGGTGGCGCCCTCACCGCATTCGCCCAACAACTCGACGATCACGGCGCCGGCGGGCGGCAATACCCGGGTCTGCCAGTTCGAACGATCGAAAACGGCAATGCCGTCGCCAAGTTGGCGAAGGCTGAAGCGGGAAGACGACCGCACGTCCCGACGGTGTCAATTGATCACGTTCGACGACAGAGCGGACCCGGTCAGTGAGTTCCAGCACGACGCGCCGGCGATCGGGCTGACCACGCCGGTGCCGCCATGGTAGACGTACATCGACGCCGCCTGGCCAGAGGAATATGCGTCGTAATCGACCAGCGCATAGTAGGTGAGGCCGTTGGACTGAGGCGTGCCGTTCGGCGTCACAGGTGTGACCGTGCCGTCCGCATTGACGGCATACCAGGTACCGCCGAGGTTGAATCCCTGGACCTGGCCACCGGGCTGGTTGATTCTGAAGCCGGGCAGCGAGAAGCGCATCCAGGAATCAGGAGCCGAGGTCACGCCGGCCGGCAATTCCAGGCTGGCGC
Organism: Rhodocyclaceae bacterium; assembly: GCA_020445765.1. Taxonomy (GTDB): domain Bacteria; phylum Pseudomonadota; class Gammaproteobacteria; order Burkholderiales; family Rhodocyclaceae; genus Cognatazoarcus. The sequence goes on along the minus strand of JAGRFY010000116.1, from coordinate 8,528 downwards.
GCTCCGCACTCTTGTCGGCGCACGTCAGGCTGGTGGCAGCAAGCGCCGCGCCAGTGGGCAGTGTGAATACAACCGGAGCGCTCGCCGCCGCCTTCAAGATGCGTCGACGCTTGATGTTCTTCTCGGAATCGGTGCTTGCCATGTCGGAGCCTTGGACATTCTCGTTGTCGCTCGAATCCTAGCAAAGGGCGGCAGGTTTCGAGCACGAATACTTCACGGTCGGCCACTCTAAAGCAACAAACACACCAATCCAAAAAACACCCATATCTATCAATGCGTTATAAAAAAGACGGGCAATCCGGGCGGCGGCCCGGCGGGCAATGCGTAAAAGAATCCGACAAACGCTGCCGGATGCAGTCAGGACCGACCGGACACCAGTCCGGCGTCGGACAGCATCTGCTGCAACTCGCCATTCTCGTACATCTCGCGCATGATGTCGCAGCCGCCGATGAATTCACCCTTGACGTAGAGCTGGGGAATCGTCGGCCAGTCCGAAAATTCCTTGATGCCCTGACGAATGCCGTTGTCGGCAAGCACATTGACCGACAGGTAGTCCTTGACGCCGCAGAGCTTCAGAATCTGCACCGCCGTGGCCGAAAAGCCGCACTGCGGGATTGCCGGGCTTCCCTTCATGTAGAGCACGACGGCGTTCGAATCGACTTGTTCCTTGATCATGTCCAGCGGGTCCATTTTCGCGTTTCCTGTAAGTGTCTGCGGGGTCAATACTTGATATAAATGGTCGGGATTAGTCTACGGCCCGCCGACGAACGTCGTCAACACACCATCGGCCCATGGTCACACGCTCGATTCCAGCGAGGTCGCGCACCGAGCGGACCATGTCGAAGCCGGCCGCGGCCAGCAGCCGGCGAACTTCGGCGGCCTGATCGTGGCCATGCTCGATCAGCAATGCGGCGCCGTCGAGCAAGCGGGCGCCGGCGCCGGCGACGATGTCCCGGATGGCATCCAGCCCGTCCGCACCGGCAGCCAGCGCCTGGACCGGCTCGAAGCGCAGGTCGCCGCGTGCCAGATGCGGATCGGCGTCGGCGACATAGGGCGGATTGGCGACGATCAGATCGAACGACAGGTCTTCGAGGCCTTCAAACCAGTCGCCGAGACGAAAATCGACGGCGGCACCCAGCGCCCCGGCGTTCAAGCTGGCGTATCCGAGTGCGGTCGCCGAACGATCCACGGCGACGACCGACTTGGCACGGCGGCCGAGTTCGAGCCCCAACGTGATCGCGACGACGCCGCTGCCGGTGCCCAGATCGAGCACATGAATGCCGTCCCGACCGCTCACCATGTCGAGTGCCGCGCCGACCAGTTGTTCGGTCTCGGGTCGCGGGATCAGCACGCCGCTGCCGACCCTGAACACGCGCGAGTAGAACTCGCGCAAGCCGGTCAGATAGGCCACCGGCTGGCCGGTGGCGCGACGCAGCACCAGCGCCTCGAAGTGCTGCCACGCGCGTTCCTGCAGCGGCCGCTCGCCAAAGCCCCGCAGTGTGGCGTGGGAAATCGCCGCGACATGGCACAGCAGCACGCGCGCATCGAGCGGGTCGATCCGCTGGCGGGCCCAATCGAGCGCATCCGCCAGCGACCGGGGCTCAGTCATCCGCGCCGAGCGCGGCCAGTTGCTCGGCCTGGTGCTCGGCGGCCAGCGCGTCGACCAGTTCATCGAGATCTCCCGCGATGATCGCATCGAGCTTGTAAAGGGTCAGGTTGATGCGATGGTCGGTGACTCGACCCTGGGGATAGTTGTAGGTGCGAATTCGCTCGGAGCGGTCGCCGCTGCCGACCAGGGTCTTGCGGGTGGCCGCATCACGGGCCTGCCGCTCGCGCGCCTGGATGTCCTTGATGCGGGCGGCCAGAACCGACAACGCCTGGGCGCGATTGCGGTGCTGCGAACGATCGTCCTGGCATTCGACGACGATGCCGGTCGGCAGATGGGTGATCCGCACCGCCGAGTCGGTCTTGTTGATGTGCTGGCCGCCGGCACCGCTGGCGCGGTAGGTGTCGATCCTCAGCTCGGCCGGATTGATAACGACATCCTCGAGTTCGTCGGCCTCCGGCATCACCGCGACGGTGCACGCCGACGTATGGATGCGTCCCTGGGTTTCGGTCACCGGCACGCGCTGCACCCGGTGGCCGCCCGATTCGAACTTCAGCCGCGCATAGGCGCCGTTGCCGCTCACCCGGGCGATCACTTCCTTGAAGCCGCCGAGCGAGGACTCGGCAGCCGAAACGATCTCCAACTGCCAGCGGCGCTGCTCGGCATAGCGGGTGTACATCCGCAACAGGTCGGCGGCGAACAGCGCAGCCTCGTCGCCGCCGGTACCGGCGCGAATCTCGAGGAACAGATTGCGGTCGTCGTCCGGGTCCTTCGGCAGCAAAGCCTTCTGCAGTTCGATTTCGAGGGATTCGCACAGCGAAACGCCGTCTTCGAGTTCACTCTCCGCCAGTTCGCGCAGCTCCGGGTCGTCGAGCATCGCACGTGCCGTCGCGACGTCCTCCTCTGCCTGCCGGAAGCGATCGAACAGGCCGACGACCGGTTGCAGCTCCGCGTGCTCGCGCGACTGGCGCCGGAACACGTCCATGTTCGCGGTTGCCTCCGACGAGGCCAGCCAGCGGTCGAGTTCGGCCAGCCGCAGGCCGAGCTGCTCCAGCTTTTCACGGATACTCGGTTTCATTCGCGAGTTTCGGCCACCGTCCGACGATCGTCGGCGTCAGCGTCGGCCATCGAGATTGAACAGCCGCTGGATCAGGCCGCAGGTGTCGCTGCCGCTGTCGACGCCGGACTTGCTCAAGTATTGCGTCGGACCGTGCATCAGCTTGTTGGTCAGGCCGTGGCTCAGGGCCTCGAGCACCTTTTCCGGCGATTCTCCGCGCGCCAGCAGGCGCGCGGCGCGATCGAGTTCGGCGCGCCGCAACTCGTCCGCGTGAGCCCGCAATGCGCGGATTGCCGGCACCACGTCACGCGACTCGACCCAATGCAGGAAGCCGTCCACCTGCCGTTCGATGATGCCCTCGGCCTCGACCACCGCCGCCTGCCGGGACTCGACGCCCGACTCGACAACCTGGGCGAGATCGTCCACGGTGTAGAGGAAGACGTCGTCGAGGTCGGCGACCTCGCGTTCGATGTCCCGCGGCACCGCCAGATCGACCATCACGATCGGCCGGTGCCGGCGCGCCTTGACCGCACGTTCGACCATGCCGAGGCCGACGATCGGCAGTGGACTGCCGGTACAGGACACCACCACGTCGTAGTGGTGCAGCAGGTCGGCCACCTCGTCCAGCCGGGCGACGTCGCCGCCGAAGCGTTCCGCGAGGTCGCGAGCGCGCTCGGGCGTACGATTGACGACGGTGATGCGCTTCGGTTTCTCGCCGGCGAAATGGGCGGCGCAGAGTTCGATCATTTCGCCGGCACCGATGAACAGGATCTGCTGGTCGGCGACCCGCTCGAAGATGCGCTCGCTGAGATGGACGGACGCCGCCGCCATCGACACGATGTTGGCCCCGATCGCGGTGGTCGAGCGGACCTCCTTGGCCACCGCGAAGGTGCGCTGGAACAGCTTGTGCAGCATCGTGCCGAGGGTGCCGGCCTTCTCCGCCTGACGCGCCGCCTCCTTGACCTGGCCGAGGATCTGAGGCTCGCCGAGCACCATCGAATCGAGCCCGCTGGCCACCCGGAAGACATGGCGCACGGCCTCCTTCTGCGGGTAGGCGTACAGGTAGGGCGAGATCTCGCGCAGCTTGACCCGGTGGAAATCGGCCAGCCAGTCGGCCGCCGACTGGGGGTCGTTGCAGGCGTAGTAGAGTTCGGTGCGGTTGCAGGTGCTGAGGATCGCCGCTTCCTTGACCGCGCGCTCGGAGGTCAGGTGTTGCAGCGCCTGCGGCAGGCCTTCGGGCTGAAACGATACGCGCTCGCGGATTTCGAGCGGTGCGGAGTGATGATTCAGTCCGAGCGCGTACACTTGCATGGGTTGATCTGGGGGCCAATTTAGCCGAGCGATTATAGCATCCGCCGACCCTGCAATCCGGTCTCGCGCGCGCCGGCAGCAACGCCGCTTCGACAGGCGACCAGGCGTCCCGGCCGCGAAAAAAAGACCGGTTCGCGCCGTCGGGCGGGAACCGGTCTCGGATCTGGTGGCCAGGGGCAGAATCGAACTGCCGACACGCGGATTTTCAGTCCGCTGCTCTACCAACTGAGCTACCTGGCCGCAAAGAGCGCGCATTATAGCCGATGATCGATCTCGGTCAACCTGGCACTGGTACCAGCTCACGGCTGGAGCCGGCCGGCTGGAAGCTGCGCGGGAATACCACCTGGGCGATCGTGCCGCGGCCCGACGGATTCGGGTTCAGGGTGGCTCGGGCGCGATGCAGTTCAGCAATCTCGCGGACGATCGGCAGGCCCAGACCGGAACCGTCCTCGCCGCTGCCGAGTACCCGGTAGAATCGTTCGAACACTCGCTCCCGGTCGGCTTCGGGGATGCCGATGCCTGAATCCTCGACCTCCACGATCGCGAATTCAGTGGCCTGGGTGCGCACGGTCACCTGCCCGTCGACGGGCGTGTACTTGATCGCATTGTCGACCAGGTTCTTGACCAGCTCGCGCAGCAGCACGGGATTTCCATCGATCGACAGCTCGGCCTCGGTCACCTCGATGCCGAGGTCGATCTGCTTGGCCAGCGCTCGCGGGAACAATTCCTCGACGACGGTCTTCACCAGTGCCGACAGATCGATCCGCTCGACCGCGTAGATCTTTTCGGAACTGGACTCTGCGCGGGCCAGCGACAGCAGCTGATTGATCAGATGGCTCGCACGATCGGCGCTGCCGGCGATCTGCTGCAGCGAGCTTCGCAGCGCCTGGGGCTCGCTTTCGAGCAGCGCCAGTTCGGTCTGCATGCGCAGCCCGGTCAGCGGCGTGCGCATCTGGTGCGCGGCGTCGGCAATGAAGCGCTGCTGGGCCTGCAGGTTTTCCTCCAGGCGTTCCATCATTTCATTGAAGGCGATGATCAGCGGGCGCACCTCCTCGGGCACGCCGATGGTCGAGATCGGCGACAGGTCCGAGGGCCGGCGGCGCCGGAGGATACGCTGCAGGCGACTGAGCGGCGCGATGCCGCGGGTCAGGCCGAGCCATACCAGGACCACCGCCAGCGGGATGATCGCAAATTGCGGCAGCAGCACACCGGTCACGACGCGCGACGCGAGGTCGCTGCGCTTGTTGCGGGTCTCGCCGAGCTGAAGCAGAACCAACGGGCTGTCGGTGCGCGGGTAGGCCCGCAGGAACAGGTAGGCGATGCGCACCTCCTCGCCCTGGATCACGCCATCGCGGAACAGCACGTCGCCGGGCACCAGGTCGCGCGGCGGCGACGCTGGCGGGATGTCCTTGTCCCCCGAGATCACCCGCCCGCCGAGGTCGGTGACCTGGAAGTACACCACATCGTCCTGATCGGACCGGAACAGGGCGCGCGCCGGCGCCGGAAAATTGACGCTGACTTCGCCGCGATCGACGCTGATCATCTGGGCCAGCGCCCTCAGGCTGTCCGCCATGCTGCGGTCGTACGGGGTGTTTGCGATGCTGGCCGCGACGTTGTGGGTGATGATGATCGAGATCGGCCACAGGAACAGCAACGGCGCCAGCATCCAGTCGAGGATCTCGCCGAACAGCGAATTGTAGTGGGTCTCGCCCCCCTGCTTGCCCGCCTCGGCCAGACGCCGACGCCTAGGCCACATCCGGCTTTTCCAGGCAGTAGCCGAGCCCTCGCACGGTGACCACGCGCACGCCGCTCGTCTCCAGCTTCTTGCGCAGTCGGTGCACGTAGACCTCGATCGCGTTGTTGGAGACTTCCTCGCCCCAGCCACACAGGTGATCCACCAGTTGGTCCTTGCTCACCAGTCGTCCGGCCCTGAGCAGCAGCACCTCGAGCAGACCGATCTCGCGGGCCGACATCTCGACGATCTGGCCATTGACCTTGACCACCCGATCGGCCTGATCGTAGGCGAGCCCGCCCAGTTCGATGCAGCGGGGCTGGCCGGTACCACGCCGGGTCAGCGCCCGCACCCGGGCTTCGAGTTCCGGCAGGGCGAACGGCTTGGTGAGGTAATCGTCGGCGCCGGCATCGAGCCCCCGTACGCGGTCTTCGACGCCGTCCTGCGCCGTCAGGATCAGCACCGGCAGCACTGACTTGCGGGCCCGCAGGCGCTTCAGCACATCGATGCCCGAGAGCTTCGGCAGGCCCAGATCGAGGATCAGCAGGTCGAACGGTTGGGACGCCACGGCCGCATCCGCCTCCGTCCCGGTGGCCACGTGGTCGACCGCGTAACCATTGCGGCGCAATGCCCGCGCCAGGCCGTCGGCAATGACGGCATCGTCCTCCGCCAACAGAATCCGCATATCCAGTTCCGCTGTAAGTTTGACGTAAGCGGTGGCCATTAAGGTCTATCCCGCTGTTCTCCTTTTACTCGGTCTTGGGGATCTGGCTGCAACTTGCTGCCGGGTCCCGGGGAGCGCCCTGCCCCGCAGCGGGCGACTCCCCGCCGCCTTTTTTCGGTTGATTATCCCACGCAGCGCGCCCGTTGGCCGTGCGGATATCTGCGCGCCGTAGACGAAAAAGGCCCCGCCTTGCGGCGGGGCCTCTTGCACTGGCGTCCTGGCAGGACTTACATACCCATGTCCATGCCACCCATGCCACCCATGCCGCCCATGCCGCCGGGCATGCCGCCGGCCGGCTTGTCTTCGGCCAGTTCGCCGACCATGCAGTCGGTGGTCAGCATCAGGCCGGCCACGGAGGCGGCGTTCTGCAGCGCGGTGCGGGTCACCTTGGTCGGGTCCAGCACGCCCATCTCGACCAGATCGCCATACTCGCCGGTGGCGGCGTTGAAGCCGAAGTTGCCGCTGCCCTCGGTGACCTTGTTGACCACCACCGACGGCTCGTCACCGGCGTTGGCGACGATCTCGCGCAGCGGCTGCTCCATTGCGCGCAGCACGATCTTGATGCCGGCATCCTGGTCGTGGTTGTCGCCCTTCAGACTGGCGACCGCGGTGCGGGCACGGATCAGCGCAACACCGCCGCCCGGCACGATGCCTTCCTCGACGGCGGCACGGGTGGCGTGCAGCGCGTCTTCGACGCGGGCCTTCTTCTCCTTCATCTCGACTTCGGTCGCGGCACCAACCTTGATCACGGCGACACCGCCGGCCAGCTTGGCAACGCGTTCCTGCAGCTTTTCGCGGTCGTAGTCGGAGGTCGCTTCCTCGATCTGCACGCGGATCTCCTTGACCCGGGCCTCGATCTCACCGGCAATGCCGGCACCATCGATGATCGTGGTGTTCTCCTTGCCGATCTCGATGCGCTTGGCCTGGCCGAGATCGTCCAGGGAGGCCTTTTCGAGGGTCAGGCCGACTTCCTCGGCGATGACTTGGCCGCCGGTCAGGATCGCGATGT
>JAGRFY010000116.1:578-1065 GCA_020445765.1 Rhodocyclaceae bacterium | reverse complement strand
TCACCGAAGCCCGGCGCCTTGACAGCGCAGGTCTTGAGGATGCCGCGGATGTTGTTGACCACCAGGGTGGCCAGGGCCTCGCCCTCGACATCCTCGGCGACGATCAGCAGCGGACGGCTGGCCTTGGCGACCTGCTCGAGCACCGGCAGCAGATCGCGAATGTTCGAGATCTTCTTGTCGAACAGCAGCACGAACGGGTCTTCCAGCACGGCGACCTGCTTGTCCGGGTTGTTGATGAAGTAGGGGCTGAGGTAGCCGCGGTCGAACTGCATGCCTTCAACCACGTCCAGCTCGTTGCTCAGGCTCTTGCCGTCTTCCACGGTGATGACGCCTTCCTTGCCGACCTTGTCCATCGCGTCGGCGATGATCTGTCCGATGTCGCCGTCGGAGTTGGCAGAGATCGAACCGACCTGGGCGATTTCCTTGCTCGTCGAGCAGGGCTTCGACAGGTTCTTCAACTCGTCGACGGTGGCCGCCACGGCCTTGT
>JAGRFY010000116.1:0-415 GCA_020445765.1 Rhodocyclaceae bacterium | reverse complement strand
TTCTCGAACTTGTCCTTGAGTTCGACTTCCTTGGCGACCGAGACACCGTCCTTGGTCACCGTCGGGGCGCCGAACGAGCGCTCCAGCACGACGTTGCGGCCCTTCGGACCGAGCGTCACCTTGACCGCGTTGGCCAGGATATTGATGCCGGCGACCATGCGCTCGCGGGCGGAATCACCAAACTTGACTTCTTTAGCTGCCATTGTTTCTTACTCCGGAAATTCGTTCAGTCGATCAGATGCTTGCGCTGCGCCGCGCTCAGATGTCGAGCACGCCCATGATGTCTTCTTCGCGCATCACCAGCAGTTCTTCACCGTCGATCTTGACGGTCTGGCCGGCGTACTTGCCGAACAGCACCCGCTCGCCGACCTTGACACCCACCGGGCGGACGTTGCCGTCCTCGAGGATCTTGCCG
>JAGRFY010000115.1 GCA_020445765.1 Rhodocyclaceae bacterium | reverse complement strand
ACCAGATTCACGTCGGCGCTGACACGAATCGGTCGTCATCGAAGGGCGGAGCTACCGCATGCGCGGCCACAACGGCGCCTGAACGCCCGCCACATCCGATCATCCCCGCCGCCGCTCACCTCGCGTGACCGGCGGACTTCCTCGTTACTTCGCCGCACCCATCAAGACCAACCCTCACAGACCAGTTTCATCTCGTCAGAATCGCACCAGATTCACGTCGGCGCTGACACTACGCGACCCGGGCGCCCTGGAGTCGGCGCTTTTCAGGCCTCAGACCGGCTACTACGAAGACGTGGTCGCCGAAGCGGCTGCACTGCTCGAGAGCCTGGCCATCAACCATCCATTCGTGGATGGCAACAAACGCATCGCATTCGCCGCGGCCGACGTGTTCCTGCGCATCAACGGTTGGCGCCTGAACCGCCCGTCGATCGAAATCCACGCGGAAATGATGCAGATGTTCGATTCCGGCACCTTCGACATAGCCCACCTGGAACCCTGGCTGCGCGGATTTGCGAGCGCAGGGGAGTGATGGATCGAGGCTGGCGCCGACCCGCGCGCGTTCCTGCACGACGTCTCGCCGGAGCTGTTCCGCCCTCCGGCCGATGCTCGTCTTGGCGTAGCAAATGCGGCGAGCAATCCGACAAGCCCTGCAATTCCGCCATCAGGTCCCGCTGCATCATGGGTGTGTGCTTCTCGAGGGCCTGGGCGTCAATCGCTGGGGCAGGGGTTATGTTTCGGGCTGGCGGGCGGCGTGGGGCTTATGGGCAGGGCGGATTATCGCATTTGTGCGGCGGGAAGGGAGGCAGGTCACCGCGGAGGGAGTGGACGGTCAGCTGTCAGCTGCAGCAGATTGGGTGGAATGGGGCTCAGAGCGGATTTGAAAGACTGCACCGACGGCGGTCTATCGGCCGCAGCGGCCGCCCGAGATTCACCGCACAAGCGTCGGCGATGGCGCCCACAGCGGCCTCCCGATTGTGGGCACATTTGAATTCCCCTTCGCTGAATCTCGATATCCCGAGTGATTGGCATTGTACGGCGGCCCCGGGGCGTCAGCGTTGATCTACCATGCAGGCCCAAGATTGTACTCACTCGCTAAATTTGCCATTCTCTTTACCCATGAAAAATGGGTAGCGCTTTAGCATCCCCCAGCAACTGTATAAGCTCACGATCATCAAAACCGTCAGATGCGCAAAGAACTCACCGAAGCATTCGCGTTTGGCAAATTGGAGCGCACTGAGGCAGCCCTCTCTTGGCACCCACTTGTGGATCATCTGGCAGATGTCGCCGCTGTTTTCGAGGTGCTCTGCACGTGTCGAGGCATCCGCCGCGCCCTCGAAGCCGGGGCGGGGCGTGCGCTAGACAAATACGACACCGCTCGGCTCGCCGCAATTGTTTTCCTGCATGACCTCGGCAAAGCAAATGCTGGCTTCCAGGCCAAACGCTGGCTCGACGGAGAACGCCCGCGTGGCAGGCTGACTGCCGGGCATGGCGGCGAGGCAATCGCGCTGCTTGAGGCGAGCGACTACAACGAGGAAGCAAGAGCGCTGTTGCTGCGCTTGCCCATCGTGGAAATGTGCGGTTGGGGCCACCTTGAGACCCTGGAGAGCCTTCTGCGCGCCAGCATTGCACATCACGGACGCCCCATCGTAGATGCTCCCGACTGGTTCAACGCGCGGACGCACTGGATCGCTCACGATGGCTACGATCCGGCCGAGCAGTTGGCTTACATCGGCGTGGGCCTGAAACGCTTTCTTCCTTGCGCATTCCTCAAGGGTGGTCAGCCATTACCCGACCACCCGCGCTTCGCACACTATTTCGCTGGGCTTGTGCAGTTGGCCGATTGGTTGGGTTCGGACACACGCTACTTCCCATTTTCGGAATGCGGCGAGGATCGCCTTGCCCGGAGCCGTGAGTGCGCGCAAAACGCGGTGAGCGCGATTGGATTGGTTGCCGAGCCTTGCCGACGGGCGCTCCAGCAAACACCCGCTTATTTCGCCGAGGTGTTCGACGCCCCCGCACCCTACGGCTCACAGGTCGCAATGGCCGACGACCGCTTGGGGCAGGTCGTCGTACTCGAAGCCGAGACCGGCAGCGGAAAGACTGAAGCCGCACTGTGGCGCTATTTCCACCTACTTTCGCGAGGCGAGGTCGACAGCCTCTACTTCGCGCTACCGACCCGGGTCGCCGCCACGCAGGCCTACCAACGCGTATGCGATGCGCTCACCCGTGCCTGGCCCTCGGGCGCCCCGCTCGCGGTGCGGGCACTGGCGGGGTACGCGGCCGCCGACGGTGCAACGGCACGGCCTTTGCCCGACTTCAAGGTGCTGTGGAGCGACGAACCCTCCGACAAGAGCGCCAGCCGCCGCTGGGCGGCTGAGAGTTCGAAGCGTTTCCTCGCGGCCCCGGTAGCCGTCGGCACCGTCGACCAGGCCTTGCTCGGTACGCTGCAAGTCAAGCACGCCCATCTGCGCCACGCGCTGGCCGCACGATCACTGGTGGTGATCGACGAGGTGCATGCTTCGGACGCCTACATGGGCGTCCTGATTGAACAGTTGATCGCATCGCAGATGGCCCTGGGCGGGCACGTGCTGCTGCTGTCCGCGACGCTCGGTGCGGCGGCCCGGGCGCGCTACCTCGCCGCGGGCACGCGCAAGGCGACAGCGCTTCCGACACTTCTCCAGGCGAGTGCGCTGCCGTATCCGGCAATCAGCGACATCACGGGACTGCGCGCGACGAGCGGGGCACAGCGCGAGAAGTCCATCGCCTGGCAAAGCGAAGACGTCATCGACGACCCACAGCGCGTCGCCGCCCTCGCGCTCGACGCCGCCGCGCAGGGCGCCCGCGTGCTGGTGATCCGCAACACCGTGCCGGCCGCCGTCGCCACGCTGGCAGCGCTGGAAAAGGCCGCACCTGATCCCGACTGGCTGTTCCGCCAAGGAGGTGCGATCACGCTCCACCACAGCCGCTTTTCGCGCGAAGACCGGCCACTGCTCGACAAAGCCGTCGAAACCCAACTCGGCAAGGGGCGCTCCAATGGGCCGCTGATCGTCGTCGGCACGCAAACACTGGAGCAAAGCCTGGATCTCGACGCCGATTTTCTGATTACCGATCTGTGTCCGGTAGACGTGCTGCTGCAGCGTATCGGCCGCTTGCACCGCCACCTGCGCCCCCCCGACGCGAGGCCACCCGCATTTCGGGAGGCGCGCGTCGTCGTGTTGACGCCCCCGGGTGGCGATCTCGCCCCATGCCTGGCGCGCCCGCAACATGGGCTCGGCCGCTTCCGCGACGGCGGCGGGGTGTATGCTGATGTACGCATCCTCGAAGCCACGCGCAGGCTGATTGCGACCGAACCCCACATCCACATTCCTGCCGACAACCGGCGGCTGGTCGAATCTGCCACGCACCCGGACGCCGTGCACGCCCTCGAATCGCTGGGCGAGTCCTGGGCAATGCACGGAGGGCAGATCGATGGGGATACCGGAGCCCGCCGCGCCAGCGCCAAGCTCGGCCTGCTGCCGCTGGACACCGCATTCGCCGAACTCGGCTTTCCGAAGGACGTGAAACTCGCCACCCGCCTTGGCGCCGCCGACCGTGTTGTGACCTTCGACCCATTCCTACGTGGCCCTTTCGGCAATTCCGTTCGCGAGTTGCCGATTCGGCACCACCTGCTGCCGCAGGGGCTTTCGCTGGAGGCCGAGCCCGAAGACGTGGTGCCCGAGCCCGGCGGCTTCGTCTTCCGGTTGGGCGATGCCCACTACCGCTACAGCCGTGTTGGTCTCGAAAGACTCTCACAAGCTGCAACCTCGGAGTAACGCATGGACGGCCCGCGCCTGAACCTGCTCGACGAACCCCTAATCCGCATCCGTGACGCGGAAGGCACGCTGCAAAGACTGTCGCTCCCGGCGCTTTTCGTCCAGCTCGGCCGCGATGCCGTGAGCGACTACCCCGCGCTGCGCCCCCACCAGCGCCACCCGTGGCACGCCCTTCTGGTGCAACTGGCCGCGCTTGCCTTGCACGAGGCCGGCGAGACCGCACCATGGGACAACGCGGCCGACTGGCGCACCGCGCTGCTCGCACTCACGCCCGATCATCCCGACGGCTGCGCCTTCAGCCTGCTCGCGCCGCACGACCAACCGGCGTTCCTGCAAGCGCCAGTGCCGGGTGGCAGGCTCGACGGCTGGAAAGCGATCACCACGCCCGATGCGCTCGACATGCTGGTCACCTCGAAGAACCACGATCTCAAGCGCGCGCGGATGCGCCGCGTGGCGGCAGACGACTGGTTGTTCGCGTTGGTGAGTTTACAGACGCAAGAGGGCGTCCTGGGAAATGGAAAGCGTGGAATTTCGCGAATGAACAGCGGCTATGGCAATAGGCCAGCAGTTAGCGTTTCACCTCCAGGAGCCGGAGGCGCTCGATGGCGCCGGGATCTGACGGCAGTTCTCGATGCTCGCTCGGGGATAGTGAACGATTTCGGCTTATGTGAGGCCGACGGTATATCGTTGCTTTGGGTGGCACCCTGGGACGGTACTACGAGCCTTCGTTTCACAGACCTTGATCCGTTCTACATAGAGATCTGTCGGCGCGTTCGGCTCGCGTCCGACGTGGGCAACTGCATTCAAGCGTACGACTCCACAAGCACAGTGAATCGTGTAGGCGTTGGTGAAGGCCAAAAAGGCAAGACGGGCGACCCTTGGGTTCCCATCAACCTTGAGGAAGACAAAGCGCTAAACCTTCCCGCTGGCGGATTCGACTACAGTCTTTGTGTCGATATCCTGTGGGGGGGCAAATACAGACGAACCATTTCACAAACGATTCGTCACGATGATCCCTCGTCCGGAAACAGCTTCCTGGCGCAAGGCCTTGTGCGCGGCAATGGCAAGACAGAAGGCTACCACGAGCGCCGTATCCCACTTTCAAAGAAGGCTGTCGGTTGGTTGCGCTCCGGTCAATCAGACGTTCCTGCCCGAATCGCTGAGGCACGTGTAAAGGCGATAGCAACAATGCGAAGCAAGGTTCTTTGGCCGGCACTTGTGCGCCTTCTTGATTCGGGCAAGACACCCAACCCAAACGAAAAGACGCCGGAGAGCCTAAAGAATCGCGCGAGTCGCTTTTGTGAGCGATTCGAGCACATTGAAGACGCACGATTTTTTGATGCGCTGAACGTAGAGGTGGAGGCTGATACAGCCGCAGACCAAAGCGCAGCGCGCCTGAATTGGATGATTGGCCTCGCCAAGAACGCAGAGACTGTTCTTCGCGACGCCTTTTCCGAAGGCCCCCAATGTGGCGAAAGACGCTATCGGGCGCAGTCTAGTGCGCTCGCTGCCTTTGAGAGTGGGTTACGCAGCGACAAACATGCCGAGCTATTGCTTCTCGCACAACACCTTCGCACTCAGCCTGCGGCAAAGGAGGCCGCGCCATGACCGAACAAGATCCGAAATCGCCCACTTCCCCGCTCGCACGTCTTGCGCAAGTCATCGCGCGGGCACAGCGATTCCATGGCGACACCGCCTCTCTGGACAAGGGCGAACAAGCCGCGCTGGCACGCCTCGACCCCGACGCCCCGCGCCCGCACCAGATCGGCGCGCTGGCCCGTGCACTCGTGCTCGCCCGTATCACCGCCGATGATTGGCAGCCCGAGACGTGGCAACGCTGGGCCTTGATCGCACATGGCATGGCGCTCGCCGGCCACGACGGGACCTCCCGCCTTGGCAAACAGCTCGCGGGACACGGAGACCCCAAGCGAGCCGTCTCCGAGAGCCGCGTCACACGGTTTCTCACCGCCCGCGGCGACGCCTTTCGCCAGCAGGTGCCACGCCTGCTGCGCTTGATGGCGAGCCGCGGCATCGCCCCGAACTGGCTCGATTTCGGGGCGCTCATCCTTGCCACGGACCGCGACGAGGCACGCGCCGAGACGCTGCGCCTGCGCATCGCCGGCGGCTACTACGCCGCCGCCCACCGCTGAATCGAATCCACCCGATCGACATCGCAAGGACAACGCCATGAGTCTCCCGCGCTTCATCCAGATCCATACCCTGCACACCTACCCCGCTGCGCTGATCAACCGCGACGACGCCGGACTCGCCAAGCGCCTGCCCTACGGGGGTGCAGTGCGCACGCGCATCTCCTCGCAATGCCTGAAGCGCCACTGGCGCGTAGCCGACGACGCGTTTTCGCTGGCACGGCTAGGCACCCCTATGGCGACGCGAACGCGATACGTGGCCGAACTGATCCGCCAGCGGCTTGTTGCACAACAGATCGGCGAAGCACGCGCCTTCGCAACCGCCGAAGCGCTCCTCGAAGCACTGTTCGGCGAAAAGGCCGACAAAAAGAAGGAGGGGCCCAAGGCACTTCAGACCGGCCAGGCCGTGCTCTTCGGCAACGAAGAAATCGCCTACCTGACCCGCCGCTGCCGAGAGATTGCGAGCGATATCGCCGATCCGGCCGCGCTGAAAGCCGCAATCGCGAAGTTCCTCAAGGATGAGAAGAAGAACATCGAGACGATGAGGCTCGCCAGTGGCCTGGAATCGGCGTTGTTCGGACGCATGGTTACCTCCGACGCACTCGCCAACCGGGATGCGTCGGTTTCCGTCGCGCATGCCTTCACGGTGCACGAGGCGCAAGTGGAGAACGACTACTTCACGGTGGTCGACGACTTCGCCCAGGAGGAAGACGGCGCCGGTTCGGCCGGCATCTTCGATACCGAGCTTGCCTCGGGCCTCTATTACGGCTACGTGGTTGTCGACGTGCCGCAACTCGTGGCCAATCTCGAAGGCATCGAAGCGAAGAACGTCTTTGCTGGCGGCACGGAAGCCGCCACGCGCGAGCTGGCAGGCAAGGTCGCGCAGCACCTGCTGCACCTGATCGCCACGGTGAGCCCCGGTGCCAAGCGTGGCTCTACCGCTCCGTACGATTGGGCAAAGTTCGTGCTCGTCGAGGCGGGCGACTGGCAGCCGCGCAGCCTCGCCGCGGCCTTTCACGATCCACTGCCGCTCAAGGGCGAAGCGCCGATTCGTGCCCGTGCCGCCGGCAAGCTGGCAAGTGAGATCGCCGCCTTCGACGCGGCCTACGGCATGCCCACGGCGCGCCGCTTCCTGTCGCTCGACGAGATCGCGGTGCCCGCGGCGGAGCGCGCAACGCTCACCCAACTGGGCGAGTGGGTCACGCAAGTCGTCCGCGACGGCGCGTGCTGAGGATGGCAAGGCACCTGTTGCTGCGCCTCGAAGGCCCGCTGATGGCCTTCGGCGGCGAGACCATCGACAACCTCGGCCTGATCCGCGACTTTCCCGCGCAGTCGATGCTGACCGGGCTGATCGCCAACGCGCTCGGCTGGCGGCGCGAGGATGCCGCCGAGCACGACCGGCTGCAGGCACGGCTGGTATTCGGCGCGAGGCTGGATCGTGCAGGCACGCGCCTCACGGATTTCCAGACCGCAGAGCTGCGCAAGGACGACAAGGGCTGGACAACGAGCGGCGAGCCGGAGGGCCGCGCTGGCGGCGAGAATACCTACAAGGGCCAACACCTGCGCTACCGCGACTTTCATGCCGACGGGGCGGTGCTCGTCGCGCTGCGCCTCGAACCGGCGGATGAATCTCCGACCCTCGAAGACGTCGCCGATGCCCTGCAACGCCCGGCGCGTCCGCTCTTCCTCGGCCGCAAACCCTGCCTGCCCGCCGCGCCGCTGTTCGCGGGCTGGTGCGATGAACCGGACGTCCTGACCGCACTACGGGGGGCCGCCCCGCTGGTAGCCAATGCACGCCCGCGGGCGCTATGGCCGGCCAGCGAGGGCAAGCTGCACGACAGCCGGCAGGTCGATGTATGTGACGAACGCAACTGGACCAGCGGCGTGCACGGTGGCTGGCGGCCGGTATGCGAAGGCGTCTTGTCGCAGGAGGCAGACACGTGAAGCTGACCCTGCTGCAATGCCATCCCGACCCGCGCCGCCTTGCTAGCTGGGCCACGCGCTTCGGCCTGACCGCGGGTGGCGACGACCTCGGCTACGCGCTGCACACCCTGCTCGTGTCCGCCTTCGGCGAAGCTGCACCCAAACCTTTCCGCCACTTCGGCGATGTCCGCGGCCTGCTGGCATACACGGCGCACGACCCTGACGCGCTGCAACTGGCCGCCCAGATGGCCGCACCGGATGTACACGCTACCTTGGGACTGGAACGCTTCGCGACGCGCGGGTTCCCGACCGAATGGGCCCCGGGTCGGCGCCTGGGATTCGAAGTGCGCGTGCGCCCGGTGCTGCGCACCCGCGAGGGCCGCGAGCGCGACGTCTTCCAGATCGCGGGCGAGAAATTCGGCGCGGGCGAGTTCGAACGGACGCGCGAGGCGGTCTATGGAGAATGGCTGGCGCAAGAGCTGGCGCGCGGTGACGCCGCTCGGATCGAGAGCGTACGCCTCGACGCATTCCGCCTGACGGCGAGCCTGCGCAAGGGCAATGCCGCGGGTGGCAAGCGCCCCGCGCAGCGCGTGGCCGGCCCCGACGCGGTCTTTTCCGGCGAACTTACGGTGCGCGATCCGGCCGGCTTCGCGGCCTTGCTCGCGCGCGGCCTCGGCCGCCATCGTGCCTTCGGCTTCGGCATGCTGCTGCTGCGCCCACCGACCACATGCTGAAGGGCCGCCTCGGCCTGGAGACGGCCCGCATCCCCCACGTGGACCGCCACGGCCTGCTGTGGCTGGAGCGCGGCGAGCTATGCGTGATCGACGGCTGCCTGCACTTCATGGCCGGCAAGGACAGCCTCACGCCCTACGTCGATCAGATCCCGCACCAGGCTGTTTCGATGATCCTGCTCGGCCCCGGCAGCAGCGTCACCCACGACGCACTGCGCCTGCTCGCGCGCCACGGCACGCTAATGGCGGCGGTCGGCATGGACGGCGTCCGCAGCTACACCGCGCCACCGCTGCTACCCGACAGGTCGGACATTGCGCGCCGACAAGCGGAATTGTGGGGCAGTTCGCGCCGACGCATCGCGGTAGCCCGCCGCATGTACGCCCTGCGCCTCGGGGAGATCCTGCCACATCGCGATCTGGACACCCTACGTGGCATCGAAGGTTCGCGCGTCAAGACGCTGTACCGGCTCACTGCCGAGCGCTATCGCGTTCCCTGGAATGGTCGTCGCTATGACCGTGCCGCTCCCGATGCGGCCGATATCCCCAACCAGGCCATCAATCACGCGGCAACCGCAGTGCAGGCAGCTGCCGCTATCGCCGTGCAGTCTCTCGCGGCGATTCCGCAATTCGGCTTCATCCACGAAGACTCCGGTCAGTCTTTCGTCCTAGATGTCGCCGACCTGTTCCGCGATTCGATCACGCTGCCGATCGCGTTCGCTGCGGCACGCAGGGCACTCGACGGCGCGCCTGACTCCATCGACCGCCTGGTGAGGCGTGAAGCGGCCACCGTCTTTCGCAAACAGGCGGTCATTCCATCAATGATTGACAGCATCAAGTCCGTCTTGCGTATGGAGGAAGCCGATGCCGCTGGCAGTAATAGTGACGCGTGACGTCGCCGACCGCTTCCGCGGATTTCTGGCTTCCGTAATGCTTGAGATCGCGCCAGCAGTCTACGTCTCGCCGCGCATGAGCAAGGGTGTGCGGGAGCGGACATGGCGGGTGCTCGCACAATGGCACGACAGTGAGCCTCGCGGTAGCGTCGTGATGATCTGGCGCGACAACAACGAAACGGGTGGCGTCGGACTCGCCCACCTCGGCGATCCGCCAAAGGAGTTGGTCGAGATGGACGGCATGTGGGTGGCACGAGCTAGACGGCAAGCCCGTATTCTTTAACAATTCGAAAGATGGATTTGCGAGTTTCCCTCTTGGAGTCAAGGGCTTGACTCCAAGAGGCTCCCCCGCGTCCGCGGGGATAGGCCCAAGCCGAAAGAGGAGATGGCTCGGACAAATTCGGCTCCCCCGCGTCCGCGGGGATAGGCCCCGACAGGGCGCCCACGCCCATCGCCTGCACAAGGCTCCCCCGCGTCCGCGGGGATAGGCCCGTCATGAGCGCCGGTGTAGCGAGCGTGCCGACGGCTCCCCCGCGTCCGCGGGGATAGGCCCCCGAATCAGGAGACGCACGCGCTGCCGCTGGCGGCTCCCCCGCGTCCGCGGGGATAGGCCCGCAATTCCCAACCCGGCAAGGCAAGCATGAGAGGCTCCCCCGCGTCCGCGGGGATAGGCCCGCGACCCATGCCGCGCTACCGATACTCACCGCGGCTCCCCCGCGTCCGCGGGGATAGGCCCCCGGACTTCCAGGCACCCAATTCTTCGGTTGAGGCTCCCCCGCGTCCGCGGGGATAGGCCCTCACACCCGGACGCGAAGTTGGACTGGGTCGTGGCTCCCCCGCGTCCGCGGGGATAGGCCCTCACACCCGGACGCGAAGTTGGACTGGGTCGTGGCTCCCCCGCGTCCGCGGGGATAGGCCCTGACCGGAGGTCGCCATGCGAAGCATGATTTCGGCTCCCCCGCGTCCGCGGGGATAGGCCCACGTTACGGCTCGGTGACGAGCGTAATGACGAGGCTCCCCCGCGTCCGCGGGGATAGGCCCCGGTACAGCAGCTCGCCGTCGCGGGGCAGGCTGGCTCCCCCGCGTCCGCGGGGATAGGCCCACGTCATTTCCCACATAAGAGCGGCTGTCCTGGGCTCCCCCGCGTCCGCGGGGATAGGCCCGAATGAGCGACCTAGTCGCGCTGATGACCGAGGCTCCCCCGCGTCCGCGGGGATAGGCCCAAGGTTGTCGGGGCCCGGCTGTGGCCTGAAATGGCTCCCCCGCGTCCGCGGGGATAGGCCCAAAGGCCTGTACCGGACGATCGATTACGCCGCGGCTCCCCCGCGTCCGCGGGGATAGGCCCGACAGCGTGGAAGGGCAGCACTACGACAAAACGGCTCCCCCGCGTCCGCGGGGATAGGCCCCGATCGCTTGTGGCCTACGGCCATGGCTTCGCGGCTCCCCCGCGTCCGCGGGGATAGGCCCCTGACCCCGTCGGGCGACATGCCGATCATCAAGGCTCCCCCGCGTCCGCGGGGATAGGCCCGAAAAGCTCGCCGACGATCGCCTGTCGTCCGCGGCTCCCCCGCGTCCGCGGGGATAGGCCCGAGCCCAGGGCCGAGATCTACGCGGCCGCGACGGCTCCCCCGCGTCCGCGGGGATAGGCCCCAATACACAAAGCTGGTCGACATCACGCTCGCGGCTCCCCCGCGTCCGCGGGGATAGGCCCCGGAGCGTGCAAGGTATGGCCTACAGACTCACGGCTCCCCCGCGTCCGCGGGGATAGGCCCGTCGAATTCGACTTCCCGGAAGAATGGATGGAGGCTCCCCCGCGTCCGCGGGGATAGGCCCAAGCGAGCGACGGCTAGCGCGGTGGTACGGAGGGCTCCCCCGCGTCCGCGGGGATAGGCCCATGAGGACCAGAAAGCGCTGGTTTCTGCGCTGGCTCTGCTTCGTCTGCGGGGATCCCGAATGGCAGGTAGTTGGCACCCTTCTGCCTTAGACATCGGGCCCATTGGCCGACGGCAAAGGCCGACCAGCTGTCAGTCGCTCGGGCTTCTCAGGCAGAGCAAAGAACTGCCGGCCCAAGTATCGCCCGTGATCAGGAACGCGGCAGACCATCTCAACCCTTCCCTGAAGCATCGAAACCCGGCCGGCGCCACGTCGTGCCACGACAGCCCCTGGCCGCGCCACCAGGGTGAGGGGCGCCTTGTCGGCCAGATTGCCGATCGCATCGCCCAGCTCGTGCGCCGCAAAGGCGCCGGCCTCCGCATCCTCGAGTAGGCCCCCCGCAGCATCGAAAGGAAACCGAAAGCGCGCCTCCGTATCGTCCGCCCCATGTCGTCGGCAGTGGTTGCCGGCGAGTCGAGCGGACTCAAACGGAGGAGACCCCAGATGTTCAAGCAATCGTTCATTGCCGTCGCTGCCACCCTCGCCATCGGTGCTGCCCAGGCCGGCGCGCCGGAGAAGCCGGAGTGCATCGCGCCGGCCAAGCCGGGCGGCGGTTTCGATCTCACCTGCAAGCTCGCCCAGGGCGCGCTCAGCGAAGGCAAATTCATCGATTCGCCGATGCGCGTCACCTACATGCCGGGCGGTATCGGCGCGGTGGCCTACAACACGGTGATCGCCAACCGGCCGGACGAGGCGGGCACCATCGTCGCCTTTTCCGGCGGTTCGTTGCTCAACCTGTCGATCGGCAAGTTCGGCAAGTACGGCGTCGATGACGTCAAGTGGCTGGCCGCGGTGGGCGCGGACTACGGCGCGATCATCGTGCGCGCCGATTCGCCCTACAAGGATCTGAAGGAACTGGTGGCGGCGCTGAAGGCCGATCCGACCAAGGTCGTGTTTGGCGCCGGCGGTTCGGTCGGCAGCCAGGACTGGCTGAAATCCGCGCTGGTCGCGAAGGAAGCCGGCGTCAATTACCGCAACATGCGCTACGTCGCCTTCGAGGGTGGCGGCGAGGCGATGACCGCGCTGCTGGGCGGTCACGTGCAGGCCTATTCGGGCGACGCCTCCGAAGTGGCCGCCCACCTCAAGGGCGGCAAGGTGCGCGCACTGGCGATTCTCTCCGACGAACGCCTGCCGGGCGAACTGGCCTCGGTACCGACGGCGAAGGAGCAGGGGCTGCCGGTGGAGTGGGCGATCATCCGCGGCTACTACATGGGGCCGAAGGTTTCCGCCGAGGATTACCAGTGGTGGGTCGGCACCTTCGACAAGCTGCTCGACACCCCCGAGTTCGCGAAGCTCCGCGAAGCCCAGGGCCTGTTCCCGTTCAAGCTCACCGGCGACAAGCTCGACGCCTTCGTCAAGGAGCGGGTGACTTCCTACGCCGGCCTGGCGGCCGAGTTCGGAATGATCGCCCAGTAAGCGCGACGCGGCGGACGCCCCGGCGCCCGCCGCCGCGCGGATTCGCCCACGGAGGAAACGATCATGAGCGAACGTGTATTCGGGGTCCTGCTGCTGCTGCTCTCGGCGGCCGGACTCGTCATCGGCTGGGACCTGCGCGCCCCGGTCTCCTACGAACCGGTCGGCCCCCGGGCTTTCCCGCTGCTGGTGTTCGTGCTGATCGGCGCGTGCGCGCTGGCGCTGGTCTTTTCCAGGCGCGCGCCGACCCGATGGGCGCCGCCTGCGGTGCTCGGACGCGTCGGCGGCCTGTTCGTCGTCGTGCTGCTGTACGCGCTGCTGTTCGACAAGCTCGGCTTCATCGTCTCGACCACGCTGATGTGCCTGCCCTTGGCGCGCCTCTTCGGCGCCAGCTGGAAGCAGGCACTGGCTGCCGGTGCATGCATGGGCGTGGCGCTCTTCATCCTTTTCGACCGTGTGCTGGACGTGGCGCTGCCCGCCGGCCAGTGGCTCAAGCCGATGCTGGGGTAAATCATGGAAACGATCACCCACCTGATGGAGGGGTTCGCCGTTGCCGGCACCCCGACCAATCTTGCGATCGCCGCGATCGGCGCCTTCCTCGGCACCGTGATCGGCCTGTTGCCGGGCCTCGGACCGATCAACGGCGTCGCGATCCTGCTGCCGATCGCCTATGCGATGAAGCTGCCGCCGGAGTCGGCGCTGATCCTGCTCGCGGCGGTCTATGCCGGCTGCGAGGTCGGCGGGCGCATCTCCGCCATCCTGATCAATGTGCCCGGTGACGCCGGCGCCGTGATGACGACGATGGACGGCTACCCGATGGCCAGGAAGGGCCTCGCCGGACCGGCCCTCTCGCTGTCGGCGTTCGCCTCCTTCTCCGGCTCGATGGTGGCCGTGGTCGGCATCGTGCTGTTCGCGCCGCTCCTCGCCGAATGGGCGCTGGCCTTCGGCCCGGCCGAGTACTTTGCGTTGATGGTGCTGGCCCTGTCCTGCCTCGGCGGCCTGGTCGGCGATTCGCTGGTCAAGGCGATGGTGTGCGTGCTGCTCGGACTGATGCTGTCCACCGTGGGCATCGACTCGAACAGCGGCGTCTATCGCTACACCTTCGACCTGCTGCACCTGGCGGACGGCATTCCGTTCATCGTCGTCGTGATCGGCCTGTTCGCGGTCTCGGAGCTGATGCTGATGCTCGAGAATGCGCACTCCGGCGCGGCGCCGGTGTCGCTGTCCGGCCGGCTGATGTTCAACGCCCAGGAGTTCGCGCTTGCCAAATGGACCATGCTGCGCTGCTCGGTGACCGGCTTCTTCGTCGGCGTGCTGCCCGGCGCGGGCGCCTCGATCGCCTCGGCGATGTGCTATGCCTCGGAGCGGCGCATGGCCGGCAAGGATCACTGCTTCGGCGAAGGCGATCCGCGCGGCGTGGCGGCACCTGAGGCGGCGAACAACGCCTCGGCCTACGGCTCGCTGATCCCGATGCTGACCCTCGGCGTGCCCGGTTCCGGCACCACCGCGGTGATGATCGGTGCGCTGACGCTGTACAACATCACCCCCGGCCCGACGCTGTTCCAGGACCAGCCGGTGGTGGTGTGGGGCCTGATCGCTTCGCTCGCGATCGCCAGCGTCATGTTGCTGGCGATGAACATCCCGCTGATCCGGGTGTTCGTGAAGTTTCTCGCCATCCCGAACTGGCTGCTGGTGCCCGGTGTCGCGGCGATCTCCCTGGTCGGGGTGTATGCAGTGCATGGCACCACCTTCGACCTGATCCTCGGCACCCTGCTGGGCGGCATCGGCTATCTGCTGCGGGTGATGAACTTCCCGATGGCGCCCTTCATATTGGGCTTCGTGCTGGGCGACATGATGGAGCAGAACCTGCGCCGGGCACTGTCGATCAGCAATGGCGAACTCGACATCCTGTTCTCCAGCCCGGTCTCGATCGGATTGTGGATCGGCGCACTGGCGATGCTGGTCGGGCCGCGCGTGGCGGCCGCCCTTCGCGGCCGGCATGCCGGCGAGCCGCAGCCGGTCTGATGCCACGGCTCGGGCGGCGTCGGGCTTCCTCCCCCCGGCGCCGCGCCCGCCGCGGCTGCGTCGTAGCAGCGCTCCGGGGCGGGACGCGTTAGCGTCCCGCCTCATCCTTCGTCCGCGGCCCCGGCGGCGGGGAACTCGATCTCGACATGCAGCCCCCGCCCGTCCTGACCGTCGCCCAGGCGCACCCGGCCACCGTGCAGCTCGGCAATCTGGCGCACGATCGCCAGTCCCAGGCCACTGCCCTCCGGGCCGCCCTGGCCGAGTACGCGGTAGAAGCGCTGGAATACCTTGTCGCGCTCGGCGGCGGGAATGCCCGGCCCCTGGTCGCTCACCGACAGCATCACGGTGTCGCCGAAACGCCCGGTGGCGACGACGACCTCGGTATCCGGCGGGCTGTACTGGAGGGCGTTGTGCACCAGGTTCGCGATCAGTTCGCGCAGCATCTGGCGATCACCGCGCATCGGCGCTGTACCCGAGGGCTCGAAGGCCAGCTCGATGCGCCGGCCCATCGCCAGCATCGCGAGTTCGGCGGTGGCATCCCGCGCGAGTTCCGCGAGATCGAACAAGGCATGTTCCGTTTGCAGCGCATCCGCATTTTCGGCGCGCGACAGCGCCAGCATCTGGTCCGCCATCCGGCGCGTCGATTTGATCGTCGCCAGCATCGCCGCAAAGGTTTCCTGATTCGCCGCGGTTTCCCGCTGGCGCAGTCCGACCTCGGCCTGGGTGCTCAGCACCGCCAGCGGCGTGCGGATCTGGTGCGCGGCGTCCGCCAGGAAGCGGCGGCGCGCGGCAAACAGGCGGGAGAGCCGCTCGGTGTGGCGATTGATCGCATCGATCAGCGGCGTCACCTCGGCGGGCACCTTGTCGTCCGGCACAGGGGTGAGGTCTTCCGGCGCGCGCCGCAGCACCCGGTCGCGCAGGGTGACCAGCGGGCGCAGCGCCGAGCTGAGCGCAAACATCAGCACCAGCAGGCCCAGCGCGACGAGCAGCGCCTGGCGACGCAGGCTGTCCGCGAACAGCTCGTGTGCCAGCGCGATGCGCGACTCGGTGGTCTCCGCAAATACGATCGTCGCGCTGTCGTCGCCGACCAGCGATGGATCGTACAGGCGCTTGCGCATGGCGCCGATGCGCACCGCCTTGCCGTTGTAGATGCCGTTCTCGATCGCGAGTCCGGCTTCGCCCGCCGCCGTGCGGGTGGGCAGCGGCAGGTCGTCGTAGCCGGTGATCACCGCGCCGCCGGGGCCGATCAC
>JAGRFY010000020.1:7463-19730 GCA_020445765.1 Rhodocyclaceae bacterium | reverse complement strand
TCACGATCTAACCTTATTGGTTAGGCCGATCAATCCGCGCGACAACATGTCCTCAGGTGCTTGTATCGGAAACGCATGTCGTGGGTTGCCGGACGGAACCCGCGTTCAGATCAAGATCGGAGATTGACGATGGCGACCACGGTCGGACTTGAGGTTTCCTATGGACAACTCGCGGTATTCGCGAGCTCACTGAAGCAGCCGTTCAACGACTGGACTGATCAACACGTCTCGCAGGGCTTCGCTTGGCGGCCTGGCAGCGTGTCGTTCCGCACGATGGTCGAGGCTGGTCGGCACTCGATCGAGATTGATGTGGCGAACCACGTTGGCGCCATTCATGCCGACGTGGTTCGCGTGATCGAAGTTCCCTTCGAGAGTCCAGCAGATGGCGCTGTAGAGGTTGGGAGCATTGCGGAGACTGTTCCACTGTCGCTGCCACCCGGCTCGTTCTTGCTGCGCTGCGAGTTCTTGCAACCCGCAGGCGGTGCAGGCGAGCGGGTGCGATTGACCTTTGCAAAGAAGGACGCCCCCCGCTTCGCGGTTGTTCGTGCAGATCCAGAGCTGTCGGCTAGTGGCGAATTGCTGACGACCGCGCAGCCTGCGCCCGGTTGATCGAACGGCCCTCTGCGCAGAAGGGTCTGTGCAATGCGCTAAGCGAACCGCTCAGAGCCGCGGGCTTCGGCCGTTTCTCGGCGGGTCGCGTATTGCGCCGCCTGCGGACTTGGGTTCGCGTCTAGCAATGTTGCATCACGGCACTTGAGGTGGGGGGCTGGCACGGGCCAGCCCACGGCGCCGCGAGCACCGAGGGCAACCGGCCTCGCTACGCCTACGACGACCTCTCTCGCCGACACCTGGAGCAACGACCTCTACCAGTGGAACGGCGCGGCCAACGGCACCAAGGCCTACACCGCCAACGAGCGCGAGCAAAGGGGTCGCGTCTTGAATTAATGCATCAGCCAGCCTGGCCGCGGCCGGCTGATGCATTCTAGCCACCAACGCCGGCGGCAAGACGCTCGCCTTCCAGTACGACCCGGCCGGCAACCGCACCCGGACCTGTTGTCAGACAAACAGTTGGGCAACAGGCGCGGTGGTGTCGTGCCGCCATTCATCGACTGGCCGCTGATCGGCGATGTTCGCCAGGTCTTGGCCGAACAGGCGGATCGCGAGTATCGACGAATCGCAAGGCAGCATGGATTCTTCGTGGGGAGAACCTCGGCCGCCTGCCTGCATGTCGCGAGTGATCTTGCGCGGACGCGGCCCACCGGTAGGAAGATTCTTGCGATGATCTATGACCATGGCCTGTGGTATCCGCCGCCCGACGTTCCCTGAGGGCGAGATCGAGGGAGATTCATGTCACCGTCCGCGTGGCGATTGCTTATTGCCGAGCCGGCCAGCTACCACCCAAGGTCCATGGATTCGCGCGCGTGCTGGTCCGGATCGATCGAACCCGTCGGTACACGGCGGCCCTCACGGATCGCTACCCCCATAGCATTTCCCGGGGCCGTTCTGCTAGCATGCCTTCCGTGCGTCACCTCCCTTCTCGCCTCTGACCTGAACCCGTAACGTGGCCCCCAACCCTTTGGATCACCGCCTGATCGAGCTGCTCGTGGCCGGTCGTGTCCTGGGCGTCGACGCGGTCGAGCGACTGACTGCCGCCGCGGCACAAAGCGGGCTGCCGTTTTCTGCTGCCGCGACCCGCCTGGGCGCTGTGACCGAGCACGAGATGGCCGACGGCTTCGCCCGCCTGATGGGGGTGGAGCTGGTGCGCAGAGCGGGCTTCCCGCCCGCCCCAATGGCGGTTTCCGGCGTCAATCTCGAATTCCTGCGCAGTCGCAAGGCGGTCATCGTCGGGGTCGAAGATGACGCCCTTGCCCTCGCGATGGCGAATCCCGGGGACGAGGCGACCGCTCGCGGCATCGAGTTCGCCGCGCGGCGGCGCGTCGTTCGCCAGGTCGCGTTCGAGTCGGAGGTCGACGAGTTCTACCAGCAGGGCCTGGCCGATTCCGCGCCCGCAACGAGCGCCCAGGGCGCCGCGCCGCCCCAGGCGGCGCGCATAACCGAAGACGATCTGGCACGGCTCAGCGACCAGTCCTCCGAGGCCCCGGTGATCCGGCTCGTCAATCGGCTGATCCTCAACGCGGCCGAGCAGGGCGCCTCCGACATCCACCTCGAACCGACGTCCTCCGGTCTCGCGGTGCGGTTTCGGATCGACGGCCTGCTGCAGCAGGTCGAATCGCTGAGCCCGCGCTGGGTCGAACCCATCGCCTCGCGGGTGAAACTGATGTCGCGCCTCGACATCGCAGAGAAGCGCCTGCCCCAGGACGGGCGCATGCAGTTCTCGGTGCGCGGCCGCCCGCTCGACCTGCGGGTGGCGACCTTTCCGACGCTCCATGGCGAATCGATCGTGCTGCGCCTGCTCGGCCAGGGGGCCACGAATCTGGATCTCGATGCGGCGGGCTTGTCGGCGTCCGGGCTGCGCGATCTGCGCAGGGCGCTCGCCCAGCCCCACGGCATCGTGCTTCTGACCGGCCCGACCGGCAGCGGCAAGACCACGACGCTTTACGCGGCCCTCAAAGCCATCCGGCGCCCGGAACTCAAGATCGTCACGGTCGAGGATCCCATCGAGTACACCGTGCCCGGCGTCGCGCAACTGCAGGTCCAGCCCGAGATCGGGCTGAGCTACCCGGCCGCGTTGCGCTCGATCCTGCGCAACGACCCGGACGTGATCATGATTGGCGAGATCCGCGATCGGGAAACCGCCGATATCGCAATTCGTGCCTCCCTCACCGGCCACCTGGTCCTCGCGACGCTGCACACCAACACCGCTGCGGGGGCGGTCACGCGACTGCTCGACCTGGGGGTCGAGGATTTCCTGCTGGCCTCGACGCTGTCGCTGAGCGCCGCGCAGCGGCTGGTGCGGCGGCTGTGCCCGGATTGCTGCAGGCCGCGCCCGGCGGAGCCGGCGGAGCAGCGCCTGTTCGTCGACGCCGGGCTCGCCGCGGCAGGCGTTGCGATGCTCCAGGATCCGGTAGGCTGCGATCGATGCCGCGGACGTGGATTTCGGGGACGCAGTGCGCTCTTCGAGGCGATCCTCGTCGGCGAGGACGAGCGCGCCCGGATCCGGGCTTGGCGCGACGAGAAGCACTTTGGCCGCCAAAGCCCAGGCGCAAGTCAGGACACCCTGTGGCACCACGGCCTGAGCAAGGTGCTCGCCGGCGAGACGACGCTCGAGGAAGTCATGCAGGTGGTCGAGTGTCCCCAGTCGTGAACCGCTACGTGGCCGACGCGGTCGCGCCCGGCGGGCACAGCGAGCGCATCGAGTGCCCGGCGGCTTCCGAACAGGCGCTCGCCCTCGAGCTCATCGCCAAGGGCTATACCCCGACCGCCATTCGCCTGCTGCGCAACGACTGGTGGGCCCGCCTGAACCGCCCGATCGTCTGGCGCCAGGGGCCGCGTCTCGCGGAACTCACCTTGTTTGCCGAGCACATGGCCGAAATGCTCGGGGCCGGACTCACCGTGGAGCATGCGCTAGCAGTGATCTCGCGCCAGCGAGGCGGACGCCCGGGCGCATCGCTGGCCGGCGGATTGCTCGCCGCTGTGCGCGAAGGCACGGCGCTGTCCGCCGCCCTGCGCGGCGGGCGTTTCCCGGCGCAGCTGTGGGGCATGGTGCAAGCCGCCGAGCAAAGCGGACGCCTGGCCGAAGCGTTCGCGGACGCGGCCCGCTCGTTTCAGCAACAACTCCACAACCGGCGCAAGCTCGCGAATGCGCTGGCCTACCCGATCGTGGTTCTGTGCGTGCTGGTGTTGGTTCTGGGCTTCGTACTGGGCTTCGTGATTCCGCAGTTCGCCGCGGTCTTTGCGGGCGATGAGGCGCGCCTGCCGGTCTTGACCCGTGTCGTGCTGTTCCTGTCGGACGCGCTCACCCGCCACGGCAACGTGCTCCTTGCCGCCACCCTCCTGCTTTGCGTCGCGCTGTGGTTCGGTGCCCGCGCGGCGCTGGGCAGTGCCCGCCTGCAGCGACTGCCCATCTTCGAGGCCTTGCAGGGGCTGGATCTGGCGCGCGCACTGGGCGTGCTCGGAACCTTGCTTGCCAGCGGCGTGGACTTGCCTGCCGCCTTCGCCAGCGCCGCAGACACGGCGCGCTCGCGCCGCCTCGCGGCCGCCTTCAGGAGCGCCGGCGTGGAGATCCGCGAAGGGCTGCCGTTCTCGGAGGTATTGCGCAAGCAAATTGCGGCTCCGCCGGCGACGCTGTCCATCGTCGAGGTAGGAGAGCACAGCGGCCAGCTCGGGCGCATGACACAGCGCGCCGCGCGCCTGCTCGAAATGGAGTGCGAGGCGCGCATCGGTCAGGTGCTCGCGCTGGTCAATCCGCTCGCGGTGCTGCTGATGGGCGCCGCGGTGGGGGCGGTGGTGGCCGGCGTGATGCTCGGCATCATGAGCATCAATCAACTGGCGGTGCGTTGATGGTCAGCCAGATGTTCTCTCCTGCGCTTCGAGCACCCCAAGACCGGGCAGCGCGCCAGCGGCGCATTCCGCGCGGCTTCACGCTGCTCGAGATCCTCGTCGTGCTAGTCATCATGGGCATGCTGACCGCGGTCGTCGCCCCCCAGCTGATGAACATGTTCTCCGGGGCCAAGAGCAATACCGCGAATCTGCAGATCGAAACGCTGAACACCGCACTCAACTACTACCGGGTCGATACCGGCGGCTACCCGAGCATGGATCAAGGGTTGGCCGCACTCTGGAAGGCGCCGCCGGAGGTCCGCAACTGGCGCGGCCCCTATGTGCGCAAGCCCGAGCATCTGCTCGATCCCTGGGGGCGCCAGTACCGCTACCGCATGCCGGGGCGGGCGGCGGCGGTGGAAATCTTCTCTCTTGGAGCCGACGATCGCGATGGCGGGGAGGGCGAGGATGCGGATGTCGGCATCCAGACGCCGCGCTGAGCGCGGCCTGTCCCTGCTCGAGCTGTTGCTGGTGGTGGCCCTGCTCGGCTTGCTGGTCGGGATCGGGGCCCAGGCGTTCGGCACGCGCTCTGGCGCTAGCCATGGCGCTGAGCTGGCGCTGCAGCGACTGCTGCAGGAGCTTCGCGAACGCAGTCTGCGCGAGGGTGTCGTGATCCGCGTGAGCTGCGAGGGGCTCGCGCGGCAAGTGGCCCAACTAGGCGCCACGAAGGCGGCGCCGGGCCTCGAGTGCGTGGCCGCACTGCCGGTGCGGGGTGATGACGCCGCGCTAGCGTTCTTTCCCGACGGATCGTCTTCGGGCGGCTACGTTCGCTACAAACACGAACCGCAGTCGCGGGTCCTGCGCATCGACTGGCTGACCGGAGCCATGTCATGGGGGTGAGCGCACGCGGCTTCTCGCTGATCGAGGTGGTGATCGCGCTGGCGGTGGCCGCGATGGCCTTCGGCATCGGGTTGCCGGCGATCAATACCGCCTTGCTGCGCCAGGACGAGCTGCTGCAGCGCACGGCGGCGCTGGGGCTGGCGCAATCCAAGATCGAGGCCTTCGCGGCCTGGCAGGGGCCGGGCGGCCCGGCCGGCGAGGGCGAACGCGGTGGCTTGCACTGGCGGGTCTCGGTCGGCGAGGTGGCGCGCGAGGGTGCGCAGGGCGTGACGTCCGGTCCCCGCCTCGAGCGCATCCGGGTCGACGTCTATCGCGCCGCGACGGCGCAGCCGCTCGCGAGCCTTGCCGGGCAGCGTCTTAGGGGCAGCATGCCGTGAAGTTGCGCGAAACCGGCTTCACGCTGCTCGAAATGCTGGTATCGATCGCCGTCGGGGCGCTGCTGCTCGCAAGCCTCGGCCAGATCCTGGTGACGGTCCAGGACGGCTGGGCACGCTCGAACGAGATCGACGGGCGGATCGCGGACCGGCAGATGCTGCTCTCGGTGCTTTCGCGCGCGATCGCCTCGGCGCTGCCCGCCTCCGACCTGCAGCCCGCCGAGGCCTTCCACGGCACGCCGGCCGGCTTCGAGTTCGTGAGCCTTCCACCGCAGGCGGCGAGCGGGATCGGACCGGTCCGGGTCCGCGTCATCGTCGACCCGGAGGGCGGCGGAACGCAGCGCCTGGCGCTGCATATCGAACCGCGCGCCGGCAGCCGGGCGGTTCAGGCGCGTGCGCCATTGAACGCGCGCTGGGTGCTCGCGCAGGGCTTGCGAAGCGTCCACATCACCTACCTCGCGCAAGCCACGAATCAGGCCCACGCGCAGTGGGAGGATCCACGCGCCCTGCCCGGACTGGTCGAGATCGTCGGCGAGTACGACGATCACCGTGCGCCGCTCCTCTTCGCCGCGCGGCCGCGGGTGGATGTGCCGGGGGACTGCGCGATCGACTGGACGAGCCTCGCATGCCGCGCCTCGTGAGTCATCCCTGATGCATTCGGCCTTACCTTTGCTCGGCCGGCTGGGGGCAAGCGCCGCCGGACTGCTCACCGACTTGTTGCACGAATGGCGGGCGCTGTGCCCGCCGCGTCTGCGTCAGTGGTTTCGTCCAGATTCCCCGCAAGTGTGCGTGCATCGCAGCGGCGGCCGCTTGTCCGTCGAGGCGCACGGGGTGCAGCCGGGCGTCGCGGTGGCGCTGATGCTGCCCGAGACCGACGTGCTGCAGATCGAACTCGAACTGCCAGCGGCCGCAGCGCGGAACCTCAGGCAGGCCGTGGCCTATCGACTGCTGCGCGACTCTCCGCTGGCGCCGGAGCGGATGCTGTTCGACATCTGTTCGCAGCCTCGCCGCCCGTATGCGGGGCCGGTCACCGTCGCGGTGGCGCTGTGCCATCGCCGCGATGTTGAAGAGGTGCTCGCGCTTGCCCGCGATCATGGGCTCGAGGTCGGCAGCGTGTGCTTCAACGGCGTCGCCGATGGCGACATTTCGCGCACCTGGGTTTTTCATACGTCCGAGCGCGTACGCGCGAACGGCCGCCGGCAGCGCTGGAATCGTGCACTCGCTGCCAGCGCGGTGCTCGGCGCCTGTGCGCTTTTCGTCCTCGGCCTGGGGCTGGCGCATTGGCAGCAGACGCAATTGCGTGACGAGGCAGCCCGGCTGACGCGGGCCGCGGGGGTGGATTCCGAACTGCTCGCGCAAGCATCGGCCGTGCGGGCGTTGCGCGAACAATTGCGCGAGGCGCTGCCGGCAACGCGCGTGACCAGCCAGCTCAACGCGTTGGCGGAGCATCTTCCCGGGGACGCCTGGCTCGAGCGCAGCGAGTTTGCCGAGGGCACGATGGTTCTGGGCGGCAGGGCCCCAGAGCCGTCGCGCGCGCTCGCCGCGCTCAAGAGCTCCGCGCTGCTCGCGGGCATCCGGCTCGATTCGGTGGCCCGCTCGGCGAATCCGGGCGAAGCGCCGCAGTTCGTCATGAGCCTTGGCCAGGCGCCGGGGAGAAACTGAATGCGCGGTCTCCATCCTTCGCTGCGGCGCCTGCTTGCGATCACGGTTCTGCTCGCGCTTGCGCTGTTTGCGGCGGCGCTGGTCAAGGGGGTCTTGCGGGCCGGTAGCCAGGCGATCGAAGGGCTGCGCGACGCGCGCTTCGAACTCCAGCAAGTGCAGCGCCGCATTCGGTCGAGCGGCGAGGTTTCGGACAGCGTGATTGATCGCGAGTGGGCTGAATTGAGCACCCTGCTCAGCTGGCAGGGCCCGCCCGAGGAGGGTGATGCGCGCCTGCAGGGCAGCATCGTCCAGATCATGCGCGAGTCGGGTTTGGAGCTGCTGCAAATGCGCTCGGCCGAATCCGAGCGAAACGGTCCCTTGCTGAGTGCAAGCCTGGATGCTAGCGGTAGCGGCTCGGAGGCCGGCTTGTACCAGATGCTGGCACGCATCGAGGGTGCGCGTCCGCCACTGCGCATCGACCGGCTGGTGATTCGTTCCGGCGAGGCGATGAATGCCGCCGACGGTGAGGGTGCGCGGGTGGAAATCGAGTTTCGGGTCACCGCCTTCGGTACCGCCGGGAGCGGGTCGTGAAGCCGATCTCGGCGACGACGCTATGGGTGCTCACGAATCTCGCCGTATGGGCCGGAGGCAGCGCCGTGTTGTGGAGCATGCTCGTGGCCGCGCCGGCGCCGGCCGACCCGGATGCCGGCCCGGGGCGATCCCCGACGGACACCGCGGTCCGCCTGGCCGAAGCGAGCGCGGGCGCGCTGACCAGCGCCCCAGTGTTCAGCCGAGGGCGGGCGCCGATCAATCCCCCGGGACCTGAACCCGCCGCCGCCCCCGTGGCCCTGGAAGCGCCGCCGCGCCTGGTTGGCATCCTGCGCGGCCCCGACGGCGCGCGGCGCGCCGTGCTCGAAGGCCGCGACGCCGCGGCGCGCAGAACGCTCTCCGAGCATGGCGAGTTCGGCGACTGGCAAGTGCGCGAGATTCGAGCCAAGACCGTCCTGATCACCCGCGGCACGGACGCTCTCGAGCTGCGGCTTGGTCCAGCCGCACCGGATGAACGGGCACAGTGATCCAATCTTCTACACAGGCGGCATCCCTGATGCGAGTCTCACTAGTGATCTTCGGCGCCGCGCTCGGTCTTGCCTCATGCGCTACCCCACCCGCGCCGCCTCCGCTCGAGCGGCCATCGGCCTGGAAGGTTCGCGTTGCTCCGCAGGAGAGCGCGCAGAAGGATGGCGGCGCGCCCGACGCAGCGACCGAGCGCGCAATCACAGAGTACTTTGCGGAGCACCGCACCGGCAGCGCGCCATCCTCGCTGGCGTCATCGGGCGTGCGCGAGTCCGCTGGGGCTCGGCGCTACGAACTCAATTTCCAAGAGGCGGAACTCAAGGGCGTGGTCGATGCCATCCTCGGCGACATGCTGAAGCTCGACTACGTCGTGGACCCTGCCCTCGCGGGGCGCCTCACGCTGCGCACCGGCGGCCCGGTTTCGCGTGACGCGCTGTTGTCAGCGCTGGAAACCGCGCTTGCCACCGTAGCGGTGGCGATCGTCCCGGAGGGAAGCGTCTTGCGCGTGTTGCCGATGGAACTCGCCCCGCAGCGCGCCCGCGGCGCCCATCGATTCGACCCGGCGGCGGCAACGGTGCCCGGCTACGCGGTCGAGATCATTCCGCTGAGCTTCGTCGCGGCATCCGAGATGCAGCGCGTGCTCGACGCCTTCGTGCCCAAGGGGACGGTCCTGCAGGCGGACGACGAGCACGGCCACCTGGTCATCGCCGGAACGCGCCCGGAGCGGGCCGAGGTGCTGCGCACGGTGCAGGGCTTCGATGTGGATTGGCTGAACGGCATGAACTTCGCGCTCTACCGGCTGGAGTCGGTCGCCCCCGAGCAACTGGTCGAGGAATTGCGGCAAGTCTTCCAGCCGCCGATGAACGTCATCGGCACCCGTGTTCGCCTGATTCCACTGCCGCGGGTACGCGCGGTGCTCGGCATCGCGCGAGCACGCGGCGACCTCGAACTGGTCGAGAGCTGGGTGCGCCGTCTCGACGCGGGCGCATCGGGAGGGCGCAGGCTGTGGGTGTATTCGGTGCAGCACGGCGTTGCCAAGGATCTCGTCGCGTCATTGCGCGAGGTGCTGTCGGGCGTCTCCACGACCGGTGAGCAAACGATGCCGATTGGCACGGCAGCGGCCACGGCAGCAGCGGCGGCAGGACAGCCCGCCATGGGCAACCCCTCGGCAAATCTCGTTGCGGTGGAAGAATCGAATTCGGTTCTCTTCTACGGGCGCGAGGACGAGTTCCGCCTGATCAAGGAGGCGCTGCGCGAGATCGACGTTTTCCCGCGCCAGGTGATGATCGAGGCGATCCTCGCCGAGGTGACGCTCAACGACAACCTGCGCTACGGCGTGCAGTGGTTCTTCGACTCGGGTGAGAATTCGGTCACCCTCAGCGCTTCGGATGTGGGCGCCGTGGCCAGCCAGTTCCCGGGCTTCTCCTACGTCTACTCGGGCCGTGCCGACGCCCGCCTGGTCCTCAATGCGCTGCAATCGAAGACCGACGTGCGCGTCCTCTCGGCCCCGAAGCTTGCGGTGCTCAACAACCAGAAGGCGAGCCTGCAGGTCGGTGACCAGGTCCCGGTGATCACCCAGACTTCGCGCAGCGCGGAGGCCCCGGGGGCGCCGATCATCAATTCGATCCAGATGCGCGACACCGGGGTCATCCTCGAGGTGACGCCGCGCGTCAACGACAATGGCAACGTGACCCTGGGTGTCGTGCAGGAGGTCAGCGACGTCGCGCAGACGACCTCGTCCGGCATCGACTCGCCGACCATCCAGCGGCGCCGGATCCAGACCACGGTATCCACCCGCAACGGCTACACGGTCGCGCTGGGCGGCTTGATTCGCGAGAATGGCAGCCGTGGAAACAGCGGCGTTCCGGTGTTGAAGGATCTGCCGGTGATCGGCAATGCGTTTCGCAACAACACCTCTGAAGCGCGCCGCACCGAGTTGATCGTGCTGCTGGTCCCCCACGTGATGCGCAATCAGGAAGAGACGCAGTCGGTGGTGGACGCGCTGGTCGACGCCATCGGATCGGCCGCACGGGTCGCGGAAGATGCACGCCCTGCGCCGCCCGAAGCACACTGATCGCGGTGCGATCCTGCTTCACACGCTGGTGCTGGTGGCACTCGCGTCCGGCCTCGTCATGCTCGTCCTCGTGTCCGCGCGGCGATCCGAGGACGGGTTTGCGCTTCTGAACAAGCGCCTGGCGGAGCAGCTACGGGTTGAATCGGCAGTCGCACAGGTCATGCTAGACCTGATCGACTCGGGGGCACGCGCGCGATGGCTGAAGAATCCTGGTGCGGCTCAGTTCGCCGGCGCTGGAGCAGAAGCAATCGAAATCCGGGTGGTCGACGTCCGGGGTCTGGTCGACCTCAACGCCGCCAAACCCGAGTTGATCGAGCGCATCGTTCCCACATCGCGGCGATCCTCGCTCCGGACGGGAAACGCATGGCTTCCCGGCCAGCGTCGGCGATTCGATGACTATGCAACGTTCGCCGCTGCTTATGGTCTTTCCGCAAGTGATCTTGTCTGCCTGCATGCCAGCCTGACCCTGTTCTCGGGCCTTATCACGCCCGACCCATTGCTGATGCCGGCTGCGGTCGCGCGAAATCTGGGTCAAAGTTCGTCGCACGGCGGGGCGAGCACCGCCTCTGCGATTGAGGATATTCGCCCAACCATCGGGCGGACCTATAAGCTGATCTCGCGTTACCTCAGTGGCGACTCGAACTCGGAGACACTGGTCGTGGAGTTCTATTTGACCGGGCGTACCGATCGACCCTATCTGATGAGATCCTGGGTGTGGTTGCCGACTCCAGGGAAAGATCGCACTTGTATCGGCGATCGTTAGCGGGACGCGCAGGGCATGCGTACATCCGGATCGGATCCGCGTCCTTCGATATGCAGTGGGCATAAAAAGGCAGAAGTCTTGCATTCAAGCTGAGTGGCTGCTTCGGGGAGCAACCCTAAACGGCCGCTCATGGCCGTGGGCTGTCCGACGCCGTCGCTACGTCGCCGGCTGGTCAAGATCTCAAACCCGACGTTCGAGGGCCCCCACGAGGCTTTGCTACTTCCGACGGCAGCAGCCATGTGGCCTCACTCCCGCTTCCTTGCTCAACACGAAAGCGAGGATCATGGTTCGTCGGCCGGATCGACGATCTGGAGCCTGAATTGCCAGCCCTCAAACGTCATCAGCATTCGACCGAACTCCTCCCAGGAGACCTCCTGGCCGTCAATTGTGAGCAGGGGGGTGTGCCCTGCGACGGAATCGTCCCAATCGATTCGTCCGCGCACCGTTTGTTCGGCGATCTGAGGCTCGTGGTCTTCGCGCGTAAGGTGCTTAACGGAGAGCATTCGGCGAAGCTTTTCAACCAGTCTCCCAAGCAGCGCAAGTAGATCGTCTTCGGGATCCCCACCGATCTCGCACTGGTAGCCGGACGGGTTGCCATCGCGCAATTCGAACGCGTCCATCAACACGATGTGGCCCAGAAGACGTGTCCGGAAGTGGAACTCGTGCGTCTCGCCAGCGCAGTCGACGAGCCGTATTGGCTCGATGCGGAAGTCCTCGAACTTGTCGTGCCCGCTAACAGGCTGGTGAGAAAGTCTGCGACCGCCGCCCGGCGCGGGATCTGATGCAAACTACGGCCTGAAACCCACCACCTACTTTTCTACGATTTCGCGCATGCGTGGCCAAGCCAACCCCCAGTCGTCGATGTTCAGTTACGTCAGCCTCGAGGAACGGATCCCGCGCGAGCATCCGCTGCGTCGGTTGCGGGTGCTCGTTGATGCGATCCTGGCCAACATGAGTGGGCTGTTCGACGAGCGCTACTCGCACACCGGCCGGCCGTCGAT
>JAGRFY010000020.1:0-7364 GCA_020445765.1 Rhodocyclaceae bacterium | reverse complement strand
CCGCTGGTTCGTCGGTCTCGGCATGGACGACGCCGTGTGGGATCGAACGGTGTTCAGCATCAACCGGGATCGGCTGCTGTGCACCGACATGGCGCGCGAGTTCTTCTCTCGCGTGCTTCAGTTGGCCGAATGGCAGGGCTTCATCTCGGACGAGCATTTCAGTGTCGACGGCACGATGATCGAGGCCTGGGCGAGCCACAAGAGTTTCGTGCGCAAGGACGGCGGCGGTCCGGATCGACCGGCGGGACGCAACCCGGAAGTCGATTTCAAGGGCGAGAAGCGCAGCAACAAGACGCACGAGAGCAGCACCGACCCCGAGGCCCGCCTGTTCAAGAAGGGTGAATTCACCGAGGCGAAGCTGCGCTACATGACGCACGCGCTCTCCGAGAACCGCCACGGGCTGATTATCGATGTCGAAACCACCCAGGCGAATGGGCGCGCCGAATGGGAAGCGGCCGAGCGCATGATGGCGCGTAGCATCAACAAACCGGGTGCCACCGTCGGTGCCGACAAGGGCTACGACGTCGCCGAGTTCGCCGAAACCTGCAAGCGCCTCGGGATTCGTCCCCATGTAGCGCGTAAGGCAAGCGGCAGCGCCATCGATGGACGTACCGCCCGCGGCAAGGGCTATGCGATGAGCCTGCGGCGCCGGAAGATGATTGAGGAAGCCTTCGGCTGGATCAAGACCGTCGGCGGATTGAGAAAGACAAGGCACAAGGGGCTGGAAAAGCTCTCCGGACAGGCGCTCTTCACTTTTGCCGCCTACAACCTCACGCGGCTGCTCAACCTGATGCATCCGCGAGCGGCATAGGGACCATTGCGCCTGCCGCCGGCAATTTTGCAGGTAAGCAGGCGAAAAACGCTCGCGAGAGCGGGCAACGGCGCTTTTCCAGCGCTGAAAAAAACAATCGAAAGGGTAAATTTCAGGAGGAATCATGTGTATCTCATCGGCCTGAAAACTAGGGAAGTTCAATGGCGCAGGGGAACAGGTCATGCTCACAACAGCTGGCAAACCATGAGCCCACTATATCCTTCAACATCAAAAATCGACTTCGCAACAAACGCTTGCCTCAGAGAAACGCTTCAATTCGGACATAAACTCAATGGAACCGGACAATTGAAGAGCCGATATTCACAGAATAATGTGCATTCGTAAAAACCTGGCTCAGCCTCAACCCCTCGGTGCCTTCAATTCCAAATTGTATCTCCTCCGTCGACTTAGCGCATGTCTGATCGCGCGGTTTAATACTGGGTGAAAACCCGCGTCCTCACAGAACGGGCGCAGGGCAATCGCCCCATGCTCGCTGCCCAATTCTACATCCAAGAACCTGAGGTCGTACTCGATGAGGTAAGTAAGTCTCACCACTTGAATTTCATCATTGTTAATAATGGAGCTAGCGTCAACAAGTTCAGGATCATCGGTCAGTTTAAAGTTAATCTCTTCGATGAGTTCGCGCTTCAGAGCATCCAGGGGCTCCTCGCCTTCTTTCGCCTTTCCGCCAGGAATGTCAAACTTCTCTTTCCATGAAAGATGATCGACCCTTCTGCGCGTCAGGCAAACGAATTGACTCCAATCGGTAGACACTATCAGAAGCTTTGCGCCAATAATTAGCTTCATTTGATCAAGGCATCAATAAGGCTATGTATGACTTTATGCGTTTGCAAATCCGCATTAAACCTAGCATGACTTCCTAATTCTTAGATCCTGAAATCGAGGGAATGGAAACTTTCTCTCCCGAAGGGTAAACCTTTATCTTCGCGCTAATACTCAAATCATCATCACCAAGATTCCATTCTCCCAAAATCGTTCTTCCTTGCCCAAATAGCACTTTTAGATGTTTGCTATAATAATCAAAAAGGGCTCTGTTGGATCTTCTTGTTAACCGGAATAGTGGCGAGTCTATTACGCCCAGTGCGCCAAAAGGTAGAGGCTTGACCGCCATTCGTGACTTCATATCGCAGTCATCTCTTATTGTGGCAGCAAATGGTAAGAGCGTATGAGAAACTCTTACATTAATCTGCTTCTGGCCAGCCGTTCCCACTTCCTCCATCAATTCGCTAAATGTTTTAATCGAGGATTCGGCTTGCTCAGCGAGATTTTGTAGCTCATTATCATCGCCCCAAAAGGCGGCGCCTAAGTCTGCATCGTCTATTCCTGTCGTAATTCGGCGAAGCAATGCGGGATTGCTTATTAGCACTCTAATTGCGTAGCCTTCACGTAGAAGGTCTGTTATAAGTTTTCCGTTATTTTCAAGAACGCCTGTAAGTCGCCGACCCGCGACGTACGCAATCGGCCGCTTCTCGTTTCCCGATCTAGGTCTTGAGCGAACCTTGTGAAATTCGTCGAAGAACTGCTTCTCATTGCCGTCGGCTGTCGAGACATAGCGTTTCAGCTCGAAGCGTGCGGAATTCGTTTCGAAGTCGGGCCGTTGCTTCTCAAAAAGGATTTCGATATTCTTGCTTTCATCTTCGAAAAATGATCTTTCTTTAAACTCAAATCGCCTTACTAATGCATGGTAATCATCACTTATTTGAATGATGTTGCATCCGCCGGCCTTGGGGTCGGTTGAACTCGGCGATCCAATGCAGTATGCGTGGCCTACGCTTTTCAAGTCGTAGTCGAATAGCATTGCCGATTCTGTATGCTGATGGCCGTGTAGCACTATATCCACTCCATTTTTCTGCATTATCCTCAGAAACTCAGGCCCGTCAGGCATGGAGTTGTAAGCATTCACGAAAGGAGAATCAACCGTATGTGATGATGCAATAGGATTGTGATGAATGACAGCTATGTGAATCTTTGAAGATTGGTCGTCTTCATTCTTGATGTCATCATAAAACGAACTTAGTTGCTCAGCTCTCAGGCGCCCAAGATTCATCCACACAGGATCTGCGCATACGGAACCGAAGGGATGAATATCTATCGCAAAGTTGTCCCCTTTACGGGCTACTGTGATCTTCTTGCTATCTATGGCGGAATAACTTGATATCTTAGAAAACTCTGAAAGCATAGTTTCATAGTCTGTGTCATCATATCGACCGTTGGTTGAGTCGGAAATGCGGCCGAAAGCAGATATTAAATTCGACAGCTTCATTTCTATAATGTATCTCGATGCGCGGTAAAAAATTCCGGAGATTAGATTCTTCGGCTTTTTGTTACCTAAAAAGTTTATTAGTTTTCCCCGCAAGGCTGCCAATTGGTATTCAAGGACATCATGATTGCCGGGAACGATAACCACCTTTCTTGGTTCACTGCTCCGCCGAGCCAGACCTTCGAGAAATTCCTTTGCTAGATTAAAGCTTTTTGGATCCCCGAATGTGGTCAAGTCGCCGCTTACGACAATCACGTCGGGATCGTTATAGTGGATAAATTTGCTAAGCGCATCTTGCACAAAAGCATTTGCAAAATGCAGATCGATTTCTATTCCTGTCACTTGTTTGAATTCCTTTGCCAGTTCCTTAAGCGGCGTCTCTAGCTTTGGATCACAAATGTGCAGATCTGATATGTGTGCAATTCTAATCATCTGTTAAAGTTCCGGGAACTGAGAGTACAAAAAACCCAGGCGGCGCTGTATTGCCGGCTAATATAACGCTCTTGGTCTCTAACATCTAGTGCAAATGCGTAGTCATTAAAAATGTGCCGCGCACCGAGCTTCGATTTTGCCGGAACGATGTTCAATTGGCCCCTGGATTCTTGTTGCTCATCGTTCACGATATCGTCAATGTCAATAGTTTGGCGAAAAAGATGCCAGGCGACAACATTGGTTCGCAAGAATGACGTCGAAATTGATGTTTCGGGTCAGGCCTCGTCCGGTAGCCTTTCGGCAATGATGCTGCTACTGCGCTAGTCGCAGGATGCATGATCCACAAGCCACCCGCCCGCGTCGAGCGGCAGGTGTCGGGAGCCCAAGTTCCGCAGTCCGCAGGCGGATTGCGAGGTTCCGGACCGGGGTGCTGATCGTGGAATCAATGAGTTAGCGCAAATTTGAGGGCGATTTCCGCAAATCTTTGTAGTGTCACGTCTATCGATAGACGGCATGTTTTTATTGGGTTAATGCGTAATACCGTAGCAACATGTACACGCGCATCAGCCGCTCGGGCGGCCGAAGCTACCTGCAGCTTGTCGAGTCCTTCCGCACCGACACCGGCGCGGTACGTCAGCGCGTCATCGCCAACCTCGGTCGCCTCGATCAACTCGAACCGAAGAAGCTCGATCCGCTCATCGACGGCC
The DNA here is from genome assembly GCA_020445765.1 of Rhodocyclaceae bacterium. Lineage (GTDB taxonomy): Bacteria > Pseudomonadota > Gammaproteobacteria > Burkholderiales > Rhodocyclaceae > Cognatazoarcus. The sequence goes on along the minus strand of JAGRFY010000020.1, from coordinate 3,133 downwards.
TGAACCGTGCGCTCGGACGCAGCACCAACAGCGCCGAATCGGTGGAGTACGACAGTGCGCGCGCCTTCGGTGACGTCTTTGCGCTGCATGAACTGTGGCAGAGCCTGGGCTTTGGGCCAGCGATCAAACGCGCACTGCGCTCTTCACGGCGCAGTTTCGATGCCGAGGCGCTGGTGCGTGCGATGGTCTTCAATCGGCTATGCGCGCCGGACTCCAAGCTCGGCTGCCTGCAATGGCTGGAGACCGTGGCGATGCCGGCCATGCCGGAGTCGGTCACCCATGACCAGCTGCTACGCACCATGGATGCGCTGATGGAGCGCGCCGAGGCGGTGGAAGATCGCATTTCCAAGCAACTGCGCCCGATGCTTGACCAGCAATTGTCTGTGGTGTTCTACGATCTCACCACGGTGCGCATCCAAGGCGAAGCGCAGCTGCCGAACGACGTTCGGGCCTTCGGCATGAACAAGGAAACCGGAGGCATTGCGCGCCAGTTCGTGCTCGGCGTGGTGCAGTCCGCCGAGGGCCTGCCGCTGATGCACACCGTGCATGCCGGCAATGTCGGCGAGACCAAGACGCTACAGGGCATGCTGAGCAAGGTGCTGGCGCGCTTTCCGGTCGAGCGGGTGATCCTGGTGGCCGACCGCGGCCTGCTGAGCCTGGACAATATCTCCGAACTCACTGCCTTGGCGGAAGCTAGCGAGCGCAAGCTGGAATTCATCCTGGCGGTTCCGGCGCGGCGCTATGCGGAACTCGGCGGCACGCTGGAAGCGATGTCTTTCGACAAGGGGCTGGCCGAGGGTCATTTCGCCGAGCAACGCCTGGTCGTTGCCCACGATCCGGATCGCGCGGATGAGCAATCGGCGCGACGGCGATAGCGCATCCAGGAGTTGGAAGTCTTCGCCGAAGAGCTGATCACCAAACTCGATGCGCAGGACCAAGGCAAGAGCGAGCGTGGACGCCGCGCCACCGATCGCGGCGCCTACAGCCGCTTTCAGCGTGCGGTGTCGGACGCCGAGCTGACCCGCTTCGTGAAAGCCGACTATCAGGCCGAGCGCTTCAGGTACAGCGTGGACGAGCAAGCCATTGCTCGTGCCGAGATCTTCGACGGTAAGCTGGTGCTGGTGACCAATGTCGCCGACCTCGCTGCCAGCGAGATCGTGACGCGCTACAAGAACCTGGCGGACATCGAGCGTGGCTTCCGGGTACTGAAGAGCGACCTCGAGATCGCGCCCGTATTTCACCGCCTGCCCGATCGAATTCGCGCGCACGCATTGATCTGCTTCCTTGCCCTGGTGCTCTATCGGGTGATGCGGATGCGCCTGAAAGCGAGCGGCAGCAGCGCGAGCCCGAAGACAGCGTTGGAGTTGCTCGGCCGTATCCAGAAACACCGCGCCACCATCGGCGAGCGCGCCTACACGGGCATCAGCAAGACCACTGCGGAGCAACTCGAACTGTTCGAGGCGATGAGCCTTCCGAAGCCGTAGAAGCGGCTTGTAGTGTCATTTTGCTTGTCGCAAACAAGCAATATCAATTACTTACGCGATTAACTGCGGAACTTGAGCGGGAGGATTGCCGGCTATCGATTTCGCCAGGCTGGCCGTTAGGTCAGGCCGAGTCGCTTCCGTAGGCCCTCGGGCAGGTTCCGGACCAGAGCGGCCGTTGGAGTGACAGCTCTGCGGATTTGGCGGGCGGCGGTAGTTGGCCGAAGGCGCTGGTTCACGAAAGGCAGCTTGCGAGAAGCGAACCTCACCGACGTCCAGCATGCCCGAACGGCCGGTTTGAAGCTGTCCCCATTCGATGGACGCCAAGAAGTGCGCTGTGGCAGCAAGTTATCCACGGTCGCGCGCGTGCGGCGCCTCTAACGCAAGCAAAGCGGGCGGCGGTGGATAACTTGCGGTGCCAATCGGCAGTTCGTTTCGTTGTTGCATGGCCCATCTCCGTTCGAATTGGACCGGGCTTTCGTAGCCCAGTGCGCTGTGACGGCGCTCACTGTTGTAATAGCCGATGTATTCGGTGAGATCGTCGATCGCCTGCTGGCGGCTCGCGTAGTCCATGTCATAGACCCGTTCGACCTTCAGCGTGCCGTTGGCCGACTCCATCGCGGCATTGTCGTAACAGTTCGCCCTTCGGCTCATCGAGACCGTGATGTGGCGATCGGCAAGCACCTTCCGGTAGTTGTGAGCGCAATACTGGCTGCCGCGATCGGAGTGGTGCAGCAGACCGGCGGGCGGGTTGCGCAGCCCCAACGCAAGCGCCAGGGCGCTCGCGGTCAGCTGTTCGTCGATGTGCGCGGACATGGCCCAGCCCACCAGACGGCGGCTGAACAGATCCATCACCAGCGCGAGAAAAAGCCACCCTTCAGCGGTGCCGATGTAGGTGATGTCGGCAACCCACTTCTGATTCGGGGCGCTGGCGCTGAAGTCGCGTTCGAGCAGGTTCGCCGCCACCGCCAGGCTGTGATTCGAATCGGTGGTCCGCACGAAACGGCGCCCCCGCCGCGCCTGCAGACCCTCGCGCCGCATCAGCCGACCGACGCGCTTGTCATTGACCACGAAGCCCGCTGCACGCAGATCCCGTGTCAATCGTGGCCGTCCGTACTTGCCACGGTGTCGGGCATGGCAGGCGCGCAAGGCCACTACCAACCGTGCGTCGCTCTGCGCCCGCGCCGAGGGCGCACGGCCCCGCCAGGCGTAGAAGCCGCTGCGCGAGACCCCGAGCAATGCGCACAGGCGCCCCACCGGCAGGCGGGCGCGCTGAGCCTCGATCCAGGCGTACTTCACCGCGACTCCCTGGCAAAGTACGCCGCCGCCTTTTTTAGAATTTCGTTATCGACGCGCAATTGGGCGTTCTCTGTCCGAAGCCGACTCAATTCGGCCTGGGCCTCATTTACCTGCAGCGCTGCGGCCTGCTTGACCGGCGGCTTGCCTCGACGCACCTTCCGCACCCAGTTGGCGAGCGTCTTCTCCGACATGTCCAGGCTGCGCGCCACCTCCGCCGTACTACGCTCGGCATCAATCACCTGGCGCACCGCAGCTTCCCGGTACTGCTCTGTGTAAACCCGTTTCGGTATCCGAACTTTCATCTTCCCGTCCTCCATGAAGCCTTAGATCATCACTTCATGGCGTCCGTTTTT
>JAGRFY010000114.1 GCA_020445765.1 Rhodocyclaceae bacterium | reverse complement strand
CGCGCCGGACGGCCAGCCGGTGCTGCTGCTGCACGGCGGACCCGGCTCGTCGGCGAGCGCGATGCAGCGACGCTTCTTCGACCCGAGCCGCTACCGCATCGTACAGTTCGACCAGCGCGGCTGCGGTCGCAGCCGTGCCGCCGATTCGCTGCGGCACAATCACGCCGCCGCCCTGATCGACGACATCGAGCGTATCCGCGAGTCGCTCGGCATCGCGCGCTGGCTGGTCAGTGGTGGCTCCTGGGGGGCGACGCTGGCTGCCTGCTACGCGGCGGCGCATCGCGGCGCGGTGGCCGGCCTGTTGCTGCGGGCGCTGTTCCTGACCGGGCGCGGGGACCTCGAATGGTTCTTCGGCGGTGCCGGCGCGTGCCTGCCCGACGAGTGGCAGCGATTCGTCGATTGCGTTCCGCGCAGCCGCCGGCGAAGCCTCCGGCCATGGTTGTGGCGCGTGTTCGCGGCCGGTGACGAGGCCACCATGCAGCGCGTGGCGGCGGCGTGGCGGCGCTGGGAAGCGGCGCTGCAGGGCAATCCGCCGCCCGACGAGGCGCCGGATGCGGCGCTGGTGCGTCGCTATCGCATCCAGGCCCACTACCTGGCCCGCGAGTGTTTTCTCGGCGAGCGTCGGGTGATCGCCGCGATCGCCCGGCTACATGGCCTGCCGGTGCTGTTCGTGCACGGTCGCCGCGACCTGGTGTGCCGGCCGGCGAACGCCTGGAAGGCGTGGCGCAGTCTGAGCGGCAGTCGCCTGCTGTGGGTCGACGAAGCCGGCCACGACCCGTTCTCGCCGGCGATGGCGCGGGCGTTGCGGCAGGCGGCCGATCACTGGCTGCAGCACGCCTCGTTCGCACCCCTCGGCGAGGTCCGCACGACGCCCTGGCGCTGACCGGTGCGCCGGGCCGCGTCCGTGGGGCAGTCGTGACTAAAGTCCTCGACGATCCGGCCGAAGACCCGAGGAACGAGTTCGGAACCCCGGAGAGAGCCCCAATGAACCCATTGCTGAAAGTGCTGGTGGTCGACGACAGTCGGGTGTCGCGCATGATGAGCAGCGCGATGATCAAGTCGATCCGCGCCGGCGTCGAGATCGTCGAGGCCGACAACGGCGACGCCGCCCTGCTGGCGCAGAAGGCCACGCCCTGCGACATCGGCATCCTCGACATGAACATGCCGGGCATGACCGGGCTCGAGCTGGCCGCGCACCTGCATCGCCTCAATCCGGACATGCCCCTCGCCCTGCTGACCGCCAATGTGCAGGATTCGGTGCGCAATCGCGCCGACGAGGAAGGCGTGCACTTCTTCCGCAAGCCGGTGCGCGAGGAAGTCATCGGCCAGATTCTCGATACCCTCGCGCCACAACGATGAGCATCGCGGACGAGACCAAGCACGCGCCGGCACGGGCGACGACGCCGGCCGAGCGCCTGGCGATGAGCGATCTGCAGCTCGACGCGATGGCCGAGACCTTCAACCTGTCGCTCGGCGAAGCGGCGGCGGTGTTCTCGCAACTGGTGCAGGAAGAGATCGAACTGTCGGTGCCGACGGTCGAACTGCTGCCGCGCGCCGCGCTGATCGAGCGACTCGAGATCATGCAGGACAGCGGACCCCACAGCCGCCTGTGCAGCATCACCCAGCGCTTCGACGCTGCCGGCGCCTTCCATACCGACACCATGCTGATCTTTCCCGAGGACGACTCGCTGGAGATCGTGCGACGGATGCTCGGCGACGAGGCCACCGCCGAGACCATCTCGGAGCTCGAGCAGGACGCGCTCGCCGAGATCGGCAACATCATCATCAATGGCTGCATGAGCAGCATCTCCAACCTGTTCCGCAAGGAGATCACCGGCACCTTGCCCGAAGTCGTGATCAACGACTCGCGCACGCTGATCATGGAACACTGCACCGCCGACGACGTGCTGGTGGCGCGCATCGGCATGCATCTGGCCGTGCACAACGTCAGCGGCTTCGTGCTGTTCATGATGGACATTCCGTCGATCCGCAGCTTCGTCGGGGAGATCGAACATCTCTTCGACATCTGAACACCCCGCACAGACGCTGATCGCCGATCACATCGCCGACGCCATCGCTGCCGGACTGCTGGTACTCGACGGCGACGCCGCGATCCGACTGTGGAACCGCTGGATGGTCGAGCACAGCGGCATCGCCTCGGCCGACGCCCTCGGCCGCAACCTGGTGGATGTCTTCACCGGGCGCATCGACCGCCGCGTGATGATGGCGATCCGCGAGGCCATCGATTTCGGTCTGGCGGCGCTGATGTCCCATGCGCTGCACCCCAGCCCGTTCCCGCTGCACGGCTACCGCAATGCCGGCGACCGGCTCAAGCAGTCGGTGACGATCTCGCCGATCGCCGGCCAGGACGGCGGGCGCTGGTGCCTGATCCAGATCAGCGACGTCACCGCGCTGGTCAAGCGCGAGCAGTTGCTGCGCAGCCAGACCCGCCAGCTGAGCGAGAAGCTGAAGACCCTGACCCAGGCGCAGGAGCAGTTGCGGCGCAACGAGCTGCGTTTCCGCGAACTGGCCCGGCAGGCGCCGGTCGGCATTTTCGAGACCGACCTGTTCGGCCGCATCGTGTTCGCCAACGAGCGCTGGCAGCACATGGTCGGCCACATGTGGGACCACAACCGGGTCGATGCCTGGTACGACGTCGTCGCGGTCGAGGACCGGGAGTCGGTGATCGCCCAATGGAAGGACACCTCGGCAGCGGGCGGGCGCTTCCAGTCCGAGTTCCGCTGCTCGAACCGCAACTCGATGCGCAAGTTCTGGGTCAGCGTCGATGCCATGCCGGTCCGCAACGAGGACGGCCAGACCATCGGCTACATCGCCACCGCGATCGACATCCACGAAGCCAAGGAGACCTCGCTGCGCAACGCCCAGCAGGCCACCTTCGATTCGCTGACCGGCCTCTACAACCGCACCCCCTTCAACGAACGCCTGGAGCGGGCGGTCGAGACCTCCGGCGGTCGCCACAGCTTCGCGCTGATGTTCATCGACCTCGACCGCTTCAAGGAAGTCAACGACACCCACGGCCACGAGGCCGGCGACCTGGTGCTGGCTGCGATCGCCCGCCGGCTGCGACGGCTGCTGCGGGTGGATGACACGGTGGCCCGTTTCGGCGGCGACGAATTCGTGCTGCTGCTGGCCGATTTCCGCGACGAGCGGGATCTGTCGCGGGTGACCGCCAAGATCGAACGGGCGGTGTCGCAGCCGATCAACATCGGCACCTGCCACGTCGAACTCGGCTGCTCGGTCGGCTACGCGATCTATCCGCGCGACGGCGCCGATCCGTCATCGCTGATGCGCCGCGCCGACGCGCGCATGTACGCGATCAAGCAGGGGCGCCGGCAGGGCGACGACGACGCCCCGCACGAACATCGCTCGGCCGCTGGCGGCACCCCCGCGATCGTCCGCTGATTGCCACAGGCAGGACGCCGCCGCTCAGCGCGGTGGGTCGACACGCGACGCAGTCGAGGTGTTGACCCGGAACCAGCCGGCGATGCTGTAGCGGTCGCGCCCGGCCGGCAGCACTTCGTGCGGGAACGCCTCGCTGAGGAACACCGCGAGCGTGCCGAGCGCCGGTGTCAGCCGCAGCAGCGGCTGCTCGCCCGCCTCGGGATAGAGCAGAAGTTCGCCGCCGTCCTGTGCCCGCCACGATCGATTGAGGTAGAGCACCGTCGACAGCACGCGGTTGGCGTCGCCGCGAAAGGCATCGACGTGGCGCCGGTAGTAGGCGCCCGGCGGATAGTGGGCGAAGTGGCTCTCGTACGAGAACAGGCCGAGAAACAGCCGGCGGTTGAGGTGGGTCTGCAGGCGTGCGGTCCACGCCAGCCAGTCGCGCTGGGCCGCGGTGTCGCCATCGATCCAGCGGATTGCGTCGCGACGTACGGCACCGTTCAGCATCCGGCCGTGCTGGCGGCCGATCGTCGCCGGGTGGAAGTCGTCGCCGCATGCCCCGCGCACCTCCTGCTCGAGCGCCGTCGCCAGCGCCGCCGGCAGCGCCTGCTCGACCACGCTCCAGCCCCGCTCGGCGAGATCGGCGGCGATGCGTTCGAACGGCGGCGGGTCGCCGGCAACGGATTCGGGCAGTACGGGCTCCATGGCTGGCTCCGGGGGTGTGGACGCGCGTCGCGCCGCGGGCGGCGCGGCGGATTCTAGCGGTTTGGCGGGCGCGGCACACCATCGGCGGCAGCGGCCGGCGGGCACGTGAATCGACAGCCTCGGCGTCGCCCGGCCGCCCCGCGGTTTAGAATCGCCGGCTGCAGCCGTGGCGCCGGGGCGCCACGGGGGGACAACCGCAAGCACAGGAAGCCGATGCCCAGCTATCCGGAACGGGTGCGAAAGGCGCTCGACAGGGCCCGCCGACAACTGACCGAGGGCGACCCCCAGGGTGCCCGCCAGGAACTCGAACGGGTGGTCGCCAAGGTGCCCAAGGCGGTTGATCCATGGATGCTGCTGGGCCAGGCCTGCAGCCGCTGCGGCGCCCACGAGCGGGCGCTGCAATGCTTCGAGCAGGTCACCCGGCTGAACGCGACCGATCCGGTCGGCTGGTTCAACCTGGGGGTCGCCCGGGCCGCGCTGGGGCGCCACGTCGAGGCGATCCAGGCCTACGGCAGCGCGATCCAGCAGGCCGAGGGCGATCATCCGGACGCGCTGCGCAACATGGGCTGGTGCTTCATCCAGCTCGAGCAGTTCGACCAGGCCGTGCAGGCACTGGAGGCCCATGTCGGCGCCTTCCCACCGAGCCGCGACGTGCTGGTGCTGATGGGGCTCGCCGAGCAGGCCCGGCAGAACAGCGAGGGCGCCGCCCGGGCCTACCGCGAGGCGCTGGCGCTGGGCGTCGACGACTATTCGCTGCAACTGAACCTGGGCGCCTGCCTGCATGTGCTGCACGACTACCAGGGGGCGGCCGACCACGCCGCGCTGGCGCTGGCCCACCGGCCCGGCGACACGGTGGCGGCCTTCAACCTCGCCACCGCCTATTTCGCACTGGGGCGCATCAGTGAGGCACGCGAGCTGTTCGCCCAGGTGCCGCGGCCGGACGCCCAGGCCTCGAACCTGGCGGCGCTGAGCTACCTCGACCCGTTCGACGGCGACGCCCTGGTGGCCGCCCACGCGGCCTGGGGCGAACGCACGGTCGCAGCCTGCGGGCCCGCCGCCGCGGTCGAGCCGGTGCCCGTCGCCGGCCGACGCCTGCGCCTCGGCTTCGTCTCGGCCGACTTCCGTGAACATCCGGTGGCCTTCTTCATCGAGGGCCTGTTCCGTCGCCTCGACCGCTCGCGCTTCGAACTGTGGCTGTATTTCGACGCACCGAACCGCGACGCCGTGACCGACGGTTTCGAGGCGATCGCCGACCGCTGGACCGATCTCTATCCGCTGCGCGATCAGGACGAAGCCGCGGCACTGATCCGCAAGGACCGCATCGACATCCTGTTCGACCTCGGTGGCATGACCTCGGCCCGCATCGAGCTGTTCGCCCGCCGCATCGCGCCGGTGCAGGCCAGCTATCTCGGCTATGCCTGCACCACCGGGCTGCCGACGATGGACTATTACCTGAGCGACCTCGAGCTCGACCCGGCCGGCGCCGAGGCCGCCTACCGCGAGCGGCTGCTGCGCCTGGGCACGTGCTTCGCCACCTACACGCCGCCGGCGGCGGCACCGGCGCTGCTGCCGAGGGCGGCCGGCGCGCCCTGCCTGGCCTCGGTGGCGCGGCTCAACAAGATCAGCAACGGCAGCCTGCGGCTGTGGGCGCGGGCGCTGGCGGCGCTGCCGGCGGCGCGCATGGTGGTGCTGGCCCACGGCCTGCAGAACGCGACCACGCGGCTTGCCTTCCGCGACCGCCTGCTGAGCTGCGGCATCGACCCCGACCGGGTCGAACTGAAGGGATCGCTGCCGCTGGCCGACTACTTCGCGCTGCACGCCGAGATCGACCTGCTGCTCGATACCGTGCCGTGGTCCGGCCACACGACGACGCTGCACGGCCTTTGGATGGGCGTGCCGACCGCGACCATCGAGCAGGGCCATCACGCCGGCCGCTTCTCGGCGATGGTCATGCGAAACGTCGGTCTGCCCGAGTTCGTCGCCCCGGCGGGTGCCGATTTCGGTGCCCACGTGCAGGCCCTGCTCGACGACGCGGCATTGATTGCCCGGGTGCGCAGCGAGGGCCGCGAGCGCCTGCGCCAGTCGGTGCTGTGCGACCACGCCGCGCTCGCCCGGCGCTTCGAGTCGGCCTGCGACGAGATGTGGCGGGACCGCACCGGCGAGCCGCGCGCGGCCGATTCGGGGCCCTACCGGGAACTGTTGATCGGCTGCGGCGCCAGCCGCGAGAAGCGCCTGTCGGCCGACAACGACCCGCACTGGAAGCAGCTGACGACCCTCGACATCAACCCCGAGCACGCACCCGACGTGGTCTGGGACCTGACCGAGACCCGCTTGCCGTTCGACGACGACAGCTTCGACGAGATCCACGCCTACGAGGTGCTCGAGCACACCGGTGCCCAGGGCGACTACAGATTCTTCTTCGCCCAGTTCAGCGACTTCTGGCGCATCCTCAAGCCCGGCGGCCTGCTGGTCGGCACCTCGCCCGCCTTCGACTCGCCGTGGGCCTGGGGCGACCCGTCCCATACCCGCATCGTCAATCGCGAATCGCTGACCTTTCTCGACCAGAGCGAATACGAGCGCCAGGTCGGCATCACCGCGATGTCGGACTTCCGCTACCTCTACCAGGCCGACTTCCAGCTCCTGGCCGCGACCGTGCGCGAAGAGAGCTTCCAGTTCATCCTGCGGGCGATCAAGCCCTCGCGCATCGTTGCGCTCGACCAGCGTCGCTGCCGCCAGGCCCTGCCGCCGTCCTGAGCCGGCGCCGACGCTCGGCCGTGGCCGTCAGGGGGCGGTCAGGAAGCGCTGACGGTGAAGCCGGCGGGGTGGCATTCGAAGAAGGTGATGGTCTGCCAGCCGTTGTAGCCCGGCGCCTCGGTCACCATGCCATTGCGGATCAGCTTCGGGAAGTTGGCATTGGTGACGCGGACGTACTTGTTGGCGTCCGGGTCGAAGGCATTGCGCTCGACCAGCCCGGGGTTGCCCTGCTTCCATTTCCAGAACGGTTCGCCGGCAAGGCGGCTGGCCTGTCGGCGGACGAAATGGAAGCCGGTCGCGTGGTTCAGCATCGCCACCAGGTACCAGCCGGCGGTCGGTACCGGGATCTGGCCGCTCGACAGCGATGCCACGCTGAACTGGCCGAGCTGGCGCGCGCGGGTGCCGGCGTCGGCCAGCACACCCTGCTGCAGCGCCGTCAGGTAGGCCGCGGTATTGGCCTGCGGCGTCGCGCCGCCGGGACGAGCCTGGCCGCCGCCGAGGTGATTGGTGGGTTGCGAACACTTCGCCGCGTATCCGTAGCAATTGGCGCTGTTGCTGAAGAACTCGGTGTCCTTGCCGGCCATCGTCCTGGTCCCCTGTATTCGACGGTTGGCGGCCGGGCATCGCCGCGGCCGATCTGCGGCGCATTGTGCCGACCGGCGCGAGCACCCGTCAGCACGCCCCCGACGGCCGCCGAGCCGCGCCGACCGGCGGCGGCAAGGCAGTGCTTCGGGCGGGATCGTCGGCTTCCGGCAATCGTGCACAATGGCGCCGAAGGTGGCACGATCGCGCGGCTGCGCGCTCGCTGCCGCCGGCAGCCGTCAATCGACGCTGCCGCTCATCGACCCCGGGGAACACGCCATGGACGCACCCAAGCTCACCTATTTCGATTTCGCCGGCGGCCGCGCCGAACCGGCCCGGCTGGCCTTCCACCTCGGCGGCATCGCGTTCGAGGACCACCGCTTCGCTCCGGCCGAGTTCGCCGAGGTGCGCAAGACGACGCCGCTCAACCAGGTGCCGACGCTGCAGATCGGCGGCGAGCAGGTCACCCAGAGCGACGCGATCACCCGCTATGCCGGCAAGCTCGCCGGCCTCTACCCGGAAGACCCGGTGCAGGCCCTGTATTGCGACGAAGTGATGAGCGCGCTGGAGGACGTCACGATCAGGATCGGCAACACCTTCGGCCTTGCCGGCGACGCGCTGAAGAGCGCCCGCGAGGCCCTGGCCGCCGACCTGCTGCCACGCTACCTGCGCTGGCTCGACAGCCGCCTCGAAGCCCACGGCGGCGAGTATCTCGCCGACCGGCGCCTCACCATCGCCGATCTCAAGGCCTTCGTGCTGCTCGGCTGGCTCGCCTCCGGCAAGCTCGACCACATACCGACCGACCTCGTCGACACGGTCGCGCCGAAACTGGCGGCCTATGTCGCGCGGATTGCGGCGATACCGGCGATCGCAGCCTGGTACGAGGTGCGGGGCTGACGATCGCGAGTCGGGCGAGACGCAGCGGCGGGGTGGGGGCAGGGCCGTGGCCACCCACCGCCGACCCGCGCAATGTCGGTGACGGCCTCAGCGGGCCTGGGCCTTGCGAACCCGGATCTCCTGCGCCGCGCTGTCGCTCAGCAGGCCGTCGCTGACGGTCAGCACGGCCTGGTAGGTGCCGGCATCGACATAGGTGTGGGCCACGGTCTCGCCGCTGTCGACGCTGCCGTCGCCGAAATCCCAGCGATAGGACAAGGGGTCGCCGTCGGGGTCGGCAGAGCCGGCGGCGCTGAAGTTTACGGTCAGCGGCGCCCGGCCGGAGGTGACATCGGCACCGACCACCGCCACCGGCGGCTGGTTGTCGGCCGGCGGTGGCGGCGCATCGACGCTGAGCAGGAAGCCATGGAGCTGACCGTCCTTGATCGCGGTGCCGACGATCTCGCCGCGGGCATTGATCGCGGTGGCCGCGGTCAGCAGCCAGCCCGGTGCCGCCGCGAGATCGTTGAGATCGACCATGCCGTTGGCGGCGTCCCAGACAAAGGCGTGATACAGGCTCGGATCGTAGAGGCTGGTCTCCACCGTGGACAGCCAGGCGCTGCCGACGACCTGGTCCGCATCGTTGATGTCGGCCGCGCTGCTGCGCAGGCCGCCGCCGAGCGTGCCGAGGTCGGTGTAGGCGCCGCTGTCGAGCTCGTACAGGTAGGCGTGCGCATCGCGCTCGCCGCTGGTGCCGACCACCTTGTTGGCATTGCTGATCGCCACCGCGGTTCCGCCCGACGGAATCGGCAGAAAGGTGACCGCCGACAGTGACGGCGTCACCATGAACGCGGCCGATCCGGCCAGCCCGTAGCGGCTCTTGCGGCCCACCGCATAGCCGGCGTCGTTGATGCCGAAGAGGGTGTAGAGATCGGCATAGACGCCCTGGCGGGTACCGCGCGGATAGACGTTCGCCACGTCGAGCACCTGCCAGTTCCTGCCGTGGGCGTTGGCATCGTAGATCGCCGGATTCACCGGCAACGGGCTGGCGCGGTAGGGATTGGTGCCGGCTTCGCTGCCGGCGATCACGCCGAATGCGTTGATGTCGCCGCCGGTATGGCCGTCGCCGATGTCGCGCAACGTACCGTCGTGGATGAAGGCGCCGGTCAGCGTGTTGCCGGTGATGATCCCGTCGTCGTTGACCGCAGTGGCCACGGTGGCACCGACGAGGTCTTCGACAAGGCCGCCGCGCACGATGCGAATCGCGACCCGTCCACTGGCCACCGGCCGCCAGCCGACCACGGTGCCGTTGTCGTTGATGTCGGTGGGCGAGACGTCCACCCCGAGGTCCACGAATTGATATGCCGACGATTGCAGCGCCGCGGCAGGCCCCAGCGCGAACCCGAGCAGCAGCGTGCGGCACAGTGTCGGCAGTGGATGGCCGATCGAATTCGAGTTGTCCATGAGCAGTGTCTCCCCTTGATTGGCATGACGGCCGGCCAGAGGCCGACCCGGCCCCGGCGATTGTTTGTCCCTGTGCTTAAGAGGGTCTTAACCGGCGGTGCCGGCTTTGTAAGCGTGTGTGCGGCCGGGCGCCAGCGGGCGGTACTGGACCTCGGATCGCCCCCGATCGACGGGCGGCGAATCCCGTGTGGCATACCCGATGGGAATCGCGAGTTGCGACGAAGGTATCCGGGTCGCGGCGGCAAGCCACTGTTTTCAAGCGGGCCGCAGCCTTGAACGGGATGATGTTGGTATGCGGGCGTCGGCCGACGACTGCCGATCGATCGACGGGCGACGCCGCCGCCCGTACCGCCACCGGGGATTGCCGATGAAAAAAGGCGTACCGAGCGCCGAACGGCGGCGTTAAAGTGCGCTTGCGGTCAAGGACGGCTGCACCGGTTCAGCGACGTCCGTGAGGCACCCGGAGCAGGGCCCGGGCCCGCCGATGGGGCTCGCGAATCGATCTCGCCGACCTGCCGCGGAGGCGGCCACGTGCTGACGCCAGCCGGCAAGACTGCGCGACAGGCGCGGCCGCGCGAATCGAGCAGCCAAGGAGCGCCCATGTCCGACGAGACCATCTGTTTCAAGGAATGCATCCACATCTGGG
>JAGRFY010000113.1:14209-36102 GCA_020445765.1 Rhodocyclaceae bacterium | reverse complement strand
CGGTCACGTTCAGTGGAATGCGCACCTACGCTGACCAGGCCCAGGCGCCTGCGTCGAATCCGCCGAGACCTCAGGCCGCGCGCTTGCCGCTCGATGCGCCGGCAGCGCTCTTGAGGCGGGCCTTCATCGCCAGCACCTTGTTGGCGTATCGCGCCTTGGGATCCTTCAACGCGCCGCCGTAGTACTGCAACGCTGACTGCAGCGAACCATAGCGCCGCAGGCCCTCCTTGATCACCAGGGCGCCGACACGGATGTTCAGTTGCGGATCGAACAGCGCATCGTCGCCCGCGTCTTCACCGATCTTGTCCATATGGAAGCGGGGGATCACCTGCATCAGGCCTTGGGCGCCGACCGTGCTTTCCGCAAACGGATTGAAGCTCGACTCGATTGCGATCACCGCCACGAGCAGGAACGGGTCCAGCCCGAGCTGGTCGCCGACGGTCTCGGCTTCGGCCAGCAACGGCTCGAGCGCGATCTGGGAGACCCGGTAGCGGCGGGCGACGTAGGCCTTGACCTTGGCCATCTCGGTCGACAGCGCCGGCGTCACCTGCGCACCACCGTCCGGCGCCGCAGCCGCTTCAGACGAATCCTCGCCGGACTCGAACAAGCCACTCGTCTGTGCAGACGCTTCGGAGAGCGCCGACGGAAACAAACCTGTGCGGCGTGAGCCGCCTTCGATCTGATTGGCCGCCATCACGACCAGGGCAAACAGCCCTGCCGTCAAGAGGCCTCCGTGGGCGACGTGCCCGGCGAACCGCCAGAATTCGACGAGACGCCGGCATGCGGATCGTACGTTCATGTCTGACCTCCATGCCGTGACCCCGCCCGCAACCGTCGGCTGCTTTGTCCGGCGCGACCTTCCCGCAATCGTCGGGAAAGGGCGAGTCGGAGTCTTCAGTCTTCTTTCAATCTTCTAGTTGGCGCCACCGCGAGGTGTCGGACACCGGGCCCGACACCTGCCCTCCACACCCGCCGCGATAGCGAAGACTGCGGTGGAGCGCTGGCAGCGCATTGCGGCAAACAGGGGTTCAAGGGAACAAAGTTCGCCGCCGCGTCGTGCTGCAGTGCAGCATGAGACGGATAATATCCAGCAGCCCCGCTCATGTCAATGCAGAAATTGAATGAAAATCAAAGGAAAGCAGACCGCGGACGCTGGAACGCACCGCACAATCATCAGACTTGACCCTGCCCCAGCCCGTCGTCATGTGGCCGCGCGGTGCGATCGGCCCGCTGTTCCGGCGGTGGTAGCGGAGGAAAGTCGATCAGGCGCGAGGCAGTGGGCGGGCAAGCATCGACATCAGGCGAGCCCAATCGAAGCAAGGTCCGGGGTCGGTCTTGCGGCCCGGCGCGATCTCCGAATGTCCGGCGATTCCGTCGATCGGATACGCTTCGCGCAACGCATCGACCAGAGCCGCCAGACGACGATACTGGGCGTCTTCGAAGGCCGTCTCGTCGCAGCCTTCCAGCTCGATGCCGATTGAAAAGTCGTTGCAGCGCGATCGGCCGCGCCACGACGATTCGCCGGCGTGCCACGCACGCAGCGTGGCTGGCACGAACTGGATCAGTTCTCCGTCACGACGAATCAGGAAATGTGCAGACACCTTCAGGTCGCAGATCGAGGGATAGAACGGATCCGCCGCCGGGTCGAGGCAATTGGTGAACAGCGCTTCGATGTCGTCGCCACCGAAGCGGCCCGGCGGCAGACTGATCGCGTGGATCACCAGCAGATCGATCGGCATCGCGGTCGGGCGCTCGTCGCAATTGGGTGACGGCATGTGACGGCAACCATCGATCCAGCCATGTGCGCCCGGCAAAGACAGCACCAGAGTCATCCCTACTCCTCGTCAAGCCCGCCCATCGCTCGTCTACCAATATCGAGGCAAATGTCACACTGACTGACAAAGCGATGTCAATAACTGCCGTGGATCGACGGCGGCAATGTCACCAGTTGACATTGTCACCTTGGAACCGCGGCCGGAGTTGCCGCAACTATCGTTTAATTTCAAATGCTTGAAAAACTGGCACGCTAGTTGATACAGGGAAACCGTAGCGGACAGCACCGCGAACATTGAAAAGGAGATCCACCATGAAACGCGTCCAGCAAGGCTTCACCCTCATCGAACTCATGATCGTCGTCGCAATCATCGGTATTCTGGCTGCTGTTGCGCTGCCGGCCTACCAGGATTACACGACTCGCGCCAAGATCTCTGAGGTGATGGCCGCCGCCAGCAGCTGCAAGACCGGCGTCGCCGAGTTCATCCAGACCAACGCCGCGTTCCCGCCGGACGCCAACTCGGCCGGTTGCGACGTCACCGGCAGCAAGTATGTTGCGGCAGGTATGACCGTCGGTGGCGCTGGCCTGATCACGGTCACCGTCCAAGGTACCGGTTCGGCCGCCGACACGACCTCGCTCCAGCTGCAGCCGACCAGCGACGCCGGTCGTACCACGGCCCTGGCCAATGCGACCACCGCCATCGCCGGCTGGTCCTGCGGCACCACCGCTGCCGCCGCTTCGTACAAGTTCTTCCCGGCCAGCTGCCGTCAGGCG
This sequence comes from Rhodocyclaceae bacterium, assembly GCA_020445765.1. Taxonomy (GTDB): domain Bacteria; phylum Pseudomonadota; class Gammaproteobacteria; order Burkholderiales; family Rhodocyclaceae; genus Cognatazoarcus. The sequence goes on along the minus strand of JAGRFY010000113.1, from coordinate 33,554 downwards.
ATCCTCGGCGGCCTGTAAGCCGAACAGGACCGGTGCAACGCTGGGGCAGAGGCTGAGATTCAGACGCCCCAGCCGATCGCCGAACCAGGCAGTATTCGCAGAAGGCCGCTCGAGCGGCCTTCTTGCCGTTTACGGTGGCCACCCGATGCCATTGCGGGCAGCTGCGCTCATGAATCGTCGATGCGGGCCGATATTGCTTGCATCCCGCAAACAACCAGCGTTTCCGGAACAGTGCACATTCTCGAACCGCGCCGCATCAGGGCTTCCCTGCTTCACCTGCTGTTCAGCGTCGTCGTCGCCGGCGGATTCGCCGCCGCAGCCTACTTCCTTTGGTATCCAGCGCCGCTGCTGTCGATTCAGGGCGGACTCAGCGTCATCGCGATACTGCTGCTGGTCGATGCGGTACTGGGTCCACTGATGACCCTGCTGGTATTCAATCCCGCAAAGTCCCGGCGGGAACTGACGATGGATCTGTCGCTCATCATCGTATTGCAGGCCAGCGCGTTCGCCTACGGCGCCCATGTCGTCTACATGGAACGCCCCCAGTACCTGGCGTTTGCCTACAGTCAGTTCTACGTCATCCGCGATGGCGATGTTCGCGGCGATGTGCCGGCGGCGCTCGGCAACGCGCAACGCTACGGCAGCTTCGGTCCACGAATCGTCTATGCCGACATTCCGCCTCGCGCCGACATCGATGGCAGTGCATTGATGGCCACGCTCGCCGGCGACCCGAGATTCGCGTCGGATGCGCGGCAGTACCGCTTGACGCCCACCGCACACGCCCGATTCGCGGCGGAATCGATCCTGACGGAGGACATTCCGCGACACCTGCGGGATCGCATCGAGCAGCTTGCCGCGCAACACCAGATCGACGTATCGGACCTGTCGCTGTATCACGTTCGCGGCAGGCAGGGTCTTGCACTGGCGGTCGTCAGACTGTCCGACGCGCAACTGCTGGCGATCTTTGACACCGACCTCGGCTGGACGGCAACGGGCGAGCGATAGGGACTCGCGGAAGGCCGGAGGCTCGAGAATGTGGGCCGATCGACGGCGCTGAACGGGGGTCACTGAGGCAGCCCTGCGGCTCTCGAGCCAGCGCGTCGGTGCATGCCGGTTCGCCGCATGGCCCCAATTGATTCGATCGCTCCCCGCCGATTCCCTGATCGCGAGTCTCCTCGCGCAATTCAGCGTCGCCGGGCGGCCCGAACACCCGCGGGAGCTCGACCTATTCGATGCCCCACTTCTGCAGGCGGTAGCGCAACTGTCGCAAGGTCATTCCGAGTCGCCGGGCGGCCTCCGAGCGATTCCAGTGAGTCGCCTCGAGCATGCTCATCACATCGGCCCGCTCGCTGTGCAACTCCGGCTCACCACGGGCGCTCTGACCCCGCTCCACGCTTGCCTCGCGGCGTACTTCGCCGGCGGGGCCGATGCGCGCGACGCCATTGCCGGGGGTGGCTGAGTACCCACCGCCGAGATCCAGATCCTCGGCCCGTACCACGTTGTCTTCTGCGAGCGCGACAGCGCGTTCGAGCAGGTTCTCGAGCTCCCTCACGTTACCGGGCAACGGGTGCCTGCAAAGGGCTTCGAGTGCCTCGCGCGACAAGTCCCTCGTCGATTCACCTTCGCGCCTGGCCAGCTTGGCCAGAATATGGCGCGCAAGTTCCGGGATATCCTCGGGGCGCTCGCGCAGCGGTGTCGAACGCAGCGTGATGACGTTGATCCGATAGAACAGATCCTGGCGAAAACGGCCGTCATCGACCAGCGCCGCGAGATCCCGGTGCGACGCGGACAGGATGCGCACATCGACGGGTTCCTCGGCATGGGCGCCGACCGGCCGCACGGCGCGTTCCTGGATCGCCCGCAGCAGCTTGACCTGCATGCCCAGCGGCAGCTCACCGACCTCGTCGAGAAACAGGGTGCCGCCACGTGCTGCCTGGAACAGGCCTTCCTTGTCGGTACTGGCGCCGGTAAAGCTGCCCTTGCGGTGGCCGAAGAACTCGCTTTCCATCAGCTCCGGCGAGATTGCACCGCAGTTGACCGGCACGAACGGCGCGGCGGCACGCGGCCCCTGCTCATGGATCAGCCGGGCGATCACTTCCTTGCCGGTGCCCGACTCACCATGGATGAACACCGGCGCCTGATTGCGGGCGAGTTTGGCGATCTGCCCACGCAGCTGCTCGACCGCGGCAGAGCGGCCGATCAGCGACTTGCCGCCGGCCGCAGGTGCCTCTTCATGTTCGTCGAGCCGCAGCGCGTGGCTGACCAGCTCGCGCAGCGACTTCAGCTCGATCGGCTTCGACACGAAATCGAAGGCGCCGCCCTTGAGCGCCCGAATCGCCGCGTCCATGCTGCCGTAGGCGGTGATCACTGCCACCGGCAGACCCGGATACTCCGTCTGGATATGCTCGACCAGTTCGAGACCATCGCCGTCGGGCAGTCGCATGTCGGTCAGGCACAGCCGATACGACTTCTCCGACAGCAGCGCCTTGGCATCGCCAACGGTACCCGCGGCATCGCACGCCAGCCCGAGGCGGATCAGCGACAGCTCGATCAGTTCACGGATGTCGTCCTCGTCATCGACGATCAGGACTTCCGGGACCTTTCCCCGGTTGCGTCGGTCGGAATGAGTCATGGCTGACGTTTCCCAGTGAGACAGAAATGCCCGCCCGGCGCGTTGTCACCGACTTCGAGGCTGGCCTGATTGGCATCGGCAAGTTCGCGGGCAATATAAAGGCCCAATCCGGTGCCTTTCGAATGGGTGGTGAAAAAGGGTTCGAAGATCTGGCGTCGCACCTCCGGCGTGATGCCCTCGCCGTCGTCGACGATGTGCAGGGTGATCCGGTCGCTGCCGGCGGGCTCGGCGTAGAGTCGAATCGAACCGGGCGTGCCCGAGCAGTAGCGTCGCGCGTTGCCGAGCAGATTCCACATGATCTGGTTGAGGTGGGCGCGGTCGAAGGCCAGGGTATCGCCGACGGCGAACTCGAGGGAGAACAGGGCCTCCTGATGATGTTCGTGTACGGTGAGTTCCTCGATGAAGCACTTCAGGAATGCCTGCAGGTCGAGCGCCTCGACCAGCACCTGCTCCCGGCGGCCGAGGGCCAGCACATCGCGCACCAAACGCTCGATGCGGTGTGAATTGTCGTTTATGATGCGGATCAGACGCGCCCGCATGTCCGCGCGCTTCTCTTCTGCCAGCAAGTCGGCCGCATGGGTCACCGCCGACAACGGATTGCGAACCTCGTGGGCGATGCTGGCGGTCAGCCGGCCCAGCGCTGCCAGTTTCAACTGCTGTGCCTGGGTCTGGATCTGGGCGAAATCCTGCATATAGATGAGACGGTCGCCGGCCTCGCCGACCCCGCCGATCGCGCGACACAACAGGGCGGTGGGGCCGACCTCGATCAGCCGGGGCTCGGCGCCGGCGACCAGGTCCGCGACTTCGGCCGACCACAGCGTAAGGTCGTCGCCGGCGCCGACCCCGCCACCAAGCAACTCTGCCGCCCGCGGATTGAGCTGGCGTACCCTGCGGTCGTCGCCGACCACCAGCACGCCGTCGGGCAGGTCGCGAATGATGTGGGCGTTGAGCGCCTGCTGTCGCCGCAGCGCGGCGCCTCGCTGGCGCGCCAGTTCCTCGTTGTCGCGCGCCCGCAATGCCAGCATGCGCGACACCACGGCCACCGAGAAGAAGCCGACGCAGAGCAGGCCGACCGCGAAGAAATCTGCCGCACCGACGCCATACAGATAGCGCCATGCGTTTTCGCCGAGCACCGCGACCGAGGTCAGCGCGGCGAAGAACAGGACCAGCCGGCCCGCCGCCATCAGCCCGGCTGCCGCCAGCACGACCAGCATCAGGATCGGAATGCCGCTGCCATAGCCACCGCTCGACCACAGGAACAGCGTCAGCACGACGATGTCGATCAGGGTCTGGATCGCCACCAAGCGATTCAGGCCGAGCCGGCGAGCGGCATCGGGAAAACCCAGCAGCAGCGTGGCTGCCAGGTAGGTACCGGCCGCGATGCGAAATACCGCCGGGGCGAATGCGCCGAGTTCGAGCGCTCTGCCAGCGACCAGGAAGCCGCCGGCGACCACCAGCCGGAACAAGTTGAAGTAGCGCAGCGACTTCCAGCGCGTCTGGTCGAACTCGAATTCGTCGGCGGTGCTCACGCGCGATCGTCGTGGTGCAGGCGGCGGTGCTCTGGCGAGCAGAAGCCGACGCCGTCGACGATGACGGCCTCGCTCTCTGGCACGTGCAGACCGCAATGGGCGCAGGCCACCATGCGCTCGCTTGCTGGGTGTCTGGGCTGGCGCTTGCGCAGTCCTTCGCTGGTGCGGGCAAGCAGCCGTCGGGCGAAGTAGATGCCGGCCAGCAGCAGGAGAAACAGGATCAGAGTGCGCACGGATGACGGGTGGGCAACGGGTGGGTCCCAGTCTAGCAGAAGCCCGTTGGCGTCAAAGCGCCCGCAGCCTCGCGCAGGCCTCGTCGAGCGTCGCCTCCGACTTGGCGAAGCAGAAGCGGATGACCTGTTCGTCGCGACCGTCTTCGAAGAAGGCCGACACCGGGATCGCCGCGACGCCGATATCACGGGTCAGCCAGTCGACGAATTCGCGGTCCGGCAGGTCGCGAATCGCGCGGTAGCGGGCCAGTTGGAAGTAGGTGCCGCGGCTCGGCAGGAGCTCGAAGCGAGATCCGGCGAGCGCCGCGCGGAAGCGGTCGCGCTTGGCCTGGTAGAAGCTCGCCAGTCCCAGATGGCGGGTCGGGTCCGCCATGTAGTCGGCCAAGGCGAGTTGTACCGGCGTATTGACGGTGAATACGTTGAACTGGTGGACCTTGCGGAATTCGTCCATCAATTCGCGTGGGCCGGCGACATAGCCGACCTTCCAGCCGGTCACATGATAGGTCTTGCCGAAACTCGATACCACCAGGGCCCGTTCCGCCAGTGCCGGCCGGCGGGCCACGGATTCGTGGCGCACACCGTCGAACACGATGTGCTCATAGACCTCGTCGGCGAGCACGACGATGCTGCTGCCCGCGGTGAGGCGGGCAAGCGCGTCGATGTCGTCGCCGCGCCAGATCGTGGCGGTCGGATTGTGCGGCGTGTTGATGATGATCATCCGCGTGCGCGGGCCGACCAGTCCGGCGACTTCCGCCCAGTCCGGGCGATAGTCCGGCGCACGCAGCCGTGCGCGCCGCGCGATGCCGCCCTGCAGCGTGATCGCCGGCACGTAGGAATCATAGACGGGCTCGAACACGACGACCTCGTCGCCCGGCCGGACCAGCGCCGCAATCGCCGTAAATAGTGCCTGGGTGGCGCCGGCGGTAACCGTGATCTCGCGGTCGACATCGTAGCGGGCGCCATACAGCGCCTCGATCTTGGCCGCGATGGCCTGGCGCAGGGCCGCCACACCCGCCATCGGCGCGTACTGGTTGGCGCCCGCCCGCATCCAGTGGGCGACCCGATCGAACAGCTCGTCCTCGGCGTTGAAGTCCGGATAGCCCTGGGAAAGATTGATCGCGCCACATTGCTGGGCCAGGGCCGACATCACCGTGAAGATGGTCGTGCCGACCGCGGGCAGCCGCGATTCGACGGGGGCGGGGAAGGTCGGCATCGAGAGCTCCGGTTCGGTCGCGATCCGTGCATTCTGTCAGAGCGCGGCCACCAAGGGCATCCCGGCGCGAAGCGATACAATCGGCTTACCCGACTTGGAGCCGACATGGCGCACCACACCCTTTATCGCGACGGCGACGGCGCGGTGATCCTCGACCAGACCCGGTTGCCGTTCGGCCTTGACCATCGGCGCCTGCAGCGGCTCGAGGACGCGGCAGGGGCGATCCGCGGCATGCAGGTCAGGGGGGCGCCGCTGATCGGTGCCACCGCCGCCTGCGGGGTTGCGCTGGCGATGCAGACGGATGCCAGCGACGCCGGGCTGGATTCGGCGCTCGACGTGCTCGGTGCGACGCGGCCAACCGCCGTCAACCTGCACTGGGCGCTGGCGCGCATGCGGGCGGCACTGTCCGCGCTTCGCGCCGCCGAGCGGGTGGCCGCGGCCTGGTCCGAGTTCGAGGCGATCTGCGCCGAGGACGTCGCCACCAATGCCGCGATCGGACGCCACGGCCTCGAACTGATCCGGGACCACGCCAGCGCCCGCGGCGACCGGCCCGTAAGAGTGATGACCCACTGCAATGCAGGCTGGCTGGCAACGCTGGGCCACGGCACTGCGCTGGCGCCGATCTACGCGGCCCACGACGCCGGCATCGCGGTCGAGGTCTGGGTCAGCGAGACCCGTCCACGCAATCAGGGCCTGCTGACGGCCTGGGAACTGCGCGACGGCGGCGTCGCCCACCGCCTGATCGCCGACAACGCCGCCGGGCTGCTGATGTCGCGCGGCGAGGTGGATCTGGTCATCACCGGGGCCGATCGCGTCGCCGCCAACGGCGACACCGCGAACAAGGTCGGCACCTACCTGAAGGCGCTGGCCGCGCGCGACAACGGCATCCCGTTCTACATTGCGGCACCGCGGTCGACGATCGACCATGACTGCCCGAGCGGTACCGACATCCCGATCGAGGAACGGGACGGCGACGAGGTCCGCCATGTACATGGCATCGCCGCCGGCAAAGCGGGCGTCGTCGCGATCGCTCCGCCCGAGGCGGCAGTGGCCAATCCGGCCTTCGACGTGACGCCGGCGCGACTGATCACGGCAATCATCACCGAAGTCGGCATGTTTCCGCCGGAACGACTGCAACGGCTGGCCGCCGGAGGCATCCGGTGATCAAGACCGACATCGCCGAACGCCTGCTCGCCACCGCACGGGAAATGTGCGCACAGGGTCTCAATCGCGGTACCGCCGGCAATGCCAGCACGCGGCTCGACGACGGTGCTCTCGTGATCACACCGAGCGGGCTACCGTTCGATCGCTGCGAGGCCGCCGACATGGTCGTGCTCGACGCCGACGGATGTGCGCAGGGTCGTCGCAAGGCATCCAGCGAATGGCGCATCCACTACGACATCTACCGGGCACGGCCCGATGTCGGTGCGATCCTCCACGCCCACCCGCCATTTGCCACGGCGCTGGCCTGCCATCGCCGCCCGATCCCGGCGTTCCACTACATGATCGCCCGCTTTGGCGGCGCGGACGTGCGCTGTGCCGACTATCACACCTTCGGCAGCCAGGCACTTTCGGACGCAGTGCTCGTTGCCCTCCGCGACCGCTCCGCCTGCCTGCTGGCCAATCACGGCATGGTCGTCGCCGGCCGCGATCTCGACCACGCGCTGGCACTGGCGGTCGAATTCGAGGCCCTCTGCCAGCACTATCTCCTGGCCTGCCAGCTCGGGCAGCCGGTATTGCTCGACGGCGCCGACATGGACGAGGTCCTCGATCGCTTCGGCAGCTATGGGCAGAAGCCGGACTGAACCGCGGCGGCGGGCAACCAAGAGGCGCTCAGAAGCGGCCACGCTCGACCGGCGGGCCACGCCGCGCGAATCCGACCCGCCCCTCGCTCGCGAACGGCAGCGACCCGAAGCCGCCGAGCGCGACGTGACCTTCGACCCGGTACGCCAAACCGCGGGTGTCATCGGGAGAGCCGATCTGATCGAGCATCTGGCCGAGCGTTGTGGTCGCCTGCACGATGACCAGGTGCTCGCCATGGGCAGCGACGACGAAAGCCTGATCGGACACACCGCGCGCGAAGCGACGGCCGTTCAACTCGACCGTGAAGCTCACGCCCTCGATCTCGAGTTCGCGCCGGTTGGGATTGATGACCCTCAGTTCGAGCTGGAAGCGCTGCTCGAACAAGGTACCGCCGGCATAGCGGACGTCTGCCAGATTGACGTCGGGCGGCTCGAGTCCGATCGGCAGGGTGCCGCAGGCCACCAGTGCCACGGCCACGCCCGCCAGGCACGCGACCGGACGCCGCATCTACCTGCCCCGCCCCTGTTCGAGCACGCGCAGCAGACTCGACGTGTCTTCCTGTCCGAAGCCGCTCGCCATCAGTGCGTTGAGTTGCTGCCAGACCAGGGCGGCAATCGGCAGCGGCACGCCGGTACTCATGGCCTCGTTCATCAGGATGCCGAAATCCTTGTGATGAAGTCTCGCCTCGACACCCGACCCGAAGTTTCGAGTGACCATGCGCTCGCCCCAGCCGTCGAGCGCCTGCGACCAGGCCGAGCCGCCGAGCAGCGCCTCGCGCACCCGCCCGACATCGACGCCGCTCGCGGCAGCCAGATGGAGCGCCTCGGCGCATGCCTGCAGTGCCGAAACGAACACCATCTGGTTACAGGCCTTGGCCACCTGTCCGGCACCACTCGGACCGATCCGCCGGACCTTGGCACCGAGCACGTCAAGAAGCGGTTGCACCCTGGCGATTGCACGCTCCTCGCCGCCGATCATGATTGCCAGACTGCCGGATTCCGCACCGACGGTGCCGCCAGAGACCGGAGCGTCCAGGAACTCGATGCCACGGCTGGCGTATTCGGCGGCGAGTTCGCGGGCATCGCCCGGCGCGATCGTGCTCATGTCCACATGCACGGCCCCTTCCGAAAGTCCTGCCAGCAGACCTTCCGGACCGAGCGAGAGCGCCTTGACATCGGCACCGGTGGTCACCATCGTGACCACGGCGTCGCAGCCGGCCGCCATCTCGCGCGGGCTCGCCCACGACGTGGCGCCGGCCGCAACCAGGCCTTCGGCCGCTTCGGGGCGGCGGCTCCACAGCCGCAGGTCGTGGCCAGCCGCCATCAGGTTTCGCGCCATCGGCCGCCCCATCGCGCCGAGGCCGATGAATCCGACCTTCATTTGATTTCCTCCGGATTGCCGCCGAGCCTTTCGAGCAGTTTCAGCACTGCTACCGAATCCTCTTCGCCGAGCCCGCTGCCAAGCATGCCGGCGAACAGCTGAGCGGCGGCGGCGGCGGTCGGCAAGGCCACGCCCGCACGATGAGCCTCGTCGAGAACGATGCGCATGTCCTTGAGGTGCATCCACGACTTGAAGCCCGGCTGGAAATCACGATCGATCATGCGCGCGCCGTGGTTCTCGAGGATGCGGCTGTTGGCCAGGCCCCCGGTCAGAACCTCGCGCACCGCCGCGGCATCGACGCCGCTGTGGCGCGCGAAATTCAGTGCTTCAGCGACCGAGACCACGCCGACACCGGTAATCACCTGGTTGCAGGCCTTGGTCACCTGGCCGGCACCGTGGGCCTCGCCGATGTGCGTGATCGACCGCCCGATCGCCTGAAACAGCGGCAACACGACATCGAAGGCCGACTTCGGACCACCGACCATGATCGTCAGCGAACCGGCAATCGCCCCGGCCTCGCCGCCCGACACCGGCGCATCGAGCATGCGGATCTGGCGCTCGGCGAGCCGGGCAGCGATTTCCTTGGCCGCGCTCGGCGCAATCGTGCTCATGTCCACCACGATGGCGCCCGCCTGCGCGCCCTCCGCAATGCCGCCGGCGCCAAGCACGACCGCTTCGACATCCGGCGCGTCCGCCACCATCGTGATCACGACCGGCGCCCGGCCCGCCACCTCGCAGGCATCGCCGCATGCCTGGGCGCCGGCATCCGCCAGCGGCTGCACCGACTCTGCCCGCCGGCTCCAGACGAACACCTCGTGACCGGCCTTCAACAGATTCAGCGCCATCGGGCGCCCCATCAGACCCAAGCCCACGAAACCGACCTTCATCCGCGTCTTTCCCGTCGATTGACCATACGTGGATTGTAGCGGCTCGCTTCGATAAAGTAGCTGCAAGCGGCAATGCCGCCGGCTCGCACTGATGCGCGCAAGGCGCCGAAACCGCAGCAACTCTCAGGATCCCGAACGATGCGCTTTGCCCCATTCATCAAGGAAATCGGACGTGGCGCCAAGGGCGCGCGCTCTCTCGACCGCGGCCGCGCAGCCGAGCTGTTCGCGGCAATGCTCGACGACGACGTGGATGAACTCGAACTCGGCGCGGTGCTGATCGCACTGCGCATCAAGAGCGAATCGCTCGACGAACTGCTCGGATTCGCTGACGCGATGGCGGCCCGCGTCGCACGCGTGGCAATTCCCGAGGGGCCGCGCTGCATCGTGCTGCCCACCTACAACGGCGCACGGCGCCAACCCAATCTGATGCCGCTGCTCGCATTGCTGCTGCAGCGCCGGGGCATTCCGGTGCTGATCCAGGGGCGTCACGATTTCGATGCCCGCGAGAATCCGTTCTCCCTGCTCGACGCACTCGGCATCTCGCGCGCCGGCGACGTGGTCGCGGCCGCTCGCGGGCTCGCCTCGGAGGGCGTCGCCGCGATCGGCGTCGATGCACTGCTGCCGGGGCTGGCCCGCCTGCTGGCGACGCGCCCGCGGCTCGGCGTTCGCAGTGCCGGCCATACCATGGCCAAGCTGCTCGATCCGTGTCCCGACCGGAGCGTTCGCGTCGTCGCCGTCACCCACCCCGAATACCTGACGCGGATGGAAGCGTTCCTGTGCGGCTGCGGCGGCCGGGCGCAATTGTTGCGGGGCACCGAAGGCGAGGCCTATGCCAATCCCCGGCGCCTGCCGAGACTGGTGGCTTTCGCCGACGGCCGGCAGTTCGTCCAGACCGAAGGCGAGAGCGGCGGCGCGCCACCACTCGCGGAACTGCCCGAGCATATCGATGCCGAACGCAACGCGGACACCATCCGGCGGATGCTCGCAGGCGATCTGCCGACACCGGCGCCGATCGTGTTTCAGGCCGAAGCCCTGGCGCGACTCGCGATCGAACCCTGAGGATCGCCCGAGTACCGGGGGGTGGCCGCCCCGCTACAATGCCACCCTCATTGCATTCAGCCGAGATCCCACGTGCAAGCCATTCTCAGCATTCTCCGACACCGGCGCCTGCCTTTCCTGCTGCTGTTCGCGACCTGCGTCGCACTGCTCGCCTTCGGGCTCTATCTGCAGTACATGAAGGGTCAGGAACCGTGCCCGATGTGCATCATGCAGCGCTATGCCTTCGTCGGTGTCGCGATCATCGCGCTGATCGCCGGCATCCATGGGCCGGGCGCCACCGGGCGCCGGGTGTACGGACTGTTGCTGGCGCTCTCGGCGATCGCAGGCGGTGGTGTCGCCGCGCGCCAAAGCTGGATCCAGATCTACCCGCCGGCGATCTCGGAATGCGGACCGGGTCTCGAATACATGCTCGACAGTTTCCCGCTGGCCGATGCCCTGCCGATGATCTTCCGGGGCGCGGGCGATTGCACCGAACGTGCATGGACCATGCTCGGCCTGTCGATCGCCAACTGGTCGCTGGTGAGCTTTTCGGCCGTCACGCTGTTCGCGGTGTGGTTGCTGCTGGCCCGGCGCCGAGCCTGACGGCCGCCGATCAGCCGATCACTTCGACGATCTCCAGCCCCAGTTCGTACTCGCCACCCGGCAACGGGTGGCAACGGCGCACGCATACCCGCACATGGAGCGGATCGATCGCGCTCGCGCCGCCGGGAGAAGCCACCTCGACACGCAGTTGCTCGCCGTCACGGGGCACGTAGCTGCTCACCAGCGTCATGCCGCCAACCGCCAGGTCGGTACATCGCCCGACCACCGGGCGAATCAGGCCCGGGACATGCACCGCCGCTTCGATGCCCCCGACCGGGACCCTCCGACCCAGTCGGCGTTCGTTACCGGCGTCGCGTCGATCCATCATTCCTCCTGAAGCTGTTCGCCGGCTGGCGCGCTAGTTGGCGGGTATCGCCTCGACCGCTTCCGACCAGGGTACGCAGGTCAACAGCAGCATCGAGACGTCGTCATGATGGGATTCTCCCTCAAGATGCGCCTCCAGGGCCTGTCGAACGGCTTCGACCCGCTGCTCGGCATGCGAGGCCGCCAGTGCCTGCTCGAGGCACTCCGGCCCGAATTCCTCGCCGTCCGACCGGTGCGCTTCGATCAGCCCGTCCGAATAGGCCAGGATCTGCTGGCCCGGATCGACCGGGAAGCTCTCGGTCCGTGCCGTGTCCTCGTCGCTGTCGGTGATGCCGAGGGGCACATGGTCGGAGGCAAATCGGCGCACGATCCCGCCGTTTTGATCCAGCAGCAGCACTTCCGGCACACCGCCGACCCACAGTTCGACCTCGCTAGCGTCGGCCGACAGGCAGAACAAGGCGGCACCGACGAATCGCCCGACCGGCAGGCCGCCGCGCAACTGCGTGTTGATCGCCGTCACCAGCTTGGCCAGGCTGACGTCGCGCGCGACCTCGGTATAGAACAGTGACAGGATCGGCAGCACGCTGATCGCGGCGGCCAGCCCGTGGCCGGTGGCGTCGGCCAGCATCGCGAAGGTCCTTCCGCCCGGCGAGCGCGCCAGCATCACCAGGTCGCCCGAAAAGCGGGTGGTGGCCGCGACCGAATACTGCACGCGCGGGTCCTTCAGCCAGTCGGCATGGATCTGGCGCTCCATGATCATCCGCGCCAGCTCCTGCTCGCGCTCCTGCTCGGCGTAGAGGCGCTCGAGACGCGCCCGCGTTTCGGCGCGCTCGCGGGCCTGGCGCTCGCGCTCGGTGACGTCGCGCATGACGCCGACGAACAGGTGCCGATCAGGCAGCTTGATGTCGGTGACCCCGATCTCGAGCGGAAACAGCGCGCCGCTCTTGCGCCGGCCGATCACCTGGCGGATCTTGCCGACCATGCGGGTGACCCCCGTTTCGAGGTAGCGCATGATGTAGCCATCATGGGACGATTGGTGCGGTTCGGGCATCAGCATCGACACGTTCTTGCCGATCAACTCGGTCGGCCCGTAGCCGAACTGGGCACATGCAGCGCGATTGCACGAGTGCATCACGCCATGCTCGTCGATCGTGATCAAGCCGTCGATCACCGCGTCCGAGATCGCACGGATCTGCTCGAGCGACTCGACCACGGCCCGCTGCATCATCAACTGGCGGGACACCGTGCGCATCTTGGCAGCGAACACGGCGAACGAAATGGGCTTGACCAGGTAGTCGTCGGCACCGGCATCGAGGCCCGCCGCGATGTCGGAATCGTTGGACAACGCCGACAGCATCACCACCGGCACCCAGTTGCCTTCCTGAAGTCGACGGATGCTGCGGGTCGCCTCGAAGCCATCCATCACCGGCATCATGACGTCCATCAGCACCATGTCCGGCTTTTCCGCCTCGTAGCGCGCAACAGCCTCCTTGCCGTCCACGGCCATGATCGCGGTGAATCCGAGCTTGCGCAGAAATACCTCGAGCATGCCCCGGTTCGATGCGGTGTCGTCCGCGACCAGCACCTTCAGGTTCTTCGCCTGCGGCAGCCTGCCGTTGTCTGCTGTCATTTCCATCGATCGATCACGCCCTTCCGGAAATTTGGGGGCCCGGCACCTGGCACTCCGGACAATTGGCGGGGCCGGCCGCGACCGGCGTGAAAGTTTCTGCACACTTCTTCATGACTGCTTCCCACCGGCGACCGCACGCACGCGGTTGCCACGCCCTTCATAGTCGAGCCTGGCGAAAGCGAGCTGCCTGGCCAGTGCGATGCCACGGCCGTTCGGCGCGAAAGCCCGTTCGGGATCCAGTTCGAGGAACTCGCGCCAGTCGAAACCGCGCCCCTGGTCCTCGATCAGGAACTCCCATTCTCCTTCCTTGCGCTCGATCGAGACTGTGACGCATCGATCCCGGAATTCGGGCAAGCCGAGGCGGCGCTCCACTTCCTGCTGCCAGCAGTCCTGCTCCTTCAGCCGGGACTTCTCGGCGAAGCTGATCTCGAGGTTTCCGTGTTCGATCGCATTGATCATCAGCTCGGACAAGCCCATGGCGCCGAGTTGCGGTTCCGGGAAGAGATTGCAGAGCAGCGCCGCGAGATGCTGGGCATCGTCGAGTGTCCGGATCTTGAAGCAGGCGGTTTCCGCCAGCGAGATCACCTTGGCCTGAATGTCCTCTCCCTGGGCCGCGGCCCGGCGCTGAGAGGCGTCCTCCAGGGCGGCCCGGACGATGGTCTGCAGCGCCTCGAGCTCGAATGGCTTGGTCAGGTAGTAATGGGCGCCCGCCTGGAGTCCCTCGCGCACCTGGTCCGGCGATGCCGCCGCAGTCTGCATGATGACCGGAATGTCGGACAAGCGCTTGTCTGCCTTGATGCGACGCAACACCTCGATGCCGTCGATGCCGCGCATCATCCGATCCAGCACCACCAGATCGAAGTGGCTGTCGGGTTTGCTCAGCAATTCCCACGCGAGCTCACCGCTGTCGGCAGTCACCAGCCGATAGTTCGGATCGTCCAATGTCTCGATGATGATGTCGAGGTTGAACGGCTCGTCATCGACCACCAGTATCTGCATTTCAGTCACTTCAAGACCCTTGTTCGATTTCAAGGCCAATTTTTTCGAGCGGCATCAGCACCTCGAATCGGGCGCCACCATCCACCTCGTTGCTCGCAGAAATCATTCCGCCTTGCGCCTCGACGATCTCGCGCGATATCGCGAGCCCCAGCCCGGTCCCGCCCGCTCCACTCTTGGTTTCGGAACTCTGCACGAACTTCTCGAAGATCGACTCGAGTTCCGCCTCGGGAATTCCGACACCATTGTCCACTACGACCAATCGGGCGAAATGTGTAGCGCCGACCGCGTCGCCTCGTCGCCGGCTCGGGCGCTCGACGCAGTCGAGGACGACACGGATGCAGCCACCGTTCGGCGTGTAACGCGCCGCGTTCGACAGCAGGTTGCGCACGACCTGCCCTGTCCGCACGGCGTCGCACCGGATGCGCAGCGGCCGGACCTCGTCGTGGCTGCTGTCGACCCGATGCGACCTCAGGAGCACGGCGTATTCGTCCAGCGCGTCAGCCACGATCTCCTGCAGATCGTGGCTGCTGAGCTGGAGAATCATGCGCCCCGACTCCAGCTTGGCGAGATCGAGCAGGTCGTTGAGCATGTCCAGCAGCCGTTCCCCGCTCTGGCGCACCCGGCGGAAATACTCGAGCAGCTTCTCTTGCGACAGACGATCCATGCGGCTTTCGCCGAGCCTGGCATAGCTCAGGATCGCATGCATCGGGGTGCGCAGTTCGTGGGACATGTTGGCAAGAAAGCTCGACTTGGCCACGTTGGCGGCCTCGGCGGCATCCTTGGCCGTCCGCAGATCGCGGGTCTGCTCGCGCACCATTTCTGAGAGTTGGTCGCGATGCCTGCGCAGTTCCTCCTCGGCAT
This sequence comes from Rhodocyclaceae bacterium, assembly GCA_020445765.1. Lineage (GTDB taxonomy): Bacteria > Pseudomonadota > Gammaproteobacteria > Burkholderiales > Rhodocyclaceae > Cognatazoarcus. The sequence continues at coordinate 18,425 of JAGRFY010000113.1, read as the reverse complement.
CCTTGAGTGCCGAGACATCGGTTGCACTGCCGATGAAACCGAGCAGCGTCCCGTCGGGCCCCAGAATCGGATCGGATGTCGCCATCATCCAACGATAGTCGCCGTCGCCATGCCTCAAGCGAAACTCGATGCCGAATGCACGCCGGGTTTCGATGCCCTGATGTTCGGCGGCCGCGCAGCGCACGCGGTCCTCCGGATGGACCGCCTCGAGCCAACCTGCGCCGAGCCCGTCGAGCAGTTCGGTACCCGTGAATTCGAGCCAGGTACGATTGAGGTAGGTCACCCTGGCATCGGGTGCCAGCATGCGGATCAGCACCGGCGCCGAATCGGCCAAGCGGCGAAAACGGGCTTCCGACTCCCGCAGCGCGGCCGCTGCCCGTCGTTGATCGGTGACGTCGGCGTGGGTCCCGATGATGCGCAGCGGTTGGCCGTCATCGCTGCGTTCGACGACCCGGCCGCGATCCAGCACCCAGATGTAGCCACCATCGCGATGTCGCATCCGGTGCTCGGTGCGATAGGTCTCGGAATGGCCCTCGAGGTGGTCCTGCACCGCGTGCGCCACCTGGGCAAGATCGTCCGGGTGAATCCGCGATCGCCATTCGTCGAGGGACGTGCCGATCTCGCCGTGTTGATAGCCGAGCATCTCGCACCAGCGCGGCGAATAGTAGACCTCGTCGCGGGCGACATCCCAGTCCCAGACGCCTTCGCCCGAACCTTCCAGCGCGAACTGCCAGCGTGCTTCGCTGTTGCGCAGCGCCGCCTCGTTGCGTCGCCGCTGCGATATGTCGCGCGCCATGCCGAGCACGCCACAGACCATGCCGGCGCGGTCCCGCACGGCGACCGTGAGCGCCTCCGCGCGCCACGCACCGCCGTCCGGGAAGCGCAGGGTGTCCTCATGGACGCAAGGCACCAGCGACGATTCGGCGGCGTGGTCGGCCTGGCGCAGCCAGACGGCCATGTCGGGCGGAAAGCATTCCTCGTCGGTGCGCCCCAGCAGTCGGCTGGCGTCGCCACCGGCGAGGCGCTCGAAGGCCGGATTGCAGTAGCGATAGCGGCCGTGCGAATCCTTGAACCACACCATGTCGGGCATCGACGCGACGAGCGCGTTGAGAAAGCCTTCCTTCTCGGCGAGCTCGCGCTCCGCCCTTCGCCGCCCGGTGATCGTCCGGAGCGCAAGCAGCACGCCACCGTTGCAGCCGGGAACGATCCTGGCGACGTAGGTCTGCAGATCGCCGCCCGGCTCTGGGGCCGAAAACTCGAGCAATTGCTGGCTGGCTTGCGACAGTGTTCCGCGCGCGGCGTCGCGCAGGCGCGTGCCCGGCTCGCCCGGAAGCATCCGCTCGACCGCCTCGCCGATCAGACGGTCCGGATCGAAGGACTCACCAGTGGGCCCCGGGGCCGGCCGGCACCACCGGACCCGCAGGTCCGCACCGAGTTCGACCAGGGTATCCGGGCTCGCATGCAACAGCACGTCGCGTGCCCCTTCGGCCGCCCGCAGTGCGGCTTCGGCATCCCGCGCAAGACCGATGTCCTCGACCAGCGCCCAGCATCCCTCGTCTTCCCGATCGCGGCAGATTCGGACCACGCTGAGCCGCCGCCAACTCGGCGCGCCGTCGTCGCCGGCGACTTCGAGCTCGATGCTGTCCCTCGCGACACGCCTGCGCGACACATCGTCCATCAGCGTCGACAGCTCGGGCAGGAGGTGCCCGCTGCCGGCATCGATCCGCTCTGCCGCGCCGCTGCTCTCACGCCCGCACAGGGACCGAAAATCCGGATTGCACAAGGCAATGCGGCCCTTCGCGTCGAGCAATGCGATCCCCACCGGCAGCGCCTCCAGCAAGATCTCGAAGCGATGCCGAAGCGCCTTGGCGTCGTCGATCTGGCGGCTGGCCTCGGTGACATCGCCGATCACACTGACAACCGCCGGCGCACCATCGGCGTCCTCGATCGGCAGACTGTCGATCTGCCAGACCCGGACCCGACCTTGACCATCGACCGTATGCACCTCATGACGTGCGGTCAGGCCATTGGCGAACACACTGTCGACGCCGCTCGCCAGTGCCTTCGTCAATTCCTCGGCTTCGCACGGGACGCGCCCGGCATGACCGGATGATTCGAGCAGCGTCTGCGCGGATCGGGAGCACAGTCGCTGCGCCCGATCGACGCCATGGACGGTCACTGCAATCGGCAAGGCATCGAAGACATCGGCCAGAAGATGCTGCGAACGCCGTGCCAGCGCTTCACATCTGCGCTGGACGCTGACATCGGCGATCGCGCCGACGACACGGCCGACGCGACCGGCCGCCGAGCACTCCGCCCGCGCACGGATGCGCAGTCGCAGATCGGTCGCGACTGTCGCATTCGCGCCCGCCTCGACATCGAATGCGATGTTGGACTCGAGCATTCCGCGCAGGGCGGCCAGCAGCAGGCGCCGATCGGCCGCATCGAGCGCCCGCAGAACGGCGCGAGGCGTCGATCTGCGGCCGTCCCATCCGGCGTCCTCGAGCAGCTTGCGGGCACGGTGGTTGAGATACAGCTCCTGCCGACCCGGCGACCATTCCCAGACGCCTTCGCCCGCCGCGTCGAGGGCCAGCGCGAGACGCCGCTCGCGATCGTCGACGCCGGCACTGATGCGTCCGACGAGTTCCAGCGCATGGCGGCGGCTGGCACCGCTGGCAAATACCAGCCAGGCGATCAGCATGCTGGCACCGATGCCGGTGATTGCCGCCGCTATCGACAGGCCGTCGGCGGGCGACGCCAGTTGTCCGTGCAGGATCAGACGGAAGTTGCGACCGCCGAGCATCAGCGCACGCTCCCCCCCGGCGACCCGGTTCAGGTCGCTACTGCCGTCGAAGACCGCAACCGCTTCGGGCCGGGTCGTGTCGAGAAGCCGGATCCCGCCCGCGGCATGCTCGCCGGCCAACATGCCGGCAAAGCTCAGGGCGACGAAGACCAGGGGTCTGCCGCCGGCGTCGGCCACGCTGCGGCCTGCGCGCTCGATCGGCATCAGGAACAAGGCCTCGAGCGTATTGCGCGGTGCGGTTGCGAACAGGCGCAACGGCGCGCTCAGTGTCGGCTCGTCGAACTCCGACGCGAGGGCCGCCGCATCGACGATCTGCGGCATCGACCCGAGGCCTGTATATGACAGCGAACGATCGGACGACATCGCGAAGGCAAGCCGGTCGACCTTCAAGCCGCCGTGGGCTTGCGGTACCAGAACCCCGATCGCCAGCACGCCACCGGGCGGCGACAGGCCGGCGGCGGCGCGCTCGACGAAGCGCCGCCAGCGCACACCGTCTGCTTCGCCGGATGCCGTCAGGAATGCGGCGGCCGAATGCAGAAATTGTCGATAGCTGGCGAAATGGGAAGACAGCTCGGCGGCAATGCGGCCGCTGGCCTCGCCTGCCCGGCGGCGCGACTCGGCATCCTCGCGTTCCGCCAGACGGAACGTGGCCGCCAGCACCAGCGCCGCGCACAGTACGAAGATCGCGAGCGCAGGCAAGTGGGGCCCGGCGCCGGCTGCGGCGACATGGCCGCCTGGCAGGCGAAACGACAGTGGCGAGACGGCGCGGCCGTAGGGCCCCGGCAGGAAGAAACGCATTCACGCCTTAACGGCCTGCCTGCGCCCGAGTTGAGGCTGCGGCAGCACTCGCCGGCGGTCGCGGTGACCGCTGCCGACCACCGCGCGAGATGCATCAGGCGCAGCTCACGGAATCCTTGACGCCGAGCTTGCGCAGGAAGATTTCGAGCGGGCAGAAGCGCGTGAATCCGCTCTGGAACAGATTGGCGCCGACGAATGCCGTGAACCACAGGAAATTGGCATTCACGAACAGTGGCGAGCCCTCGACGCCGAGTGCCAGAGAGATCAGCACGAAGGCGCCCGCAAAGATCCGGACGAACTGATTGACGGTGAGATTCATGAGCTTGCTCCTTCTGGGTCGGTCTTCGCCTCGCGCTTGTGGCGGGCGGCAAAGTAGAGAACCGGGATCACCACCAGCGTCAGCACGGTGGAGACGAAAATGCCGAAGATCAGGCTGATCGCCAGCCCGTTGAAGATCGGATCGTCGAGAATGAACAGGGCGCCGATCATCGCCGCCAGCGCGGTCAGTCCGATCGGCTTGGCGCGGACGCTGGCCGCACGAATCACCGCCTCGGCGAATTCGATCCCCTGATTGCGCTGGTGGTTGATGAAATCGACCAGCAGGATCGAGTTGCG
>JAGRFY010000113.1:0-14186 GCA_020445765.1 Rhodocyclaceae bacterium | reverse complement strand
GCGATCATGCCGATCATCGAGGTCGCGGTGAAATGTGCGCCGAGCAGGGCATGACCCGGCATCACGCCGATCACCGTCAGCGGGATCGGCGCCATGATGATCAGCGGCACCAGGTAGCTCTTGAACTGCGCCACCACCAGCAGGTAGATCAACACCAGTCCGACCGCGTAGGCGATGCCCATGTCGCGGAAGGTCTCGTAGGTGACCTGCCATTCGCCGTCCCACTTGATGCTGTAGCCGGCATAGGGATCGGCCGGCTGCGAAATGAAGTATTCGTCCACCGTACCGGCCAGCCGTGGCCCGTCGAGGACCAGGCCGGCGATTGCACTGCGCATGTCGAACATGCCGTACAGCGGTGAATCGAGTACGCCGCCCATGTCGCCGGTGACGTAGACGACCGGCAGCAGATCCTTGTGGTAGATCACCTGCTCACGCTGGCTGGGTCGCTCCTGAACCACTTCCGAGATTGGCACGAGATGCCCGTCGCGGGCGCGCACACGCATCGCCAGCAGTTCCTCAAGGCGCGCCTGGCGACTGGCCGGCAGTTGTACGCGCACCGGGATCTCGTACTTGTTGTCGCTGCCGTGAACCGGCGTCACCGACTCGCCGGCAAGGCCCATGCGCAGCACTTCGACGACATCCGCCTGGGCGACGCCGATCAGCGCGGCACGGGCCTGATCGACCCGCAGTACGAGCTTCGGCGCGACTTCGTCGATCGAATCGTCGATCGCAATGATGTCGGGCGTCTTCTCGAAGACACCGCGGATCTTCTGCGCCACTGCAATCTGCCCCTCGTAGTCGGGGCCATAGACCTCGGCGACGATCGGTGCCATCACCGGCGGTCCGGGCGGCACCTCGACGACGCGGGCATTGCCGCCGAAGCCGCGGGCGATCTCGCTGACGCGGTCGCGCACCGCAATTGCGATCTCGTGGCTCGAGCGATCGCGATGATGCTTGTCGGCCAGGTTCACCTGGATGTCGCCGAGCTCCGGTGCCGCCCGCAGATAGTACTGGCGTACCAGACCATTGAAGTTGATCGGGCTCGCGGTACCGGCATAGGTCTGGTAGTCGGTGACTTCCGGCACCTGGGCGAGATGCGCACCGATCTCCTGCAGCACGCGCTGGGTCTGCTCGACCGGCGTGCCGACCGGCATGTCGACGATGACCTGGAACTCGCTCTTGTTGTCGAGGGGGAGCATCTTCAAGGCCACCAGCTTGACCACCGCGAGCGACACCGACGCGGCGATCAGCCCGAGAATCAGGAGCCACAGCAGGCCCCGGTTGCGCCCGCCGCGGCGGGCGTCGAGCAGCGGGCCCATGATGCGCCGGAAGACCCGGTCGAGGGTGGCCGTCATGCGGTCCTCGCCGTGCGCATGCACCGGCGTCTTCTTCAGCATCAGCTGCGCCAGCCACGGCGTGACGACGAAGGCGACCGCCAGCGAAATGAACATGCCCATCGACGAATTGATCGGGATCGGGCTCATGTAGGGCCCCATCAGACCACTGACGAAGGCCATCGGAAGCAAGGCCGCAATCACCGTGAAGGTGGCCAGGATGGTCGGTCCGCCGACCTCGTCGACCGCGCCGGGTATCAGCTGCCAAAGCGGCTTGTCCGGCTCGAGCACATGGTGGCGGTGAATGTTCTCGACCACCACGATGGCATCGTCGACCAGGATGCCGATCGAGAAGATCAGCGCGAACAGGCTGACCCGGTTCAGCGTGAAGCCCCAGGCCCACGACGCGAACAGCGTCGCCGCCAGGGTCAGCGCCACCGCCACGCCGACGATCAGTGCCTCGCGCCAGCCCAGCGTCAGCAGCACCAGGGCGACCACCGCGGAAGTGGCGAACACCAGTTTGCCGATCAGCTTGTCGGCCTTGTCCGAGGCGGTCTGCCCGTAGTTGCGGGTGACCGTCATCTCGATCCCGTCCGGAACCACCGTGTTGCGCAGCGATTCGGCACGGGCGATCACCGCGTCGGCGACATCGGACGCATTGGCGCCAGGCTTCTTCGAGACCGACAGGGTCACCGCCGGGAACAGGCCCGACGCGTCGACGCCGCGCTGTCCAGCAGCGCTGCCGGCACCGAACCAGACGTACTGGCGGTTCTCGCCCGGACCGTCGCTGACCTCCGCGACGTCGCGCATGAACACCGGCTTGCCCTGGTTGGTGCCGACCACCAGTGTGCGCACGTCGTCGGCCGATTCCAGATAGGTGCCGGTCTGCACCAGCACTTCGCGGTTGTCGGCGGTCAGGCTGCCGGCCGGCAACGACGCATTGGAGATCTGCAGCGCCGCCTTGAGATCCTGCGCGGTGACGCCGTAGGCGTTCATCCGCTCGGTCATCATCTCGACCTTGACGACGTGACCGGGGCCACCGATGGTGGTGACGTCCCGGGTGCCATCGATGCGCTTGATCTCGACCTCGATCGCCCGCGACACCTGTTGCAGCTCGAAGCCGGAGCGGGCCGCGTCCTCGGTCCAGAACGTCAGCGCGACGATCGGCACGTCGTCGATGCCCTTGGGCTTGACCACCGGCTGCATCACGCCGAGTTGCGGCGACAGCCAGTCGCTGTGGGAATCGATGGTGTCGTACAGGCGTACCAGCGCGTCGTTGTTCTGGACGCCGACTTCGAACTGCACGGTAATCACCGACATGCCCGGCCGCGAAACCGAATAGACGTGCTCGACGCCCGCGATCCGCGACAGCACCTGTTCGCCCGGGCGCGAAACAAGAGCCTCGACGTCGCGTGCCGAGGCGCCGGGGAAAGGCACCAGCACGTTGGCCATGGTCACGTCGATCTGGGGCTCCTCCTCCTTCGGCGTGATCAGGGTCGCGAAGACGCCCATCAGCATCAGCACCAGCGCCAACAGCGGCGTCAGGGCATTGCGCTGGAAGGCCGCGCTGATACGTCCGGAGACGCCCATCCGGTCGGTGGCTGTGTTCATCGACCGACCCCTAACGGGCTACGCCGCGCTTGAGGGCGATGCCGGCCTTCACTGCGTCGGTGGCGACCGACTCGGCGGGCGCGAGTCCGGCCAGCACCTCGATGCGGCCGTCCGACAGCGCTTCGCCGAGTCGTACCTGACGCAGCACGAAGCTGCCCTCGGCCTGCTGCACATAGACGCCGGTAATCTCGCCGCGACGCACGATGGCCGCCGGCGGTACACCGATCCGGCTCTGCTCGCCGGTGGCGAAATGGACCCGGGCGAAGGTACCCGGAAGCACGCCGGCATATTCGGGCGGCAGCCCCACCCGGGCCTGCACGGTATGGGTCCGTGGGTCGGCGGTCGGAATCAGCTCGACGTGACCGGCCTCGACCCAGCGTCCACTGTCCGGAAACTCGACACGGGCGCTCAGCGGACCACGCCGCAGCGCCTCCAGGCGCGACTGGGGCAGGTCGGCGACGACGCGCATCTCGGTCGGGTCGTAGATGGTCAGCAGCGCGCGCCCGGGCTGGGCCATTTCACCCGGCTGCGCGTCGCGGCGGGCGACGATGCCGTCCATCGGTGCCGCGAGGCTGGCGAAGCCGCGCGCCACCGTGGCCTGCCCACGACCGGCCTCGGCCGCGCGCAGCGCTGCCTCGGCGGCCCGCAGTCCTGCTTCTGCCTGGTCCAGCGCGGCCTGGCTGACGAACTTCTGTTCGAACAGCCCCTGGGTACGCTCGAACTGGGCGCGGGCGTTGATCGCGCTGGCCCTGGCCTGCTCCACCTGGGCTTCGGCGCCAGCCACCGCCTGGGTGGCTGCGGCCGCGTCGATGCGGATCACCAGATCGCCGCGCTTGACGCGATCGCCAGCGTCCACCGTCATCTCCAGGATGCGACCCTGGGTCTGGGCCGCCAGCGTCGCGCTATGCACGGCTTCGACCACGCCCTCGGCCGGATAGGAAGCCAGCACCGGGCTGGCGTCGACGCGCACCGCCGATGGCGACTGTGCACTCGCCGCGCAGGGCAGCGCGACCATCAACAGGGAAGCGAGAATTCTTTTCATGTATATCAGTATATTCTAATGGACAATCCGGTCAATAGCGCGGACATCGATCGGTGACCGGGGTCACCGTGCTCAGGCGCGCAGGGCCAGCGCCTCGACCACGTTGCCGCGACCGATGTAGTAGAGGGAGGCAAAGCAGCTCGCCCGTGCCAGGGCTATGCCGCGGCCATTGGGCGCATCGGCGCGTGATTCGTCGAAATCCAGCCATGACGGCCAATCGAAACCGGATCCCTGGTCGCGAATGCGAAAGCGCACGACATCGGCGAAGCGATCGACCGAGACGCAGACGTCGCGCACGCGGGTGGACGGCGCGTCGAGCCTGAGCTGGCGCTCCCGTTCGAATTGGCCGCGCGCGAGCCACGCCCGCTTGCGTGCGAATCCGATTTCGAGGTTGCCGTGCTCGATGCCGTTGCTGATCAGTTCCGCCAGACCGGCGGCGACCATCGACGGACGATCACAGCCCAGCGCCAGGCATCGGGCCAGCGGTAGCACCTCGCACGGCCGGCGAACCCGATGCACTTCGTCAGCCATCGTCAGCCGCCAGCGTGGCCAGCGCATAGTCGGCCATGGCCGCCAGCACGCCTTCGTCCTCGCCGACCGCGGTGGCGAGCATCACCCGACACGCGGCGTGGCGTCGCGCCGCCGCGTCCACCAGTTGTGGCACGTCGCGCTTCAGATGCCCACCTTGGGCGAGAAATACCGGCACCACCAGGATCCGGCTGGCGCCGTCGGCGACCAGCGCGTCGACCGCCTGGTCGAGATCGGGCGTCATGAACTCCAGGAAGGCCGGTCGCGCGCGCACCGCCGGCGCGCGCGCTTCCAGCTTTGCGGCCAGCCGCCGCACCGGTCCGGCCCATTCCGGGTCGCGCGCGCCATGGGCAAACAGTACGATAGCCTCTGTCATCGATATCGGGTGTCCGTCGAGCCACTGCACATGAAATATTACGCCGCCCTGATTCTGGTCTGCCTCGCCGGTCTGGCGCAAGCGGTCGATCGGCAGGTGCCGGTCTCGCACCCGGGCGGTGTCGCACGCCTCGACCTCGGCCCGGCCGACGCACCTGCGCCGTCGGTCCACTTTCAGGGACGCCGCGTGCTGGTGATCGCGACCGGTGCACGCTGGCAGGCACTGGTCGGCATCCCGCTGGAAGCGGAGCCGGGATGGCTCAGCGCCGAGATCACCGATGATCGCGGGCGCCAACGCGAGCAGCCGCTGGAGATCGAGGCTCACGACTATCCGATGCAGCACCTGCACGTCAAGAACCGGCGCCACGTCGACCCCGACCCGGCCGATCTGGCGCGCTGGTCGCGCGAGAGCGACGAACAGAACGCTGCCAAGCGCGCATGGCGCGAGCCGGCACCGAAGCGCGCGACCCTGCGGCTACCCGTCGATGGTCGCCGCTCGAGCGCCTTCGGCCTGCGCCGCACATTCAACGGCAAGCCGCGGCGTCCACACAGCGGACTCGATCTTGCGGTGCCGACCGGGACCCCGGTGGCCGCGCCCGGTGCCGGCAGGGTATCGCTCACCGGCGACTATTTCTTCAACGGCCGCACGGTGTTCGTCGATCACGGCCATGGCCTGATCAGCATGCTCTGCCACCTTTCGCGCGTCGACGTCAGCGTCGGCGACGAGGTCGCTGCCGGCGACATCGTGGGCCGGGCCGGCGCGACCGGCCGGGCGACCGGCCCGCACGTCCATTGGAGCGTGTTCCTGAACGGTACCGCGATCGATCCGGACGCGCTGCTCGGCGGTTCCTGAGGGCTTGCCGGCACGCCTGCCGTCAGGGGCGCGCACCGTCGGCGAGGCGATTGAGCGCCCAGCCCGCAGCCTGCAGGCCGAACGCCGCGGTCACCGCGACGCTCGAACCGAAACCCGCGCAACCGAGCGCGGCACCGCCTGCTAGCGGCGCGCACGGCATTGCCGAAGCGATGGCGGGCTCGCTCGAAAACACCACGTCGACCCCCAGCCGACGGCCTGGGCCGCGTGGATAACCATGTTCACGCCGCAATCGGGAGCGCAAACGCGACAGCAGCGGATCCTGGACCGTGCGTGCCAGGTCGGTCAGCTCGATCCGGGCCGGATCGCGCTTGCCGCCGGCACCGCCGCACACCAGCAGCGGTACACCGAGCCGACGGCAGGTCAGCACCATCGCCAGCTTCGCCCGCATCTGGTCGACCGCGTCGATCACCGCGTCACAACCGGCGATCAGGGCCTCGGCGTTGTCCGGCTCGAGAAAGGCATCGATCGCCTCGACCGCGCTGGCCGGATCGATCTGGGCGATGCGTACGGCCATCGCCTCGACCTTGGCCATGCCGAGGGTCGGTTCGAGGGCATGCACCTGCCGATTGATGTTCGATTCGGCGACATGATCGAGGTCGACCAGTCGCAGGCGCCCGATGCCACTGCGTGCCAGTGCCTCGGCCGCCCACGAGCCGACGCCGCCGATGCCGACGACAGCGACGCGCGCCCTGCGCAGCCGGGCAAAGCCGGTCTCGCCGTAAAGCCGGAATACCCCGGAAAAGCGACGCGCCGGTTCCTCCCTGCCGCTCAGGTCGTCGTCCATCGGCCTTCTCGATCTCGATCCGGCGCGCATGATACACAGCGCCGCGGGATGCCGGGTCTCCTCCGGACCACCAACGCCGCCGGACGGCGGCTCAAACCGTCGCCGGTTGCCGGCTCGACAGCCACACGGCCAGCCCCTGGGCGTTGAGCTCGATATCCATCGCCATCAACGCCTCGAGCTCGGACAGCTCGAGCGACCAGCCCTGACGTGCGGCTTCCTCGTAGAGCAGCGCCCGCAGGCCGGCCACGATGTTGTCCGTCAGCGCCTTGCCGTCGCCCTCGGCCGCCTCGGCGACGCGGACGTGTTCGTCGATCAGCCGGTGCAAGTCCGCTGACAGCCGTTCGACGTCGGCGACCCGACTGTAATGGGTCAGGTACATCACGACCGGGCAGCGCGCGACCAGCCGCTCGATCGATGCATGCATCGCCTGCGGATCGAACTGGACCGGCGTCGTCGTCGGCCAGATCGATGCGCGCCCGTCTACGTCAAGCTCGCGATAGGACAGGCCGAACGTGTCACCCGTGAAGAAAGCGCGTGCGGACCGGTCGAAATAGCAGACATGGTGGCGGGCATGGCCCGGCGTATCGAGCACCTCGATGACGCGGCCGCCCAAGCGCAGTTCGAGCCCGTCGTCGGCTTCGACGATGCGATGCGCCGGTACCGGCACCAGTTCTCCGTAGAGTTGCGTGGCCTGTGCCTCGCCATAGACGGCGACGGTCCCGGCCCAGAGCTTGGCCGGATCCGCCATGTGGCGGGCGCCACGCCGATGCACCACCAGTCGCGCCACCGGCAACTGCGCCATCAACGCGCCGGCACCGCCGGCATGGTCGAGGTGGATGTGGGTCAGCAGCAGATAATCGACATCCTCCACCGTGCGGCCGAGTTCGGCCAGAGCGGACAGCACCCGCGGCACGGAATCATTGCTGGCGGTATCGACGATCGCCACGCGGCCGCCGTCCTCGATCAGGTGGATGGCATCGAGCAGCGGACGGCCGTAACCGGAATCGAAGGCGTGGATGCCGTCGGCGAAGTGAGTGAGCATAGTAGTATCCGGATCTCTTGTCGGGGTCACCCGATTCTAGTTGCGGCGGCGCAGCAATCCAAGCTGCGTGGACAGGCGAAGGAGGCCGGCGTTGGCCGAATCAACGGAGGATTTCGACCAGATCGTCGATCGGCGGGCGGTGCCCGGCGAAAAATGGTCGCGTTTCGAAGGCCGCGACGTCATTCCGATGTGGGTGGCCGACATGGATTTCGCCGCCCCCGAGGTCGTCATCGACGCGATCCGGGCACGCCTCGATCACCGGGTGCTGGGCTACACCGACGCCTGGCCGTCGCTCGACGGCGCAATCGTCGACGCGATGGATCGCGACTACGGCTGGCATATCGAGCCGCGCTGGCTGGTCTGGCTGCCCGGCATGGTCAGCGCGTTCAACGTCGCCTGCCGTGCGATCGGCGACGACGGCGACGGCGTGTTCACGGCGACGCCGATCTACCCGCCCTTCCTCGGCGCGCCGGCCAACAACCGGCGCCGGCTGCAGCAGGCCGCCCTGCGGCAGGGCGGCGACCTGCGCTGGACCTGGGATTGGGACGCGACCGAGGCGGCGATGGACGACACCACCCGTCTGTTCATGCTGTGCAATCCGCACAACCCCGTCGGGCGGGTGTTCGAGCGACACGAACTGGAACGGATCGCCGGGATCTGCGAACGTCGCGACCTGGTGATCTGCTCCGACGAAATCCACTGCGGCCTGGTGCTCGACGAGGAACGCCGCCATCTGCCGATCGCCGCGCTCGACGAGTCGATCGCGGCCAGAACGATCACGCTGATGGCGCCGAGCAAGACCTGGAACATCCCGTCTCTGTACTGCGCGTTCGCCGTCATTCCGGACGACGGGCTGCGGCGGCGTTTTCGCCACGCAATGCGGGGCATCGTGCCGCACGTGAACCTGCTCGGCCTGGTCGCCACCGAGGCTGCCTACCGCCACGGAGAGAACTGGCGACGGCGCCTGGTGGACTACCTGCTGGGAAACCGCAGCCTGGTCGGCGAACGACTGGCGGAGATTCCGGAAATCCGGACGACACTGCCCGAAGCCACCTATCTTGCCTGGCTCGATTGCCGGCCGTTCGCCCAGGCACGCGGAATCGCCGATCCCGCGGCGCATTTCGAAGCCCGCGGTGTCGGCCTCTCGGACGGACGCGGCTTCGGTGCGCCGGGCTTCGTGCGGCTCAACTTCGGTTGCCCGCGCACCCTGCTCGAGCAGGGACTGACTCGCATCCGAGACGCACTGCGCTGAAGCGTCACTGCACAGCCGGTCACGACAGATATAACTTAAGTCATATTTCCCGCTCAATTTAAGGCGGCAGCTTCCGTTATCAGCATCCGACAGCCGCGACGCCGCGCGCGGGTGGGAGGGTTGCCACCTGCGATATGGCGGCGGCGCCTGAAGAATGCCACGCTTCCGGATGATGACGATGAATCGAATGAAAGTGCGCACGCGCCTGACGATCCTTGCGACGACCCTGATCGTCTTCGCAGTGCTCCTCGGTGAACTGGGACTGTTCAACATGAACAGGACGATCGCCAGCCTCGAGACCGTATACAGCGACCGTGTCGTGCCGATGCGCGACCTCAAACGGGTCGCCGACCTGTACGCGGTCAACATCGTCGATACCGCGCACAAGGTGCGCGCCGGCGCCATTGGCCGTGACGAGGGCGTGCGCAACGTCGAAGCCGCCGAAACCGAAATCGCGGCCATCTGGAAGGCCTACAAGGCGACACAGTTGATCGCCGAGGAAGAAGCCCTGATTGCGGAACTCGAGCCGATGATGAAGGCCAGCGCCCCTGCCCTGATGCGGCTCAAGGCGGCGATCCGGGACAGCAACCCGTACGAACTGGTTCGATTCGCCGAGCAGGATCTCTATCCCCTGATCGACCCGCTGTCGGACAAGTTTTCTGCGCTGATCGAAGTACAGCTCGAGGAAGCACAGCGTCAGTTCGAGACGGCGGAGGACCAGGCGAGCTGGGCGCGCAATTCGAGCCTTGCGCTGATCGCGCTGGCGGTACTGGTCGGCGCCGGACTGTCGTACGCGATCGTACGCGGACTGCAACGCCAGCTCGGCGCCGAGCCCGGCGAAGTCTCGACGGCCGCCGGGCGCATCGCCGAAGGACATCTCGACCAGGCGATCGCCTTGCGCGACGACGACCGGACCAGTGTCATGGCCGCGATGAAGCGCATGCAGGACGCGCTGCATGGCGTCGTCGGCAGCATCAGCCAGGCAGCGCAGCGCATCTCGGCCGCAGCCGAACAACTGGCCGCCTCCGGCGACGAAGCGCAACAGGTCAGCGAATCGCAAAGCGAGGCGGCGGCGGCGATGGCGGCCGCGATGGAACAGATGGCGGTGAGCATCAGCCACATCAGCGACAATGCGCAGGACGCACAGGGCCTCGCCAACGACGCCGGAAGCTCCGCGTCGCATGGTCACGCGGTGGTCGAGTCGGCCGCCAGCGAGATGGTGAAGGTCGCCGATCTGGTATCCGAGAGCGCCAGGACGATCGACCGTCTTGCCGACGAATCCGACAACATCGGCACCATCGTCGGCGTCATTCGCGAGATAGCGGATCAGACCAACCTGCTGGCCCTGAATGCAGCGATCGAAGCGGCCCGCGCCGGCGAGCAGGGGCGCGGCTTCGCCGTCGTCGCCGACGAGGTGCGCAAGCTGGCCGAGCGCACGGCGCAATCCACCGGCGAGATCGTCGGGCTGGTCAACAGCATCCAGGGTGAATCTCGCGCAGCCAAGGAACAGATGCAGGCCGGCACCGAGCAGGTGGGCCGCAGCCGGCAACTGTCCGCCGAGGCCGGCAACGCGATCGCCCGGATCCGTCAGGTCATCGACGATGCACTCCGCTCGGTGCGCTCGATCTCCGAGTCACTCGAGGAACAACGCTCGACCAGCTCGCTGGTGGCCAATCAGGTCGAGACCGTCGCCCAGGGCGCCGACGAGAATGCGGCTTCGGTGCGCAGCATCGTCGCTGCCGCCCGGGATCTGAACCACGTCGCCGCCGACCTGACCAGCACGATGGCGCGCTTCCGACTGTAGCGCTGCAGCGCCTGCGGCGTACCGTCAGAACGGAATGTCGTCGTCGAAGTCGCCGAGACCGCTCGAAGGCGGCTGATTCTGTGCCGGCGATTGCGGCGGGTTGCCGCCCTGGCTGCGTGCCGGACGCCCGGCACTTTCGAAGCCACCGTCACTGCTGCGCATCGGCGCCTCGCCCATACCCTCCCGGCGCCCGAGCATCTGCATCTGGTCGCCACGAATCTCTGTGGAGTAACGCTCCTGGCCGCTCTGGTCCTGCCATTTGCGGGTGCGCAGCGAGCCTTCGATGTAGACCTGGCTGCCCTTGCGCAGGTATTGGCCGGCAACTTCGGCCAGGCGGCCGTAGAACGAAACGCGGTGCCACTCGGTGGCCTCTCGCATCTCGCCGCTCGCCTTGTCGCGCCAGCGATCGGTCGTGGCGACCCGGATGTTCGCGATCGCGTCACCCGACGGCGCGTATCGGGTCTCGGGGTCGGCACCCAGGTTGCCGACCAGAATCACCTTATTGACGGAAGCCATGCCTCACTCCTTGTCTTGCGACCGGCCGAGGTCGCTGCCACGGCGGCAGTCGAATCGTCCGGCTTCGAGCGGGGCATTCTATCCGAATCGGCCCCAGGGCCACGAAGCAATCCCGGCAAGTGAAATCGCCTTGTCGCAAGCCGGGCCCTTTCACGCACTGTCGCGACCGTCGCCACTGGCTTCGAACTCGATCTGTTCGAGCGCGGAAGCGGCCCGGCGGAGCTTAGGCAACAAGTCGAGCAGTTTCGCCAGAGGCAGGCGAATGACCGGCGCCTGCACGGCGACCGCACTGTTCGAACGCCCGCCGCCGCGAGGCACGAGCACTGCGAGACAGACCAGCCCAGGAAGGAATTCCTCGTTGTCCACGGCGTAGCCATCGCGCCTCACCCGTTCGATCTCGGCTTCGAGCGCCACCGGATCGACGATGGTCTTCTCGGTGTACTTCTCCAACGGCGAATGTTCGAGCAGGCGACGGCGCTGACTGCTGCTCATCTGTGCGAGGAACAGCTTGCCGCTGGCCGAGCAGTGGGCAGGCACCCGCGAGCCCGGGTGCAGATAGAAGCGCAACGGCGCGGGCGTCTCGACCCGATCGAGATAGAGCACTTCGGCGCCCGACAAGGCCGTGATGTTGCAGCTCTCGCCGATCTCGTCGACCAGGCGGCGAAGAACGGCATGGCGCGCACCATGCACGGTGTTGTTGAGCAACAGGGTCTCGGCGAGCTGGCGCAAGCGCAGGCCGGTGCTGTACTGCCTGCCGTCGCCGTCCCGCTGCAACATGCCGGCGCTCTCAAGCTGCTGCAACATCCGATGCAGGGTCGGCTTGGGCAGTCCGGTGTCTTCGACCAACCCCTGCAACGACACGAACTGATCCTTCTGGGCGATGACCTCCAGCAGTCCGAACAGGCGCAGGGTCGGCGTGTCGCCGTCGATGCGCGTCACTTCCGATGTACTCATGGCTTCCCTCTGGTGATCGAGGCACTCATCGTATCAAATTTATTTTTCGGTACAAAATATATCAATTTCCGAAATTTTCGTTGACTCGGAGGGGCAACACTCTTAGAGTGCGTTCATTGATCGTTTTTGGAACATATTGTTCCGTTTTTCAGAACTTAATATCGACAATCGACAGGAGACAATGACCATGAGCGACCTCGACCCGCGCAGCGTGCCCAGCGGCCCGACCCGAATGACCCCTTCCGAAGCCTTCGTCGAGACCATGGTCTCCAACGGCGTGACCGACATGTTCGGCATCATGGGCTCGGCCTTCATGGATGCGATGGACATCTTCTCGCCCGCCGGCATCCGCCTGATCCCGGTGGTGCATGAGCAGGGCGCCGCCCACATGGCCGACGGCTTCTCCCGCGTCTCCGGCCGCCACGGCGTGGTCATCGGACAGAACGGTCCCGGCATCTCGAACTGCGTGACCGCGATCGCGGCCGCCTACTGGGCCCACAGCCCGGTGGTCATCGTCACCCCCGAGACCGGCACCATGACGATGGGCCTGGGCGGCTTCCAGGAGTGCAACCAGTTGCCGATGTTCCAGGAGTTCACCAAGTACCAGGGCCACGTCACCCATCCGGCGCGCATGGCCGAGTACACCGGCCGCTGCTTCGACCGCGCCATGAGCGAGATGGGGCCGACCCAGTTGAACATCCCCCGCGACTACTTCTACGGCGAGGTCACCTGCGAGATCCCGAAGCCTTCGCGCCTGGACCGCGGCCCCGGCGGCGAGCAGTCCCTGAACGAGGCGGCCGAGCTGCTCGCCAAGGCCCGCTTCCCGGTGATCATCTCCGGCGGCGGCGTGGTCATGGCCGATGCCGTCGAGGAGTGCAAGGCCCTGGCCGAGCGCCTCGGTGCGCCGGTGGTCAACAGCTATCTGCACAACGATTCCTTCCCGGCCAGTCACCCGCTGTGGTGCGGCCCGCTCGGCTACCAGGGTTCGAAGGCGGCGATGAAGCTGATGAGTCAGGCCGACGTGGTGGTGGCGCTGGGCTCGCGCCTGGGCCCCTTCGGCACCTTGCCCCAGCACGGCATGGACTACTGGCCGAAGAGCGCGAAGATCATCCAGATCGATGCCGACAACAAGATGCTCGGCCTGGTCAAGAAGATCTCGGTGGGCATCTGCGGCGACGCCAAGGCGGCCGCCGTGGCGCTCACCACGCGGCTGGCCGATCGCGCACTGGCGTGCGACGCCACCCGTGGCGAGCGGGCCGCGACCATCGCGGCCGAGAAGGCGGCCTGGGAGCGGGAGCTCGACGAGTGGACCCACGAGCGCGATCCGTTCAGCCTCGACATGATCGAGGAGAACGCGCAGGAGAAGCCCTTCTCCGGTGGCCAGTACCTGCACCCGCGCCAGGTGCTGCGCGAGCTCGAGAAGGCGATGCCCGAGGATGTGATGGTCTCCACCGACATCGGCAACATCAACTCGGTGGCCAACAGCTATCTGCGCTTCGAGAAGCCGCGCTCGTTCTTCGCGGCGATGAGCTTCGGCAACTGCGGCTATGCCTTCCCGACCATCATCGGGGCCAAGGTCGCCGCGCCCGATCGCCCGGCGGTCTCCTATGCCGGCGACGGCGCCTGGGGCATGAGCCTGATGGAGACCATGACCTGCGTGCGCCACAACATCCCGGTCACCGCGGTGGTCTTCCACAACCGCCAGTGGGGCGCCGAGAAGAAGAACCAGGTCGACTTCTACAACCGTCGCTTCGTCGCCGGTGAGCTCGACAACCAGAGCTTCGCCGAGATCGCCCGCGCGATGGGTGCCGAGGGCATCACCGTCGACCGCCTCGAGGACGTCGGCCCCGCCCTCACGCGCGCCATCGACAGGCAGATGAACGAGGGCAAGACCACCATCATCGAGATCATGTGCACCCGAGAGCTCGGTGATCCCTTCCGACGCGACGCACTCGCCAAGCCCGTCCGACTCCTCGACAAGTACAAGGACTACGTCTGAGAGACAGCACGGTCCCTCCCCGCCGGCCGGACGCCTCCCCAACCTTGGCCGGCGCTCGCCGGAACCTCGCA
>JAGRFY010000112.1:20947-31171 GCA_020445765.1 Rhodocyclaceae bacterium | reverse complement strand
TTGCTGGGCCGACAGCGGCAGGCTGCACGCCAGCAGCCACAGCCACAAGAGGCCGCGGGCGAGATCGCGCAAGGCGTCAGCGCGCAGGCTGGCTGCCGAACTCCACGCTGGGCGGCGCACTGATCGCGGCTTCGTCGTCGACCCTGAAGTTGGCCTTGGTGTCGTAGCCCAGGACCATCGCCAGCAGATTGTTCGGGAAGGTGCGCACCGACACGTTGTAGTTCTCGACGGACTGGATGTAGCGGTTGCGTGCCACCGCAATCCGGTTCTCGGTACCTTCGAGCTGGGCCTGCAGGTCGCGGAAGCTGGCGTCCGCCTTCAGTTCGGGATAGCGTTCGACCACCACCAGCAGTCGCGACAACGCGCTCGACAACTGCCCCTGCGCTGCCTGGAAGTCGGCCAGCGCCGCCGGGTCCTGCAGCGTCTCGGGCCCGGCCTGCACGCTGCCGACTCGCGCTCTGGCCGCCGTCACCTCGGTCAGTACCGCCTTCTCGTGCGCCGCGTAGCCCTCGACCGTCTTGACCAGATTCGGAATCAGGTCTGCACGTCGCTTGTACTGGTTGATCACTTCGGACCATGCCGACTTCGTACGTTCGTCGTTGGCCTGGATCTCGTTGTAGCCGCAGCCGTTGAGCAGCAGCGCCACGACGGCGAGGAACAGCAGGTTGCGGATCGGCATGGACGCCTCCAGCGGGATTGCGATCGGACTTCGCGGCCAATTCTAGCCCGCTTCGGCGAGCCCGCGCGCCGCCCGCGGCCGCCTCCCGTCAGACCGATGTGACAGTGTGATTCATGGCCCCGCCGCGCGGGTCAGGGCCCGTGCCCGGCACAGGTCTTCCCACGCCTTGCCCTTGTCGTGGGGATTGCGCAGGAGATAGGCCGGGTGATAGGTGACGATCACCGGGATGCCCTCGAACTCGAAGGTTCTGCCACGGACGTCGGCGATCCGCACCGGCTGATTCAGCAGCGCCTGGGCCGCCGGGCGACCGACCGCCACGATCAGGCGCGGGGCCAGCAGGCGCACCTGCCGGCGCAGGTAGGGGAAGCAACTGGCGATCTCATCGGTCTCGGGCGTGCGATTGCCCGGCGGCCGACACTTCACCGAATTGGCGATGAACGCGCCCTGCTGCCGCGACAGCCCGACCGCCGCCAGCATCGCGTCGAGCAACTGGCCGGCCGGTCCGACGAAAGGCTCGCCGCGCCGATCCTCCTCGGCCCCGGGGCCTTCGCCGACCACCAGCCAGCGTGGGTGGCGATCACCGATGCCGGGGACCGCCTGGTGGCGCTGGCGGTGGAGCGGACAGGCCGTGCAGTCGCGGATCTCGCGCTCGAGCCGTTCCCAGGCGCTGCCGTCGTCGGCATCCGGCGCCGGCTTCGGTTCCGGCATCGGCGCAACCGAGGTATCGAACGCCACCGCTGGAAGCGTCATCGCTGCGGCCGGCGCAGCGGCACCCGCATCCGGCGCCATGTCGTGCACGGGCGATTCGGCCGCATCCGACGCCTCCTCGGCCTCGACAGCCCGCTCGGCGGCATCGTCGTCGGGCGCCTGGCGCAGACGCCACAGCGGGGCCAGGCCCATCCGTGCCAGCAACTGCGCACGCTGCGGCGTCACAGCCGGTACCTCATCACGATTGCGTCCTCCCTCGCCGGTCTGCCCGGATAGTAGCCCTTGCGACGCCCGATCGCCTCGAAGCCGCGACTCCGATAGAGCGACAGTGCAACGTGGTTGGATTCGCGAACTTCGAGGAAACACTGGGCCGCGCCGTGGCGACGCGCTTCGTCGAGCAGAAAGGACAGCACGGCAGCGCCCATGCCACGGCCCTGGTGATCCGCTGCGACCGTCAGATTGAGCAGATGGGCTTCGTCGAGCACCGACATCAGGATGGCGTAGGCGACCGGCGAACCATGCTCGCGGAAGGTCCAGCAGGCATAGCCGGCAGACATCGCGTCGTCGAAATTGCCGCGGCTCCAGGGGCTGGGGTGCAGCGCGGCCTCGACCGACACGACCCACCCGAGATCGCTCGCCGACATCGGCCGACACTCCAGCCGCACCTGCGTCAACTGCGTCCTCCGCGAGCCAGGCGCTCGCGCGTGGTCAGGGCCACCTTGTTGCGCACGTACTGCGGAACCGCCTCCTCGAGCGGCGTCGTGCGACCCTCGGCGACCAGGTCCGCGGCGAGTTCGGCGACTTCGTCGGCACGGGGGCGCGCATCGGCGTCGATCACGGCGATCGCTCCCAGGAAGGCCGCGGGCATCCGCGCAGCATGCACCGCGAAGGCATTGCCGATGCCTTGCCAACCGGAATCGGGCGACAGCGCGGGCAACTGTTCGGGGGGCACGCAATCGGGCTCGTTCTCCGGCACGAGTACGCCATCGCGTCGCTTGAAACACTGGAAATAGATCTCACCCATGCGGGCATCGGTGGCCGCGACGATGCGCTCGCCACGACAGCGGGCCGCCAGCGCGAGCAACGACGAGACCGCGACGATGGGCTTCGACAGGCCGATCGCCAGGCCCTGGGCGAGGCCGCAACCCAGGCGCAGTCCGGTGAACATCCCCGGGCCGGAGCCGAAGGCCACGACATCGACGTCTTCGATGTGCAAACCACAGCCTTCCAGCAGATCGCGCAGACGCCGCAGTGCGGTCTCGGACTGCTTCGGACCGGCATCGAGTGACGTCGAGGCGACCTTGCCGCCATGGCTGAGCGCCATGCTTCCACGCTCGGAAGAGGTCTCGATGGCAAGGATGATCATCGCCGGAATTGTAACCGGCTAACTTCCTCCGAGACCCGAATCGGATAAAAATACGGATGAGAAACCAGACGCCGCGTCAGCGGCGATTGCGACCCGGGCGCTCGCGCAATTCGTAGATGTCCCGGTTGGCACGAATGTCTTCCCGCAGGCGATGACGCTCCTCGCGACTGATCGCACGCCGTTCTGCCGTACTGGTGGGCAGATAGCCCGATCCTTCGGGCGCCAGCAGGCGGCGCATCTCGGAGCGCCAGGAGGTACCCGAGTCGGCCAGCGGTGTCGCTTCGGTGGCGGCGCCGACAGCGACCGCCGCATCGTCGGCCAGCGCGGACGTCGTGGCCAGCGCCAGCGCCAGCACGGTCAGCGCACTGACCTTGCGACGGAAAAGCGGGGCTGACAGACGGTGTCGGGACATGGCTGTTCGAACAAGCTTGTTCAGGGTTCTTAAGATTAGCTGCAAAATCTGCTCGTGGGAGAGACTTGTGTCACATTGGGTGACGACTTCTGTAAGGGCGTGTAAATACCGCACTCCGGGCTTACGAAGCGTTACCCGGTCACCTCTGAAGCGTCGCCATGGCTTTAGAATCGACCGAAAACAACCACGAGAAGCCTCATGTCCAAGAACCGCTTTCGCGTCCTGCTGGTGGACGACGACGCCCGCTTGCGCGAGTTGCTGAATCGCTATCTCAGCGAACAGGGATTTTCGGTCAAGGCCGTTGCCGACGCGGTCGCGATGGATCGCGCCCTGCATCGCGAGCACTACGATCTGATGGTCCTCGACCTGATGTTGCCCGGTGAGGACGGTCTGGCGATCTGCCGACGCCTTCGGGCAGCGGAGAACCAGATCCCGATCGTGATGCTGACCGCCAAGGGCGACGATGTCGACCGCATCGTCGGACTCGAGATGGGTGCCGACGACTATCTGCCCAAGCCGTTCAATCCGCGGGAACTGGTCGCCCGGGTGAATGCGGTGCTGCGGCGCCAGCCCCAGTTGCCGCCGGGCGCGCCGGCCGCCGAGGAAGAGGAAATCGCCTTCGGCAAGGTCAGCGTCAATCTCGGTACCCGCACATTGACCCGCGACGGCGAGGAACTGCCGTTGACCACCGGCGAGTTCTCGCTGCTCAAGGTCCTGCTGCAGCATCCGCGCCAGCCGCTTTCCCGCGACAAGCTGATGGAGCTGGCGCGCGGAAGGGAATACGAAGTGTTCGACCGGGCGATCGACGTCCAGGTCTCGCGACTGCGCAAGCTGGTCGAGGACGATCCGGCCAAGCCGCGCTACATTCAGACCGTCTGGGGTTTCGGCTACGTGTTCGTCCCCGATGGCGTCAAGAACAACTGAGCTGGATCCAGGCGCTGCGAGCACGACGGCGAAGGCCGCATCGTCGCCGCGCCCGCGCTGGCGCATGCCGTGGCCACGCACGCTGCTATGGCAGATCTTCGTCGTCGTGACGATCGTGATGCTGATCTCGGCGATTGTCTGGTACCAGCTCTTCCGTCACTTCGAACAGGGGCCTCGTGCCCGCGACCTGGCCCAGATGGTGGTCAGTGTGGTCAACCTCACCCGAACCGCGCTGATCAACGCCGAGCCGTCGCGACGCCGCGAATTGCTGATCGACCTCGCCGCTCTGGAAGGCATCCGCATCTACCCGGCGGAGGAGAGCGACATCCTGACCCCGTTGCCGGAGACCCGGCCGCTGAACCTGCTGACCCGGCGCGTGCGTCGCGATCTCGGCGAGAACACGCGATTTGCCGCGTCGTGGGAGGGGCTCGAAGGCTTCTGGGTCAGTTTCAGGCTGGATCCCGACGATCCGGACGAATACTGGGTGATGCTCCCCGCCGATCGGGTGGTCCGGCCGCGGGCGGTGGATTGGCTCGGTTGGGCAGGGGTCGCGCTGGCGCTCTCGCTGGCTGCGGCCTATGTCATCGTGTCCCGTGTCAATCGCCCGCTGCGCAACATCGCCTCGGCGGCGCGGGCGGTCGGTCGCGGTGAAACGCCGGCACCGCTGCGCGAGGAGGGGCCTGCCGACGTCGCCGAGGTGGCGCGCGCGTTCAATCAGATGGCGGGCGATCTCGCCAGCCTGGAAGCCGACCGACGCCTGATCCTGGCCGGCGTTTCTCACGACCTGCGCACCCCGCTGGCCCGACTTCGGCTCGGCGTCGAGCTGTCGTCGTCCAGCCAGGAAGACCGCGACGCGATGGGCACCGACATCCACGAGATGGACCGCATCATCGGCCAGTTCGTCGATTTCGCGCGGGACGGCCAGAGTGAAGCGACCAAGCAGATCGATCTGACGGACATGCTCGCCGACCTCGAAGCGCACTACGAACGACTCGGCAGCCCGGTGCGCTTCACCGCACCCGAGTCGGTCCACGTCAGCGGCCGACCACTGGGGCTGCGCCGGGCCGTCAGCAACCTGATCGACAACGCGCTGCGCTACGCGCCTGGCGAGCCGGTCACCGTCGAGTTGGCCATCGACCAGGCGCACGCACTGATCGAAGTACTGGACCGGGGCCCGGGCATTCCGCCCGATCAGGTCGAGCGGCTGAAGCGGCCGTTCACGCGCCTCGAGACCGCTCGCACCGACGTCAAGGGCTCCGGACTTGGTCTTGCGATCGTCGACCGCATAGCCCGGGCCCAGGGCGGATCCCTGCTGCTGCTCGCCCGCGAGGGCGGCGGCCTGCGGGCCATCCTCCGCCTCGCGCTGGGCGAGAGCGACGGCCGGCCCGGCGCCGACGCTTGACGGCGCCTGCAGCTTTTCCTGGCGTAATTTCGATACCCGATATAATCCGCCGGTTATGAAGTTCTTCTTCGACCTGCTGCCGGTCATCCTCTTCTTCGTTGCCTACAAGATTGCGGGCAGCAACGAAGCCGGCGCGCTCGACCTGGCGCGATCGATACTCGGCGACGGCATCGAGGCGAAGCAGGCGCCGATCCTCATTGCCACACTGATCGCCATCGTCGCGACGGCGGGCCAGATCGCATGGGTGTGGCTGCGTCATCGCAAGGTCGAAACCATGCTGTGGGTAAGCCTCGCAATCGTCACGCTGTTCGGCGGGGCGACGCTGATGTTCCACGATCCGACCTTCATCAAGTGGAAGCCGACCGCCCTGTACTGGCTGTTCGCGGCCACGCTGCTGGGCTCATCGCTGCTCTTGCGACGCAACCTGATCCGCAAGCTGCTGGAAGCCCAGATGAGCCTGCCCGACGCGATCTGGCAGCGCCTCAATCTGATCTGGGCAATGTTCTTCGCTGCGATGGGCGTGCTCAACCTGGTGGTCGCCTACCGCTTCTCGGAGGCCACCTGGGTCAATTTCAAGCTCTTCGGCGGGATGGGGCTGATGCTGGTGTTCGTGCTCGCCCAGGGCGCCTGGCTGTCCCGCCACATGGAGGACGAACAGACATGATCTACGCCCTGATCGGAGAAGACAAAGCGGACTCGCTCGAATCACGCATGGCGGTGCGCGGCGAACACCTGGCACGATTGAATGCGCTCAAGGAACAGGGACGACTGTTGATGGCGGGCCCGTTCCCGGCGATCGACTCGAACGACCCCGGCCCGGCCGGATTCACCGGCAGCCTGGTGGTCGCCGAGTTTGCGTCGCTGGCCGAGGCCGAGGCCTGGCTCGCAGACGACCCTTACACGCGAACCGGGGTGTTCGTGCGCACCAGCGTGCGCCCCTACAAGAAGGTGCTGCCGTGAGCCTGGACACCATCGAGAAGATGAAGCAGCGCCTGGCGTCGCTGTCGCCCAGCGAGATCACCATCGGCGACGACAGTGCGCTGCACGCCGGCCACGCCGGCGCCCGCAGCGGCGGTGGCCACTACCGCCTGCGCATCGTCGCCGAGTGTTTCGACGGCAAGAACACCCTCGCCCGCCACCGCATCGTCTATGACGCGCTCGGCGACATGATGACGAATGAAATCCACGCGCTTGTGATTCAGGCGCTCCCGCCCACCCATTGAAACACGAACACACCGAAGGATCTGCAATGAAGCTCGTTACAGCCCGAATCGCTCTCGCGCTGGCTGCCGCCATCGGCGCTTCCGCCGCGCTCGCGGCCGACACCATCGTCACCGTCAATGGCGAGGCCATTCCGCAGGCCCGCGCCGACGCCCTGCTCGCCGAGCAGAAGGCCCAGGGTGCGCCGGACAATCCGCAGCTGCACAACGCGGTCAAGGAAGAACTGGTCCGCCGCGAGGTGATGGCCCAGGAGGCGCGCAAGATGGGCCTCGACAAGAAGGACAACGTCCGGGCCCAGATGGCACTGGCCCAGCAGGCGATCCTGATCCGCGCCTACATCCAGGATTTCGTCGCCACCAATCCGGTCAGCGACGACGAGGTGCGCAAGGCCTACGAGGCGATCAAGGGCCGCGCCGGCGACAAGGAATACAAGGTCCGCCACATTCTGGTGGCCAACGAGGACGAGGCCAAGGCGATCATCACCAAGCTGCAGACCGGCGAGAAGTTCGAGGATCTGGCCGCGCAATCCACCGACCCCGGCAGCAAGGGCAAGGGCGGCGACCTGGGCTGGTCGAACCCTGGCATGTTCGTCAAGCCGTTCTCCGATGCGATGGTCAAGCTCGAGAAGGGCCAGTTCACCGGCGTGCCGGTGAAGAGCGACTTCGGCTACCACGTGATTCGCCTCGATGACACCCGCGAACTCAAGGCGCCGCCGTTCGAAGAGGTCAAGGGCCAGCTGTCGCAGCGTATTCAGCAGCAGCAGGTCGAGCGTCACATGCTCGACCTGCGCAGCAAGGCCAAGGTCGAGTAAGGCCGAGCGGCCCGCAGTGCAGGAAGGGAAACGGGGGCCTTGCGGCCCCCGTTCTTCGTTGCGTCCGACCGACCTTGCCTAGAACTGGGCTTCGTCCAGCGCCAGCGCCGCCGACGAGCCGGCGGTCACGGTGTGGGCCAGCGCGGCCGCCTGCGGCAGCACGTGGTCGGCATAGAAACGGGCAGTGACGATCTTGGCCCGGTAGAAGCCGGCATCGCCCTCGCCTGCCGCCAGCCGCTGACTCGCAATCCGCGCCGCCCGCGCCATCTGCCAGCCGCCGGCGACGATGCCGAGCAGCTTCAGGAACGGCACCGCGCCGACATGCACCGCCTTGACGTCGCTGCCGTAGTTCTCGACGATATAGCCGACCGCGGCATCCACTGCATTGACGCCGTCGGCCAGTGCCTTGCCGATCGCCTTCAGCGACTCGTCGCCACGCGCCAGCGCGCCCGCCGCGTCGCGCATCTCGCCGATCAGCCCGCGCACCGTGGTACCGCCGTCGCGGGCGATCTTGCGGCCGATCAGGTCGTTGGCCTGGATCGCCGTGGTGCCCTCGTAGATCGTCGTGATGCGGGCGTCGCGCAGATGCTGCGCCGCGCCGGTCTCCTCGATGAAGCCCATGCCGCCGTGGACCTGGACACCGGTCGAGGCGATCTCGATCGAGTTCTCGGTGCTCCAGCCCTTGACCACCGGGATCAACAGGTCGACCAGGGCCTGCGAGGCCGCCCGCGTCGCCTCGTCCGGATGCCGGTGCGCCTTGTCGTTGGCCGCCGCGACGACGTAGGCCAGTGCCCGCATGGCTTCGGTCTGCGACTTCATCGACAGCAGCATGCGACGCACGTCGGGGTGATGGATGATGCTGACCTTGCCACCGCCGCGCACCCCCAGCTCGGTACCCTGCACCCGGTCGCGGGCATAGCCGACGGCTTGCTGGTAGGCCCGTTCGGCAAGCGCGACGCCTTCCATGCCGACCGCGAAGCGGGCCTCGTTCATCATGATGAACATGTACTCGAGGCCGCGGTTGGGTTCGCCGATCAGGTGGCCGATGGCGCCCCCGTTGTCACCGAACGCCAGCACGCAGGTCGGACTCGCATGGATACCGAGCTTGTGTTCGATCGACACGCAATGCACGTCGTTGCGACTGCCCGGCGAGCCGTCGGCGTTGAGCAGGAACTTCGGCACCACGAACAGCGAGATGCCCTTGACGCCCTCGGGCGCATCCGGCAGGCGGGCCAGCACCAGATGAACGATGTTGTCGGTCAGGTCATGGTCGCCGTAGGTGATGAAGATCTTCTGGCCGAAGATCTTGTAGCTGCCGTCCGGCTGCGGCTCGGCGCGGGAGCGCACGGCGGCCAGGTCCGAACCCGCCTGCGGTTCGGTCAGGTTCATCGTACCGGTCCACTCGCCGCAGACCATCTTCGGCAGGTAGGCGGCCTTGAGTTCGTCGGAGCCGCGCAGCAGCAGGGCCTCGATCGCGCCGTTGGTCAGCATCGGGCACAGCGAAAACGCCATGTTGGCGGATTTCCACATCTCGATCACGGCGGTGTTCACCAGCTTCGGCAAGCCCTGGCCGCCGAATTCCGGCTCCGCCGCCAGCGCGGTCCAGCCGGCTTCGATGAACTGCTGGTAGGCGTCCTTCCAGCCCGGCGCGGTAGTGACCTCGCCGTCCTGCCACTTGGCGCCTTCCTGGTCGCCGGTCCAGTTCAGCGGTGCCAGCACGCCCGAGGCGAACTTGCCGGCCTCCTCGAGAATCGCATCCACCAGGTCCTCGCTGGCCTCCTCGCAGCCGGGCAGCGCGGCGACCTCGTCGAGGCCGGCGAGCTCCTTCAGAACGAACTGCATGTCGCGAACTGGTGCGTTGTAGCTACTCATTCCCTTTCTCTCCCGAATTGTCCCGATGCTCGCCGCGCGGCGGCCCGGGTGATCTAGCCAGATATCGTTTGTCGTCGAAACTCGCGACCCAGGCGGGCCGGAACACCACCATCAGCGTCATCGCCATGCCGCTCATCCAGGCTTCCGAAAAGGCCAGCAGCAGGAAAAACGGCAGGTATTCCTCGAGCAGCAGCGCGGTCGGATAGGCACCTGCCGACGCCAGCGCCGCGGTCGCCGCCAGGCCCACCAGCACCACGCCGACGCCGGCACCGGCGAAGGCCTGGACGAAGATGTACACAAAGTAGTTCAGCGGCAGGTGGCGTTCCACGAACCGCCTCAGGCGGCTCGTCAACAGCACCGGAATGCCGGCCATCACCAACAGGTTCAAGCCGACCGCAGACCAATGGATCGACCCATTGACCGCGCTCGCCGCGATGACCGCGGCCAGCGCGACCAAGGCCAGCGGCGCACCGAACATCAGGGTCGCCACGGTCGCGCCGACCAGATGCAGGTTGAGGCCCTCGCGCACCCCGGCATTCATCGTCCACGCCAGCATCAGCACGACGATCGCACCGAGCCAGGCGTTCAGGCGCACCGGATCGCGCAGCTCGCGCCAGGGCGCCCGGTACGCCGCGACTGCCACGACGACAGCCGCGGCGAACGCCGACAGCCACAGCCATGCGGCCGGAAACAGCGGGCCGGACAGATCCACCCTGCCTGCCGGCTCAGAGCGCCTTGGTCAGTTCCGGTACCGCGTCGAACAGGTCCGCCGCGAGGCCGTAGTCCGCCACCTGGAAGATCGGTGCCTCCGGATCCTTGTTGATCGCCA
>JAGRFY010000112.1:0-20913 GCA_020445765.1 Rhodocyclaceae bacterium | reverse complement strand
GGATCGCGCCGGAGATGCCGACCGCGATGTAGAGCTGCGGCGCGACGATCTTGCCGGTCTGTCCGACCTGGTAGTCGTTCGGCACGAAACCGGCATCGACCGCCGCCCGGCTGGCGCCGAGCGCGGCGCCGAGCTTGTCCGCCAGTGGCTCGAGCAGTTCGTGGTAGTTCTCGCCGGAGCCCAGGCCACGACCGCCGGAGACGATCGTCGCCGCCGCACCCAGTTCGGGGCGTGCACTCTTCGTGAGTTCGCGACCGACCAGACTCGAGACCGCCAGATCGGGCCCGGCCTCGACGCTTTCGACGACACCGGAACCACCCGGCCCGGCCGGCTCGAAGGCCGTGGTCCGCACCGTCACGACCTTGACCACGTCGCTGCTCTTGACGGTCGCCAGTGCGTTGCCGGCATAGATCGGCCGAACGAAGGTGTCGGCGCTCTCGACCGCGACGATGTCGGAGATCTGGGCCACGTCGAGCAGTGCGGCCACCCGCGGCAGCATGTTCTTGCCGCTGGTGGTGGCCGGCGCGAGGATGTGGCTGTAGCCCTCGGCGCGGGCCGCCACCAGGGCAGCCACGTTCTCGGCGAGCTGGTCGGCGTACTGCGCGGCATCGGCCACCAGCACCTTGGCGACGCCGGCGACTGCCGCAGCCGCAGACGCCACCGCAGCGCAGCCGGCGCCGGCCACCAGCACGTGGATGTCGCCGCCGATCGCAGCAGCCGCGGCGACGGTGTTCAGGGTCGCGACCTTCAGGCTCGCGTTGTCGTGTTCAGCGATAACCAGAATAGCCATGTCAGATCACCTTCGCTTCGTTCTTGAGCTTGTCCACCAGCTGGGCGACGTCGGCCACCATCACGCCAGCGCTGCGCTTGGGCGGTTCGGCGACCTTCAACGTCTGCAGACGCGGCGCGACGTCGACCCCGAGGTCCGCGGGCGTGACCGTCTCGAGCGGCTTCTTCTTGGCCTTCATGATGTTGGGCAGGGTCGCATAGCGTGGCTCGTTGAGCCGCAGATCGGTGGTAACCACCGCCGGCAGCTTGATCTCGATGGTCTCCAGGCCACCGTCGATCTCGCGCGTGACGTTGGCCTTCTCGCCGCTGACCGCCACCTTCGAGGCGTAGGTCGCCTGCGCCCAGTTCATCATCGCCGCCAGCATCTGGCCGGTCTGGCCGGCGTCGTCGTCGATCGCCTGCTTGCCGAGCAGCACCAGGCCAGGACCTTCCTTGTCGCACAGCGACTTCAGCAGCTTGGCGACCGCCAGCGGCTGCAGCTCGACATCGGTATTGACCAGGATGCCGCGGTCGGCGCCGATCGCCAGCGCCGTGCGGATGGTTTCCTGGCAGGCCTGCACGCCGCAGGACACGGCGATCACTTCGCTCGCGACGCCCGCCTCACGCAGCCGTACCGCCTCTTCCACGGCGATTTCGTCGAACGGGTTCATGCTCATCTTGACATTGGCGACATCGACGCCGGTGCCGTCAGCCTTGACGCGCACCTTGACGTTGTAATCGACGACGCGCTTGACCGGTACTAGGATCTTCAAAGCAGCGCTCCTCCAGTGGGTGGGTGTGGGTGTCTCCGTCCCGGATACGGGTGCCGGCGGTCATTATGTCACCAGGGCCGGACTGCGGCACGATGATCCGCGCCGGCATCCATACCGTTCCGTATGGGCGCGTACGGTAGCGTATGGGAGCATTTTCTGTCAATACTCTTGCGTATGGACGATACCGTACGCAAATCCCGCATCCAGCTCGACCGCGACGCGTGGATCGAACAGGCCTTCGACGTGCTCGCCCAGGACGGCGTCGCCGGGCTGCGGGTCGAGGTGCTCGCCAAGAAGCTGAAGGTCACCAAGGGCAGCTTCTACTGGCACTTCAAGGACCGCCAGGATCTGCTCGACGGCGTCCTCGAAGCCTGGCGCGACAGCCGCATTCGCGACATCGTCAAGCAGACCCGCGCCCGTCCCGGCGAAGAACTGCAACAGCTCTACCACGTCATCGACGTCTATAGCGCCAGTCGCAACCGCAAGGGCATGCTGATCGAACTGGCGGTGCGCGAATGGGCCAAGCGCGATGCGGTGGTCGCCGGCGTCGTGCGCGAGGTCGACACCAAGCGCCTGGAACACGCCCGCAGCCTGTTCCTCGCCTGCGGCGTGCCGATGCAGGAGGCATCGAGCCGATGCATGCTGCTCTATGCCTACGTCTTCGGCATCTCGCTGATGATCTGCGACGGCTTCAGCAACGAAGTCGAACTGCTGAAGGCCGACATCGCGGACCTGATCGCAAAGGCCCGCGGGCAATAGGACGCGCCTGACGCGCGTGCCGGGCGGCCGTTTCCCACGGCCGGGCCTGCACGCCCCCGCCATTCAGCGCTCGCAGCACCCGCCACGCCCGTGGACCTGGACCGGCGGACACGGGACGCTGCCGTACGAACAGAAGACGCAGCAATCGCCCGGCCTGGGCCTGAGCAGCGCATGGCACCGTTTGCATTCGTAGAACCATAGGCAGGCGTCGGTGGGCATGGTCTCGAGTTTCGAGTGACCGCACAGCGGACAGGTCAGGTTCGATTGGAGGATGATTTCGCTGATGTCTGCCTCCCACACTTGGCGGCGTATCGGGCGACGGCCTGAAAAAGCACCTGCCGCGCTCGCGGCGGCCCGTCGATCGTGACTGGAATCCTTCTTCATGACCGCCGATTCAACACAATGTTCGCCACCTCGGCCGGGGTGTTGCTAACCTGAGGACATGGCTTCCATGCTTACGGCATCGCGACACACGCCGCCGATGCGCCAACCGTTGCTCGTCGCCGCACTGGCCGCTTCGCTCGGCGGCTGCAGCTACCTCGGGACCATGCTGTCGCAGGCCGAGCTGGCATTGAAGCAGATCACCGAGCCGCAGCAGCGCACCTACAAGCACATGCTCGACCGCGAGACCTTCTTCGTCTTCGGCACCATCGACAACGCGGCCGAACTCGACGACGTCGCGATCGCGGTGATCGCGCTGTCCGACAGGTTCCAGGCCTTCGAGACGGTCGACGTGAATCACATGGCGCGCCCCGACTCCTACTACGGCCTCAACCTGCCGGCCGGCGACTTCCGGCTGCTGGTGGTCAGTGACCGGGACCGCGACGGTTACTACGACCAGACCGAAGTCCTCGGCGGTCGGACCCTTGCGCTCGACACCAAGGCGGTGCCGGATCGGGTTCTCGGTGGATACGACATCGATCTTGCCAGGCGCTTCGACGTCGGTGCGGACACGTTTCGCGTCGCGGTTCGGCGCAGCGTCCCGCTCGCACGGTCGCTGTTCTATCCAAAGGGCTCGCTGCGATCGCTCGACGACCCGTTGTTCGCACCCGACATGGCCTCGCTCGGCCTGTACCGGCCGGCGGCGTTCATGGAAGCCGCACCGATGATGTTCTATGCGATCGAAGAGGACATCGGCCACAAGATTCCGATCGTCTTCGTCCACGGCATCGGCGGCAGCGTCCGCGATTTCGAGCACATCGTCGCGCGCATCGACCGCAACCGCTTCAAGCCGTGGTTCTTCTACTACCCGTCCGGAACCGACCTCGAGCAACTGGGCGCGATGTTCTACAAGTTGTTCCTGTCCGGCACCACGATCCAGCTCGAGCAGATGCCGATGGTGATCGTCGCCCACAGCATGGGCGGTCTGGTGGTGCGGGAAGCCATGAACCTGCTGACCGGCAGCGCGCTCGAGAACCGCGTTGCGCAGTTGATCACCGTCGCCAGCCCGCTGGGCGGCCATCCGGGCGCGAAGAATGCGAAGAACGCACCGGTGGTCATCCCCTCCTGGCTCGATCTGGACCCGGACAGCCGCTTCATTGCGCAGTTGCACCGCAAGCCGCTGCCGGCCGGACTCCACTACCACCTCCTGTTCGCCTTTGCCGACGACCGCGCGATCAAGACCGGCGGCACCAGCGACGGCGTCGTACCGCTGGCCAGCCAACTGAGCCCGCCGGCACAACGGGAAGCGAGTGCCCAGCTCGGGTTCGACGCCACCCACAGCGGAATCCTCGACGACGAGGCCGCGATCCGGGAAATCCTGCGGATCGCCTCGGAGGTCCGCGTGCCGCTGCCGGAATCGCACATGCAAGCCTTGCGCAAGGGTGGATTCGACGTGGACCTCGGACCGCGCTATTCGGCGATGGAGGCCTATTGCATTCACAACCTGGGTGTCTACATGGCGGCCCTGGCGTCGGGAGCCATCGAACCGGTCCATGCCACGCACACCCACTTCGTCCGGGCGGTTCGTGGAGAAGTGCCGCCGGACAAGGCATTCGAGACCGCCTGGATCAAGTTCAGCCAGGATTTTCCGGCGCGGGCGGCAGCGCCATCCGCCGGCGAGGTCGCGCAACCCGACCCGCGCTGACCGCCCCGGCGCGCGGCGGAGGGTCGTCGTCCGGCCACGCGCACCCGCGCGGGAGCGCCATGGCCTATCGGCCAGCAGCTCGGCCGCTCGCCGCAGCAGCGCCGGCGCGGTCCGCCTCAGTCCGCGCGCGGCAGGCAGGCAAGCACGTTGGCGGAGGTCTGAGCCTCGATCACGTCCCGCGGCGTCTCGCGCAGTTCGGCCAGTACGTCGGCATAGCGTGCGACCTGGACCGGTTCGTTGCGCTGGCCCCGGGCCCAGGCCGGCGCCATGTCCGGCGCGTCGGACTCGAGCACGATCGCCGCCAGCGGCAGCGTCGCCGCCAGTTCGCGGATGCGGCGCGAGCCGGTGTAGCTCATCGCGCCGCCGAAGCCGAGCTTGAAACCGAGACCGATCAGCTGCTCGGCCTGCTGGCGGCTGCCATTGAAGGCATGGGCGATACCGCCGGGCACCTCGATGCGGCGCAACTGCTTGAGCACCGCGTCCACCGCGCGGCGCACATGCAGCAGCACCGGCAGGCCGAAGCGGCGGGCGAGTTTCAACTGCGCGGCGAAAAACTGCTGCTGGCGATCGAAATCCGGATGGCCGGGATACAGGTCGAGGCCGATTTCGCCGACCGCGACGGTCTGTTCGCCCGCCAGCCGCGCTTCGAGCGCGGCCAGATCGCGCGCCGGCTCGGCCCGGTCGACGTAGAGCGGATGGATGCCGTAGGCGACCCGGCACGCCGGGTAGCGGCTACCGACCGCGGCGGCGCGATCGAAGGCCCCTGCCTCGACCGCCGGCACCACCAGCAGCCCGACGCCAGCCGACGTCGCCGCCGCGACCACGGCATCGCGATCGGCATCGAATTCGGCGGCGTCGAGATGGCAGTGGCTGTCGATCAGCACGGCCGAAGTCGCGTCAGCGACCCCGCCAGGTCGGCTTGCGCTTCGCCATGAAGGCGTCGATGCCTTCGGCGGCATCCTCGATCATCATGTTGCAGGCCATCACTTCGCCGGCGTATTGGTAGGCGGCGTCCAGGCCCATCTCGAGCTGCCGGTAGAACATCTCCTTGCCCATCGCAATCGCCTTCGGAGACTTGGCCAGGATCGATTGCGCAAGGCGCCCGATCTCGTCATCGAGCGCTTCGATCGGCACCACCCGATTGACCAGCCCGCGGGCACGCGCCTCGTCGGCGTCGATGAAATCGCCGGTGACCAGCATCTCGAAAGCCTGCTTGCGACCCATGTTGCGGGCGAGGCCGACGCTCGGCGTCGAGCAGAAGAGCCCGACGTTGATGCCGGAGACGGCGAAGCGGGCGCTGTCGACAGCCACCGCCAGATCGCACATCGACACCAGCTGGCAGCCGGCCGCGGTGGCGATGCCGTGGATGCGGGCAATCACCGGCTGCGGCATCGACACGATGCGCATCATCACCTTGCTGCACAGCTTGAACAGCTGCTGCTGGAAGGCCTTGACGTGGTTGGCGCGCATCTCCTTCAGATCGTGGCCGGCGCAGAAGGCCTTGCCGGCGCCACCGAGCACGACCACTCGCTGATCCGGGTCGGCGGCGACGCGATCGAGCTCGGCCAGCAGCGTCTCGAGCATCTCCAGCGACAGCGCATTGAACTGGTTCGGGCGGTTGAGGGTCAGGTGGCATATGCCGCCATCGTCGCGGCGCAGCAGGATTCCGTCGGCGGGCGTTTCGGGCACGGCACTCATGATTTCGTTCTCCTCCAGCGTAAGTCTCGGTCTCGACCCCGCCATGTTAGCGGCGCAAAAGGGCGTCGACCAGACGGAAGCGTATGGATCGAGCCGTTCGTGCATCCGGCCCGCCGAACGGCGGCCTCGCGCTGCCGCCGGCGACCCGCAGTGTCGATGCCGGGCATGAACGAACATGGCATCGGCTGCTTGCGCCGCCCGACCGCGCCGGCGCTCGCGATATCCCTGTTGCTGCACGCCGCCGCCGTCCAGTGGCTGCGGCCGCCGCGCCAGTGGATGCCGGACGCCCCCGAGCCGACGATGTCGGTTTTCCTGCTGCCGCCGCCACGAGCCCTGGCGACGCCAAAGGCCGTCTTGCCACCGCAGCCCCCACCACCGGCACGCGCCCCCGAACGGCCGATCGCGAGTCAGCCGCGTGTGCCGGCCGTTGGCGTGGCAGTGCCGCCGGCGGTCGCTGGCGGGCCCGGCCCCCCGGCGGGCGACAGCAGGCGCGCAGCAGCCGTCGCATCGCCGGGGCCGGGTGCAGCGGCGGGCGACTTCTACGAACGCGCCCGGGAGACCGTACGCCGCATGGTCGCCGAGGAGCCGACGGCGGCGTCGAACGGCGCGCCGACGGGATTCGACGCTCCGCGCCTGCCGGCCCTGGCGGAAGCGCTCGCGGCACCGCGCGCCGCGGAGTCGACCACCGCCGGCGGGCGCCGACGGGTGGTCACCCGCAGCGGCAGCGAGTACTGTCTGGCGCCGCGTCCGGACGTGCCGTCGGGTGGGCTGGTCCCGCGCCTCGCGGTGCCGACCACCTGCCCCTGAGCCGCAGGCCGGCCGTCAGCGACAGGCTCGCCTGGCATCCAGGCTGCCGCCGGCACTCTGGTCGAGGGTGCCGAGCCAGCGGGCGACCTCGTCGATCAGCCGATCGCTGGCCTCGCGCAGCGCGGCGGCGCCGCCGCCGGCATCCGGGGAGGCGGCGCCGGCGGTGACGTTGATCCGGGTCTCCGCCAGCAGTGCGTCGGCCCGCGGCGAGATCAGCAGGGCACGCGCTTCGATCACACCGTGGCTGGTGGTCGGCGAATCGAATACCTGGCTGAACTCGTCGAGTTCCACCCGCAGCAGGCAGCCGCCGCCGTCCGGCAGCGCGAGGTCGTAGGCCCGGCGCATCGCGGTCTGGATCAGTTCGGACGGCGACCCGACCCAGCGGTTCTGGGTGTAGGTCAGTCGGCGCTGGTCCGTCGGGTCGGCAAAGCGATACTGCATGCCGGATGAACCGAGCCAGCTCGGTGCGCGCACCTCGAGCAACCGCAGCGGCACCGCCGGGGCGTAGCGGGCCTCGCCCGGTGGCCCGAAGTCATGCAGCGTCAGGGATTTCGGCAGCGTGCCGACCGAGCCGCAGCCGGCCAGGACGGCGAGCACTGCGGCCGCCAGGGACCGCAGCGTCGCGGAACGTGCGCGTCGTCGTCGACCGATCATTTGCGGGGGCTCTCCTGCTGGGTGCCGTTCAACACCGGTCCTTCGTAGCCGGCCTCGCCCGGCCCCGGCGGCTGCCGCCCGCGTCCGAGCAACAACATCTGCGGCGCCGCCTCGACCTCGCGGAACAGGCTGGAGATCTGGCGCGAGGTGTCCGCCAGCTCCTGCAGCAAGGCGTTCAGGCGCGGCAGCGTGCCGGTCATCAGGCCCTGCCCGGCGCCGTCGAACAAGCGATTGAAGTTGTGGGCGGTATCCTCGAGCTTGACCATCAGCGTGCGGAAATCGGTGATCGCCGGCGAGGCCTCGCGACCGAGCTTCTCGAAGTTCGCCAATACCTGCGGCAGCAAGCCGAGCTGCTCCGGGCCGACCGCCTCGCGGATCGCCACCAGCGTGCGCGGCGCCTCGGCAAAGGTGCGGTCCACATTGGCCGAGGCGTTCTCCAGACGGTCGAGCACGCGCTCGACGCGCGCGACGTTGTCGTCGCTGAGGATGCGGGTGAGCCGGTCCGACAGTTCGCTGATGCGCTCCAAGGTATTGAGCGCCGCGTCAGAGGCCTGGTCGAGCAGGCCGGGCTTCAGCGCGATGCGCGGCAGGCGGTCGCCGCTGGCCTCGAGCGGACGCATGTTCCCGCCGTTGTCCTCGAGCTGCACGAAGGCCAGCCCGGTCACGCCCTGGTAGCCGAGGCTGGCCTCGGTGCCTTCGGTCACCGGCAGGTCTTCGCGCAGGTTGATCCGCACCAGGATGTGGCGCGGGTCGTCCGGATCGATGCCGATCGCTTCGACGCGCCCGGCCTCGATGCCACGGAAACGCACCTGGGCCTCGACGTTGAGGCCGGTGATGTTGCTGTCCGACACCAGCAGATAGCGCTTCAGGTTCTCGGCGGGTTCGCCAAACCACCACATGGCAGCCGCCAGCGCGGCGCCCAGCAGGATCACGAAAATGCCCGCAGCCAGCGCGTAGGCTCGATTTTCCATCAGATGCTCTCCAGACCCCGGGCCATCGCGCGCCGGCTGGTCTCGGTACGGAAGAAACGGTCGACGAAGGGATGGTCGAGTTCGATGATACGGTCAAGCGTATCGCAGGCGAGGATGCGGCGCTCGGCCAGCACCGCGATCCGGCTCGACAGGGCCGCCAGCGTGTCGAGGTCGTGGGTCACCAGTACGACGGTCAGGCCGAGCTGTGCCTGCAATGCACGGATCAGCCGCACGAAGGCCGCGCTGCGGTCCGGATCGAGCCCGGCGGTCGGTTCGTCGAGCAGCAGCAGTTCGGGCTCCAGCGCCAGCGCACGCGCCAGCGCAACGCGCTTGATCATGCCGCCCGACAGTTCGGCCGGCATGCGCAGACCGTGATCGGGCTGCAGCTCGACCATCGCCAGCTTGAGC
This sequence comes from Rhodocyclaceae bacterium, assembly GCA_020445765.1. Classification (GTDB taxonomy): domain Bacteria; phylum Pseudomonadota; class Gammaproteobacteria; order Burkholderiales; family Rhodocyclaceae; genus Cognatazoarcus. The sequence continues at coordinate 11,989 of JAGRFY010000112.1, read as the reverse complement.
ATCACCGCATCATGGACCTCGGTCGCGGTCAGGCTGCGCAGTTCGCGCAGCGGAAAGGCAATGTTGTCGAAGACGTTGAAGGCGGAAAACAGCGCGCCCTGCTGGAACAGCATGCCGAAGCGACGTCGTCGCCGCACCTGCTCGGCACGGCTGCCGGCATGGAGCGGCTCGCCGAACAGCCGCACCTCGCCGGCGCTCGGACTCAGCAGGCCGACGATCTCGCGCAGCAGGGTGGTCTTGCCGCTGCCCGATCCACCGACCAGCGTGACCACCTCGCCGGCCGGGATCGACAAGTCGACGCCATCGTGCACGACGGTGCGGCCGAAGCGGGTGACGATACCCTCGAGCTCGACCACCGGCGCCCTTGCAACCGCTGCCGGCGCCGGCGTCACAACGGCACCCCGATGTGGCGCGTGGCGATCGCGAACACCGCGTCCATCAGGATCACGGCGGTGATCGCCGACACCACCGAGGCGGTGGTGTTGGCCGACAGGCTCTCGGTGTTGGGCTTGACCCGCAGGCCGAAGTGGCAGGCCACCAGCGCGATGACGACGCCGAACACGGCGCCCTTGGCGATCGCGATGTAGAGATTGGCGATCGGCACCACGGTCGGCAGCGTCTGCAGGAAGAAGCCGAAGCCGATGCCGAGCTGCAGCCGCGCCGACACCATGCCGCCGAGAATCGCCACGCCGCTCGCCCACAGCACCAGCAAGGGCATCGCCACCGCCAGCGCCATGACCTTCGGCAGCACCAGCCGCACATGACGCGAAATGCCCATCGTCGCCAGCGCGTCGATCTCCTCGGTGACCCGCATGACCCCGAGCTGGGCGGTCATCGCCGAACCGGAGCGCCCCGCTACCAGCACCGACACCAGCACCGGGCCCAGTTCGCGGATGATGCCGAGGCCCAGGATATTGACGATGAAGATGTCGGCGCCGAAGGCCTTCAGCTGCAATGCCGACAGATACGACAGCACGACGCCGATCAGAAAGCCCACCAGCGCGGTCACCGGCATTGCACGCACGCCGGTCTTGAACAGGTTGGCCGAGAACTCCTTGATCGGCCACTGTTGCGGGCGCGCGCCCAGGTAGGCGAGATCGATCGCGATCTGACCGACCAGGCGCATCAACTCCGCAATGTGCGCGAACAGCGCCAGCAGCGGATCGCCCAGGGCATGGATCGGCGCCAGCCAGTGGCGCGGCGTGGCCGGCAGCCGGGCATCGCCGAGCGCCTCGACCGCGTCGATCACCCGCAACAGCTCGGGCGCCGCCACCAGACGCCCCGGCCGCGAGCGCTGCCAGTGGCGCCACAGCAGTTGCGCACCGAAGTTGTCGAGCCGGCTGACCCCGGCGAGGTCCCACGATGCGATGTCGCGCGCCTGGTCGAGCAGCCGCCGCATGCGCCGCAGCTCCGGCGTCAGCGCCCGCAGCGTCCATTCTCCCTGCAGCACGACGACACCCTGGGTGACCGACACGGCTGGCGCCGAATGAAATACGTGCGCCGTCATTCGCCCCCTATCCATCCGGATTGCCCAGCGGCAGCACCGCCGGCTCGGTACGCAGCTGCAGCGTGCGCCCGATACCCGACCATTGGGCCTGCTCCTCGTGCAGCGAGGCCGCGGTCAGCGGCAGGCCAGCCAGCCATTGATCGTCGCAGACCAGTTCGTGTCCGCCTTCGACCGCCCGCAGACGCACCGGCGGCAGGCTGCGGCCGTCGCGAGCCCGATGCAGCACCACCGCCAGCCGCAGGCTCAGGATCATCAGCCAGTCGACGCTGGCGGGATCGATCGAGGCGACGCGCGCCAGCTTGCCGCGGTGGGCCAGCACCAGCCGCGACAGCCGCGCCTGGTCCATCTGCGAGAAGCCGGGCATGTCGGCGTTGGCCACGATGTAGGCGCTGTGCTTGTGATAGCTGGAATGGGCGATCGAGACGCCGATCTCGTGCAGTCGCGCGGCCCAGTCGAGAAAGCGCCCGTCGAGATCCTCCGCATCGAGCACCCGCGGCAGCAGCTCGGCCAGCAGCATGCGCGCGGTCGACGCCACCTCGGCGGCATGCTCGATATCGACCTTGTAGCGTTCGAGGAAGGCCAGCACGGTGGCGTCGCGCAGGTCGTGGTGGTGGTAGCGGCCGAGCAGATCGTAGAGCACGCCGAGGCGCAATGCGCCCTCCGAGAACAGCATGCGCTCGAGGCCGAACTCACGAAACACCGCGCTCATGATCGCGAAGCCGCCGAACAGCACCGGCATGCGGTCGGCCTTGGTGCCGGCGAGTTCGAGCTTGTCGAGCGAGCCGGCCTTCAGCATCACGCCGCGCAGGCGTTCGAGGCCGTCGAGGGTGATCGCGCCGTCGGCAAGACCGTTCTGCTGCAGGATCTCGTACAGCGCCTTGGCGCTGCCGCTGGAGCCGACCGCTTCCTCCCAGCCGATCTCGCGATAGGGATGGGCGATCAGCTGCAGCTCGCGGCGGGCGGCGATCTCGGCCTCCTTCAAGGCACGCTTGTCGATTTGGCCGTTGGGAAAGTAGCGCAGGCTGAAGGCGACGCAGCCCATGTACAGCGATTCGAGCATCAGCGGCTCGAAGCTCCTGCCGATGATGAACTCGGTCGAGCCGCCACCGATGTCGACGATCAGCTGCTGCTTGTGGGGGTCCGGCAGGTTGTGCGCGACACCGACGTAGATCAGCCGCGCCTCCTCGCGACCGGCGATGACCTCGATCGGAAAGCCGAGGGCGCGTTCGGCCCGCACCAGGAACTGCGACGCGTTCTTGGCCACCCGCAGAGTGTTGGTGGCGACCGCGCGCACCGCGTCCGGCGTGAAGCCGCTGAGCCGCTCGCCGAAGCGCTGCAGCGCGATCAGCGCACGCTCCTGGGCTTCGTCGTCGAGACGCCTGTCCGGCGACAGCCCGGCTGCCAGGCGCACCGGCTGCTTGATGCCGTCGAGCGGATAGATCTGGTCATTGACGATGCGACCGATCTGCAACCGGAAGCTGTTGGAGCCCAGGTCGACCGCCGCGATCAATTCTCTCGTCATGAAGCTCCCGGATCACTCGGCCGCGGACGGCCGGAAGCGGCGATTGTACACGCCGATGCGCCCGCCCGCGGCTTGCCCGAGCATGCGTCCGAAGTGCAAACTTGATGGATTATCCTGCGTCAAGCGTGCGCCCGGCCGACACCATGAACCACCCTGCGGAGCGGATCGAACCCGAACAACGCCACTTCATCAATCGCGAGCTGTCGCTGCTGCAGTTCCAGCGCCGGGTGCTCGCGCAGGCGGCCGATCCGACCGTGCCGCTGCTCGAACGGCTGCGCTTCATCTGCATCGTCTCCAGCAACCTCGACGAATTCTTCGAGGTGCGGGTGGCCGGCATCAAGGAACAGCTGCGGCTGCTGACCCGCAGCACCGATCGCGACGGCCTCAAGCCGACCGAACTCAACGAGCGGGTCAGCCGCGAGGTGCACGAGATCATCGCCGAGCAGTACCAGTTGCTCAACGAGGAGATCCTGCCGGCCCTCGATGCCGAAGGCATCCGCTTCATGCGGCGCGCCGAATGGACCGACGCCCAACGCGCGTGGATCCGGGATTTCTTCAATCGGCAGGTGCTGCCGGTGCTGACGCCGATCGGTCTCGACCCTGCCCACCCGTTCCCGCGGCTGCTCAACAAGAGCCTCAACTTCGCGGTCGAGCTCGACGGCCGCGACGCCTTTGGCCGCAACTCCGGCACCGCCATCGTGCAGGCGCCGCGCACCTTGCCGCGGGTGATCCAGCTGCCGTCGGACATCTCCGGCGTCGACCACGGCTTCGTCTTCCTGTCGTCGATCCTGCACGCCCATGTCGGCGACCTGTTCTCGGGCATGCAGGTCAAGGGCTGCTACCAGTTCCGGGTGACCCGCAACTCCGACCTGTTCGTCGACGAGGAGGAGGTCAAGGACCTGCGGGTCACGCTCAAAGGCGAACTGCACCAGCGTCATTTCGGCGACGCGGTGCGGCTCGAGGTGGCCGACAACTGCTCCGAACAGATGATCGCCTTCCTGCTGCAGCAGTTCGGGCTCGCCCGCGGCGATCTCTACCAGACGCCGGGCATCGTCAACCTGGTGCGCCTGATCCAGGTGCCGGACCGGGTTCCGCGGCCCGATCTCAAGTACCTGCCGTTCGAGCCCGGGCTGCCGTCAATGGTCGAGCGCAAGGTGTCGCTGTTCGACGTACTGCGGCGCCAGGACATCCTGCTGCATCACCCGTTCCAGAGTTTCGGCCCGGTGATCGAACTGATCCGCGCCGCCGCCGACGACCCCCGCGTCGTCGCCATCAAGATGACGGTCTATCGCACCGGCACCGATTCGGTGCTGATGGAGCACCTGATCCGCGCGGCGCAGAAGGGCACCGAGGTGACCGTGGTGCTGGAGCTGATGGCCCGCTTCGACGAGGAGGCCAACATCGGCTGGGCGGCCAAGCTCGAAGAAGTCGGCGCCCACGTCGTGTACGGCGTGTTCGGCTACAAGACCCACGCCAAGATGCTGATGCTGGTGCGCCGCGAGGAAAACGGCCTGCGCCGCTACGTCCACCTGGGCACCGGCAACTACCATCCGCGCACCACCCGCTTCTACACCGACTTCGGCCTGATGACGGCCCACGAGGGCATCTGCGAGGACGTCGCCGACATTTTCAAGCAGCTCACCGGCCTCGGCCAGGCGAGCACCCTCAAGTACCTGTGGCAGGCGCCCTTCACGCTGCAGTCGAACGTCGTCGATTCGATCCGGCGCGAAGCCGAGATCGCCGCCCGCGGCGGCAAGGGGCGGATCGTCGCGAAGATGAACGCACTGCTCGAACCGAAGACCATCGAGGCGCTGTACGAGGCATCCCAGGCCGGCGTCCGCGTCGACCTGATCGTACGCGGCCCCTGTGCCCTGCGCCCGGGCGTGCCCGGCCTGTCGCAGAACATCCGCGTGCGCTCGATCATCGGCCGCTTCCTCGAACACCACCGCATCTTCCTGTTCGGCGCCGACGGCGAGAACCGGGTCTATCTGTCGAGCGCCGACTGGATGGACCGCAATTTCTTCCGCCGCATCGAAATCGCCTTTCCGGTGCTCGACCCCAAGCTCAAGCGCCGCGTCATCCGCGAAGGCCTGCGCGTCTACCTCGGTGACAACGGGCAGTCCTGGGAACTGCAGGAGCACGGCGGCTACCGCCGTCGCGTCGGCCGCGGCCAGCTGCGGGTGGCCCAGTGGCAACTGCTCGACGAATTGACCGGCTGAATCCGGCCACTGGCGCGATCGCCCGGCGCCGATGACCGGAGATTGGGCGACGCCGCCGTCCGCGGACGATGGCCGACGGCCGCCATTCCGCGCCTGGACCAATGGCCGGCGATCTGCGGCCCGAACCCGTCGGATTTCGGCGAATCGGTGGCGATCGCCTTCGCCTGACTATCCGCCAGACGGCCGGGTTGGCTAAACTCGATGGCACCCGGTCGATCCGGCCGAGCGGAGGCGTTTGGACATGCAGCCGATTCCTGGCGCGGATCTCGCGCTGATCGAGACCTGGATTGCCAAGGGGCAGTTCGAGCGAGCGCGAAAACCGCTCGAATCGCTCGCGCTCAGCGACCCGACCAGCGCGCGAGTGTGGAAGAACCTGGGTGTCGTGCAGCAGCAGCTCGGCAAGCACGAGCAGGCCGAGAAGCTGCTGTTGCACGCGATCGAGCTCGACGGCGGCGACGTCGATGCCCATTGCTCGCTGGGCGGCGTCTATCGCTCGCAGGGAAACCTGGCGCAGGCCGCCGCGCAGTTCGAACAAGGCCTCGCGCTGTCGGACAACCAGAGCACCTTCGCCCTGCTGAACTATCTCGCCACCTGCGCGCGCGCCGGCACGCTCGACGCCGCCCTCGCCCGCTACGGCGACGCACTGGACGCCGGCGCGACGCGCTGTGTCGAGGAGTACGATGCCGGCCGCAACCTGCCCTGGGCCTGCTTCGATCTCGCCCAGTGCCACTTCCTGCGCGGTGATCGAGCCGGCTGCCGCGACGCCGTCACCGAGGCCGTACGCCTCGCAAATGCCGGCTGGCAACTGGATTCGGCAACCGCCAGCTACCGGCTGATGGCGGAATCACCGGTCGAGCGCACGCGCGCCGACGCGGTCGACGTGCTGGCGCTGATCGACGCGCTGAAGAATGAGTATTTCGCCGAGCCGAATCGCAAGCGCTGCTTCGTCATCATGCCCTTCGGCACCAAGCTGGACGCCGCCGACGAGCAGGTCGACTTCGACGAAGTCTATGAGAACTTCATCAAGCCGACGATCGAGAGCGAAGGCCTCGAGTGCATTCGCTGCGACGAGGTGGACGAGGCCGGCAACATCCACAAGCGCATGTTCCAGCTGATCTGGCGTGCCGACGTGGCGATCGCCGACGTCAGCCTGCCGAACCCGAACGTCTTCTACGAACTGGGCATCCGCCACACCCTGCACCGCGCGGTGACGATCATCATCCGCAATCGCAACGCCACCCTGCCGTTCAACATCGCCAACCTGAATGCGATCGAGTACGACTGCAGCCAAGGGGCGATCGACCCGGAAGCGCGCGGCCGGATTCGCCGGGCGATCTCGGCCGGCCTCGGCGAGGATGCGTCGGACAGCCACGTGTACGAGACCCTCGGCCTCAGGATCAGCGACCCGCCCCGGGTGATCGGGCGCTGCGACGTCTACGGCTACCCGATCCGCAACAGCGACCGCAGGCTGGCGCTGATCACCGGCGATCTGCGCAACGTGCGGGGCATCGAAGTCTGGGTGAATTCCGAGAACACCAACATGCAGATGGCGCGCTTTTTCGACTTCGCCATATCCAGCATGATTCGCTTCGAAGGCGCCCGCAAGTCGCGCACCGGCCATGTCGCGGAGGACCTCATCCAGAATGAACTCGCCGAGATCATGTGCGGCGAACGCAGCGTGCCCGAGGCCGCGGTGATTGCCACCGGCCCCGGCGAGCTCCAGTCGAAATACGGTGTCCAGGCGATCTTCCACGCGGCATCGGTGCGCGGCACGATCGGCGAGGGCTACGAGCCGGTGCGCGACATTCATCGCTGCATCACCAACGCGCTGGCACTGATGGACGATCCGGCCGCGAACGTCGCCGGCCGTGCGCTCTCGAGCATCCTGTTTCCGTTGCTGGGCATCGGCTTCGCCCGCGGCGATTTCCGGCCACTGCTGCACCGCCAGATCGAAGCGGCGCTCGAGTATCTGGCCGGGCATCCGGATTCGGCCATCGAGACGATCTACTTCCTGGCGTGGAGCGAGCAGGAGCTCGCCCTCTGCCAGTCCGTGTTGCGTTCCTTCGACGTGCTCGGCGCCCCGGTCCGCAGCCGCCAGCCCCCCGCCGCCCATGGCTAGCCAGCCGCCGGCCGCCACCATCCTGGTGCTGATGCCGATGCTGCCGGGCTACGAAGCGGTACGCGAGACGGTCGCCGCGACCATCGACCGCGTCGGCTTCGGGATGCTGCGGCTGGAGACCCTGCTCGAAGACTGGGAGTGGCTCGACTGGCTCGACCAGTCGATCGACCGCTGCGACTTCGTTCTCGCCGACCCGTCCCGCCACAATCCCTTCGTCATGTACGAACTGGGCGTCGCCCGACGCCGGCGCCGGCCCACCCTGATCATCCTCGACCGGGAGGATTCGCAACTGAGTGGCTCGCTCGACGGCGCTGCCTATCGTCCCTACGCCAACGAGGCGCTGGACGCATTCTCGGCCCGGCTCGAGGCCGATCTGACCCAGCTCGCAACGCCTGCCGCCGCCCCAGACCATGCGGGCGACCTCGCGGCCCACCACGCCCGGGCTGGTGAGTTGCTGGCGCAACTGCAGCGGACATCTGAGCTGCCGCTGGAGGCGGTAGCGCGTGGTGCCTTCGCGACCCGGCTGCACCATGCCGTCGCCCACGGCAGCTTCGCCGACGACTTCGCCGACACGCCACTCGGCGCCGCCGGCCTGCTGGCAGCGATCACGCGCTCATCGCGGATGCTCGACACGATGGACGCGATCCGGACCTGGGTCGACGATCGTGTCGAAGGCCGGTGCTGAGGCCATGGCCACCAGCCCCTGCGTCTACCAATTGATGATCCACCATGCGGCGTCAGACGCCGCCGGCGCCCGCCGCCTGCAGCGGCGCCTGCGCGAAGACGGCATCCGGGCGGCCACGCTCGCGCCCGGCGAGGGTGGCACCGGCGCCAGCGCGCGATATTCGCTACGCTACACTGGCGACCCGTCCACCGCCGAAACCGGCGGCGACGCCGCCGCGGAAGCCTGCGACTTCATCTACCAGGCGCGCCAATGCCGGACCGAACCCGGCAGCAAGGGCGCCCACGCAAACTATGCGAGCCTGCTGCAGCGCCTGATCGCTACGGCAGGCGACGACACCATCAGCGCCAGCGCACTAAGGCGAGCCACCCGGCTGTCGTACGACGCCATCGCCGGGCAATTCACCGACATCTGGTTCGACACCATCCCCGGCGAGGCCCTCGAACTGTTCGTGGCCCCCCTGCCCCGCGGCGCTTCGATCCTCGATGCCGGCTGCGGCCCCGGCCACCACGCCCGGTTCTTCAAGCGCGCCGGATTCGAGCCGGTCGGCCTCGATTTCTCCCGCGGCATGCTGCAGATCGCCGGGGGAAAAGCTCCCAGCGTTCCCTTCCTGCACGCCGACATCGTCTCCGACCCGCTCCCGCCCAATGCCTTCGACGCCGTCTGGTCGGCCGTGGCCCTCAACCACGTCCCCGCCGAAGACGCACCGGGCGCGCTGGCCAATCTCGTCACCTGCCTCCGGCCCGGCGGCCGCATCGGCCTGAATGTCCAGATCGGCCGCCCATGCGAAATCGTCAGCCGCGGCGAGGACCGGCGATTCTTCGAATACCCGGTCGATGCGCAGTCGATTCAGCGGGGCCTCGAAGATCTCGGCGTCCACGTCGAAGCCGTCCACATCGGCACGACCAACCGCAACATCCATGGTCTGCCCCTGCAAATGCGATTCGCCACGGTGGTCGGAAGCAAGAGAAAGTGTGCTTGAGCCATCGGCCCGCCGGCGGCGGCTGTCGACGGTCTGCGGACGTGGATCAGCGCGGGCTGACCAACAGTAGGCGGCCAGTTACCGCCGGTCGTGGTTACATTTCGATCGCAACGCTCGGGACCGGCCCCAATCCGCTTGAACGGCCGGTTTACGGCGACGAACTTGGACCTGTCGCTGTCGCGACCCGGCCACAAGCGGCCCGTCGCTGTTACATTTCGATCTCAGGAGACGGGACCGGCCCCAGTCCCGCGAACGGCAGGTTTACGGCGATGAACTTGGACCTCGCGTTGGGCGGACACGGCCAGGAGGGGTCAGCCAGCTTGAGCGGATATAGTGGCGGTAGTGTGGCGGATAGCGGACGGACGCCCCCAAGCAAGATAGACTGCTGTCGATCCACACCGTGCGGATGTGTCAATTCAAGACCTGACTTTCAGCGTATGCGCTCTCCAACAGCGTGAAATCCTGCGAATGCGGCCATGTATATAAGCAAAGTGACTTTGAGAAACGTTCGTGGATTCACGGATCTGACATTCGATCTCACGCGTCCGGGCGGTGGCTACGCCGGCTGGACGGTCTTCACCGGCGACAACGGCTCGGGAAAGAGTACCCTGCTCAAAGCCATTGCGGTTGCGCTGACAGGGAAGGATACGGCGCGCGCTTTGCAACCGAGTTTTCATCGCTGGATTCGCGAGGGGCAACATGAAGCTTCGATTGAACTCGGATTGATGCCTGTCACCGACGACGACAACTTTACCGAGGGCGGGCGTGTCACCGCCAAGGCATTTCTCGCCCGCATGGCACTCAGGAATGGCCAGAAGGAACCGCAGATCGAGGCTGCGCTGCCGTCCGGAATCACCAGGAAGAACTACTCCACGCCGCAGCGTTCAATTTGGTCGCAGGACGCAAGAGGGTGGTTCTCCTGCGGGTATGGTCCGTTTCGCCGCGTATTCGGCGCGTCGCCCGAAGCTACGCGCCAGATGGTGGCGCCCGCAACAGAACGGTTCGTCACCATGTTTCAGGAGGCCGCCTCACTGGCCGAGGTGGATCAGTGGTTGCGGACTCTGAGTCACCGGTCGCTGGAGGCCAAGTCCGACGCCAGGGAGCAATTGGACCTGATTCTGGAACTGTTGCGCGATGAGCTCATGCCGAATCAGATCACGGTGGACCGTATCGATTCAGATGGCTTGTGGCTAAAGGATAGAAATGGACTCCAGTTGTCGTGGAGCGAGATGAGCGACGGCTATCGCGCTGCGCTGGCCTTGCTGGCCGATATCCTGCGCCATCTGATCAATGCATACGGCGTTGCCAACATCGCCGACCGCGATGGCAGCGGGAAGCTAGTCTTCCAACGCAGCGGCGTGGTGCTAATCGACGAGATCGATGCTCACCTGCATCCCGAGTGGCAGCGCGAAATCGGCTTTTGGCTCAAGCGTCATTTCCCGAACATCCAGTTCCTTGTGACCACGCACAGCCCCATAATCTGCCAGGCGGCTGATCCGAACGGCCTGTTCGTGTTACCTGAGCCGGGCAGTGAGAATGAGCCGCATCCCCTGAGCGACGCTGAGTACCGCAAGGTAATTGCCTCACGGCCCGACACCATTCTGCTCACGAAGGCATTCGGCCTACAAAACACCCGGTCCCCACAAGCAGTTGAGGCGCGGGCGCAGTACGCCAGGTTGAAGGCGAAGGAGCGCTCCGGTACGAAGCTCAGCCGGGACGATCAGCAGAAGCTTCGGCAGCTCCAGTTGTTCGCGCTGTCGGACGAGGAACCCTGATCCGTGCGGCAAGTGAATCGCCGGGCACTGCCGGGCCGGGCGCAAGCCTATCTCGATCGCAGGCGGCAGGCTCCCGACGCAGCGTTGAACATCGAGCATGCATGGAAGGCTGCGCGCCAGACGAAAGCTGTGCGAGCGGTGCTGCAAACCCTGCAGGACATGGCGGGAGTACGCGAACGGTGCATGTATTGCGTGGACTCGCACGGCAGCGACATCGAACACTTCTGGCCGAAGGGCCAATATCCGGAACGCGCATTTGTGTGGCCCAACCTCCTGCTGTGCTGCACTGAGTGCGGGCGATTTAAGGGCAGCCAGTTTCCTCTGTCCGTCACAGGTCAACCCATGCTGGTGGATCCGAGTGCCGAAGACCCATGGAATTACCTCGATTTCGACCCTGACACCGGCAACCTCACTGCCCGTTATGACGCAGCCTGTGAAGCGCCATCGCCCAAGGGCGAATGCACCGTGCAGGTGCTTCAGTTAGATCGACGCGAAGCCATGGCGGAAGGCTATCGGAGGACCTATGGGCGGATTACCGCCTGCATAAGCAAGGCTCTGGCCGCGGGCGCCATCGAGCCCCAGGAACTCGCGCACGAACTCCGCCAAACCGATGACCACGGTCTGCTGGGTTGGTGTTTCGGCGCTGTGGGCGCGCGTCTTCAGCCTTTCAGAGATCTGCGCCGCCGAGCACCGGACGCATGGGATGCGTGCGCGGCAGTGGCCCAGTAAGAATGTGCGCACACGCGGGGACAGACCAATCAAAGTTGCACACTGCCATGCAGCCGTTGACCGCATTTGGAGCACATTCTGGCCATTCACCCCGCTGAAGCTGAACGGCCACTACGGGTCGAAACGACTCATCGACGAGCGGCAGGTTTCGGGAAGCGAACCTTCAACGTCGGCTTTCGGGCGACGAATCCGAGGAGTCGTCGGTCGCCACCCGACCCAAACCGGGCATTCTGATCTCCCTGGAGCCGCCGTTCGGGAAACCTGGGCTTCCGCGAGTTTCGCTGCCTCTAAGCTGCCGTTCGTGATCTCAAGCCTCGGGCCACCGTGGCGGTCACAAACTCAACTTCTTACACCCCGTCCTGGGACACACCCCGGACAGAGGAATTCAGCGTCGGAGTAACATTCGCGACCGCGCTGCTGGAAGAGTCTCGCTGACTCGAATAATTAATCTCTC
>JAGRFY010000111.1 GCA_020445765.1 Rhodocyclaceae bacterium | reverse complement strand
CTGGTCCATGAACTGCGAGAGCTGGCTCGAGCCGAAGAACTCCTTGATCGCAGCGCTGATCGGCTTGGCGTTGATCAGGTCGTGGGGCATCAGGTTCTCGGATTCGGCCTGCGAAAGCCGCTCCTTGACCGCCCGCTCGACCCGCACCAGACCGGCACGGAACTGGTTCTCGGCCAGTTCGCCGACCGACCGCACACGGCGGTTGCCGAGGTGGTCGATGTCGTCGATTTCGCCGCGGCCGTTGCGCAGTTCCACCAGGATGCCGATGACGGCGAGGATGTCGTCGTTGGACAACGTCCCCGGTCCGATCTCCTCCTTGTGGCCGACACGCTCGTGGAAACGACGGACCCAGCCCGGGCTGCGGTCGTCGAGCTTCGACGGGTAGGCCCGGCGGTTGAACTTCATACGGCCGACGACCGACAGGTCGTATCGTTCCTCGGCGTAGAACAAGCCCTGGAACAAGGCCTCGACGGCATCTTCGGTCGGCGGCTCGCCCGGACGCATCATCCGGTAGATCGCCACCCGGGCCGCCCATTGGTCGGCGGCGTCGTCGGAACGCAGGGTCTGCGAGATGTAGGCGCCGTGATCGAGGTCGTTCAGGTACAGCGTCTTCAGGTCCTGAATGCCGGCGTCGCGCAGCTTGCCGAGGAGCTCCTCGGTGATCTCGTCGTTGGCACGGGCGACCACCTCCCCGGTTTCGCCGTCGACGATGTCGGTGGCGATCACGCGGCCGAGCAGGAAGTCCTCGGGCACCTCGAAGGTGTTGATCCCGGCCGCGTCGAGCTCACGGATATGCTTGGCGGTGATGCGCTTGTCCTTGGCGACGATCAGCTTGCCGTCGGGACCCGCGATGTCGAACTTGGCGACCTCGCCGCGCAGGCGTTCGGGCACCACCTCGTAGCGAACCGTGTCGCCAGCGAGATGGAACATGTCACTGTCGTGGAAGGCGGCCAGGATCTCCTCGTTGCTCATGCCGATCGCCTTGAGCAGCGTGGTCACCGGCATCTTGCGGCGACGGTCCACACGGAAGTACAGGAAGTCCTTGGGGTCGAACTCGAAGTCCAGCCACGAGCCGCGATACGGGATGATCCGCGCCGAGAACAGGAGCTTGCCGGAACTGTGGGTCTTGCCGCGGTCGTGTTCGAAGAAGACGCCGGGCGAGCGGTGGAGCTGGGAAACGATGACCCGCTCGGTGCCATTGATGACGAAGGAGCCGGTGGTCGTCATGAGCGGGATCTCGCCCATGTACACCTCCTGCTCCTTGACCTCCTTGATGGTCTCCTTCGGCGCTTCCTTGTCCATGATCACCAGGCGCACCCGCGCCCGCAGTGGCGACGCGAAGGTCAGGCCGCGCTGCTGGCACTCCTTGACGTCGAACGGCGGCTCACCGAGCTGGTAATGCACGAATTCGAGGCGGGCGTTGCCGCTGTGGCTGGAGATCGGGAAGATCGAATTGAAGGCTGCCTGCAGCCCGTTGTTGACGCGCTCGGCAGGCCCGGTTTCGGCCTGCAGGAACGAGGCATAGGACTCGATCTGGGTGGCGAGAAGGAAGGGCACGTTGAGCACCGGACGGCCGGTGCCAAAGCTCTTGCGGATTCGTTTCTTCTCGGTGTAGGAGTACGCCATAGATGCTCCGGATAAGAGGTCAGACGTCGTTGCGACAGAACACAGGATTCGGTCTGGTCAGGGTTCCGAACCCTCTGTTCTGCCCAGCGGCGACAGAAAGCACAAAAGGGCTGGCGCCATTTCGACTGGCGCCAGCCCCCATGCGGGTCGGGTAATTACTTGACTTCGACCTTGGCGCCGGCATCCTCGAGCTGCTTCTTGAGGGCTTCCGCTTCGGCCTTCGGCAGGGCCTCCTTGATGGTCTTGGGCGCGCCGTCGACCATGTCCTTGGCTTCCTTCAGGCCCAGGCCGGTGGCCGCACGAACCACCTTGATGACCTCGACCTTCTTCTCGCCGCAGCCGGTCAGCACGACGTCGAACTCGGTCT
>JAGRFY010000110.1 GCA_020445765.1 Rhodocyclaceae bacterium | reverse complement strand
GGTCCTGGCCTCCCCGGGCACGAACGGCCACGAGCTGCGCCTCCTTCTCCTTGTCGCCGACGACGAGCAGGTAGGGCAGCCTGCGAACGCTGTGCTCGCGGATTTTATATGTGATCTTTTCGTTCCGCAAATCCGGTTCGACCCGGAATCCCGCTTTCTGCAAGCGATTCGCGACTTCTGCCGCATACTCGCCCTGGTTGTCGGAGATGTTCATGACCACCGCCTGGACCGGCGACAGCCACATCGGAAAGGCGCCGGCGTAGTTCTCGATCAGGATGCCGATGAAGCGCTCCAGCGATCCCAGGATCGCCCGATGCAACATCACCGGGCGGGCGCGGACATTGGCATCGGTCACGTATTCGGCGCCGAGCCGCTCCGGCAGCACGAAATCGAGCTGGATCGTGCCGCACTGCCAGGAGCGGCCCAGCGCATCCTTGATCTGGTACTCGATTTTCGGCCCGTAGAAGGCACCTTCGCCGTCGAGTTCCTCCCAGGCGAGCCCGGAGGCGGCCAGCGCCTCCCGCAGCCCCTGCTCGGCCTTGTCCCAGACTTCGTCGCTGCCGGCCCGCTGATCCGGCCGCAACGACAGCTTGACCGCGACGTCGTCGAAGCCGAAGTCGTGATAGACCTTGCGCAGCAACTCGTTGAATGCCTGCACCTCGGAGACGATCTGACCCTCGGTGCAGAAGATGTGGGCATCGTCCTGGACGAAGCCGCGCACCCGCATCAGGCCGTGCAAGGCGCCCGAGGGCTCGTTGCGATGGCAGGAGCCGAACTCGGCCAGCCGCAGCGGCAGGTCACGGTAGGAGCGCAGGCCGTGATTGAAGATCTGAACATGGCCCGGGCAGTTCATCGGCTTGATCGCGTAGTCGCGCTTCTCCGACTCGGTGGTGAACATTTCCTTGCGGTAGTTCTCCCAGTGGCCGGACTTCTCCCACAGGCTGCGGTCCATCACCAGCGGCGTCTTCACCTCGCGGTAGCCCGACTCGTCGAGCACGCGGCGCATGTACTGCTCGATCTGCTGCCACAGGGTCCATCCGGCGGGATGCCAGAACACCATGCCCGGCGCCTCTTCCTGCAGGTGGAAGAGGTCGAGTTGCTTGGCGATTCGACGGTGGTCGCGCTTCTCGGCCTCCTCCAGCATGTGCAGGTAGGCCTTCTGGTCGTCCTTGCTGGCCCAGGCGGTGCCGTAGATGCGCTGAAGCATCTCGTTGTTCGAATCGCCGCGCCAGTAGGCGCCGGCGACCTTCATCAGCTTGAATACCCGCAACTTGCCGGTGGAGGGCACGTGGGGGCCGCGGCACAGGTCGATGAAGTCGCCCTCGCGGTACAGCGAGACGTCTTCGTCCGACGGAATCGACGCGATGATCTCGGCCTTGTAGTGCTCGCCGATCGACTTGAAGAATTCGACCGCCTTGTCCCGCGGCCAGACCTCGCGCGCGACCGGGATATCCTGCTTCGCCAGCTCCTTCATCCGCTTCTCGATCTTGGCCAGATCCTCCGGCGTGAACGGCCGCTTGTAGGCGAAGTCGTAGTAGAAGCCGTTCTCGATCACCGGCCCGATCGTCACCTGGGCGTCCGGAAACAGCTCCTTGACGGCATAGGCCAGCAGGTGGGCGGTGGAGTGACGGATCAGGTCGAGCCCGGCCGCGTCCTTGTCGGTGACGATCGCCAGGCGGGCATCGCCGTCGATCACGTGGGAGGTATCCACCAGCCGGCCGTCGACCTCGCCCGCAAGCGCGGCCTTGGCCAGCCCGGTACCGATCTCGGCGGCCACGTCGGCCACCGTAACCGGCTGCTCGAAGCTGCGAACGGATCCATCGGGAAGCGTGATCTGGGGCATGTTCAATCTCGCGTCGGACGAAAAAAAAGTGCGGACGAGCCGCACTTTTTTCGAACCGGAAACATCAGGGGGTGGACTCGATCTGCCTGGGATTCAGCACTCGGTGGTAGTTCGATGAGCCATGATGCTTCCGTACTGTCTGGTAGGCGCGATTGGACTCGAACCAACGACCCCCACCATGTCAAGGTGGTGCTCTAACCAGCTGAGCTACGCGCCTGCGAAGTCGCGCATTATACGGAGGATCGCGGCTGCGTCAAATTTTTTCGTGCGCCGCCGCAACGGGCGCCACGCAGGCTCAGAATCGCTCGACGCGGTCGTCGTCGCGCATCGCCTGACTGAAGGCCTGACCACCCTCGCGGGCGGCACGGCCGATGGCCCGTCCGGCATCGGCCGCAGCGTGGCCCACCGCTTTGCCGAAGCGGGCGGCATCGCGACCGATCTGCCCGCCGATCTCACCGGCGCCATCGGCGATCTCGCGCACCGCATGGCCGATCGCCCGACCGGTTGCGCGGGCGCCGTCGGCGAGGCCGTCGCTGGCCATGGCCGGCGCCCCGCTGCCGATGAGCAGGGCCATCAGTACGATCGCGGCAGCTGCTCGTGGTGGACGACCAATGCGTCTACACAACATGTCCGAACTCCGATCGATGTTCTCGCGCGCGTGCCCACCGGCACGGCCCGAACTCTTCGATTGTGACAGCCGCACCGACGGCGGGTGCGGCGAAAAATGCAACAAGTCTTGCGCCGAGTGGCGTGGCCACGCTCAGGCGGCGTGGTCGGCGGTCACCGCCGGCCGGCCCGCCGGGATGCTGTCCTCGGCAAGGTAGGCGGCGAGATCCCAGTCGGCCAGGATGCGACCGTCCATGAACAGATCGGGCCCGAGCGCCACCGGGCGCTCGCGGCCGTCCATTTCCCAGTCGTCAGGGTGGCTGCCCTCGGCCTTCCATGCCCGCTCCGGCTGGGCGTCGCCGAAGGCCGCAGCCTCCAGATAGAGATCCGTGCGATAGCAGGCGGTACACAGCTTGCGGACATCCTCGGGCAGATGGCACTGGCCCCAGCGCACCATCTGGCTCAACAGCCAGGCCGCGTGCGAATGCCACGGGAAGTTCGCTGCGCCCGCGTGGAATAGCTGCCCTGCCCGCCCGCTGCCCGGCACCTCGCCGAGCGAGCCCAGCAACAGCTCCGCCTCGACATTGACGTAGCGGCCACGGGCCAGGATCTCACACGCGGCCGCGCGATTGTCGGCCTTGTCGAGCCACCAGCAGGCATCCATCAGCGCGCGCAGCAACGCGCGATGGCTGTTCGGATGGGCCTCGGCCCACGCCCGCGTGACCCCCAGCACCTTCTCCGGATGGTTGCGCCAGATCTGTCGCGTGGCCACCAGCGCACGGCCCAGCCCGTCCGCCTCGGCGACGCTGTTCCAGGGCTCGCCGGCGCAGAAACCGTCGATCATGCCGGCCCCGAGGTAGCCGACCATCTGCTGTGGCGGCACGATCAGCATGCGCACGTCCCGATCCGGATCGACACCGCCGCAGGCGAGCCAGTAGCGCAGCAGATAATTGTGCGTCGAATAAGGCGAGACCACGGCGAGCGCGATCTGCCTGCGCTTGCCGCGCCGACGCCGCTCGACCTCGTCGGCGAGCGCGCGGGCGAGTTGCAGAGCGTCGGGCGCGGGCGCCGCCTCGTCGTCGCCGACCAAGCGCTCGTAGAGTTCGTTCGACACCGTGACGGCATTGCCGTTGCGACCGAGCGCCAGCGCCGTCACGATCGGCGCCGCGTTCGGCGTCATCGCCGACGCAAGCGGTTGCGCCGACAACATCTGGGCGCCGTCGAGCAGGCCCAGCGCGACCTTGTCGCTGACGTTGCTCCAGGACGATTCCCGCGACAGACGCACGCTCAGCCCGGCCGCCTCGAAGAAACCCTCTTCGAGCGCAATCGCGAGTGGTGCGCAGTCGACCAGGGGCACGAAACCGAGCGCGAGTTCTGTCTTCTCCAGTCGCTTGCCGGTGCGCTGGGGCTGCGTCGACACCCAGTCGGCGAGCTGGATCACCGACTGGGTGTCGGGGGCCCGGGCCCCAGCGCCGTCGTCATCAGCGCGCGTTTCGGGCTCGTCCACATGGCCCAGTTGCCGCCGCAGGCGGGTCAGCACTTCGTGAGTGGCGTCGCCGCGCTGCAGGTCGAGCCGCGCGCGCGGTCGCAGCAGGTCGACCTCGACCGCCTGCCACGCCAGTTCGCGCCCCCGCCGCTCGACGCACAGCACGCGATCGGCGAACAGCACCGCCTGCTCGACGTCGTCGGTCGCGAACACCATGCTGCAGGACAGGCGATTCTGCAGTTCGAGCATCAGGTCGATCGACTGGCGGCAGGCGACCTCGTCGAGTTCGTCGAAGACGCGATCGAAGAACAGCAGGGACGCGCCGCAAGCGATCGCGCGGGCCAGCTGCACACGTGCCGCCGACGCCGCGCTCAGCCCACGCAGTCGCTTCTCGGCAATGTCGTCCGCACCCGCCAGGTGCAGGCAGTGGCGCGCCCAGTCGTCGAGCCCCTTGGGCGCCAGGTGCCGACCCACGGTGGCCGCCGCTATGCGCCCCAGATAGCCGGTGACGCGCCGCAGGACGAATCCGTCCGGCCGCGCACCGATCACCGCGAGCCGTGGATCACCGGCCGCCAGCTCCCGGCCTTCGACGAGTAGTCCACCACTGTCCGACGGCACCTGGCCGGCGAGCGCATGCATCAGGGCAGAGGCGAGCCAGGGCTCGGTGCCGACGATCGCCAGGGATTCGCCGTCGGACAGCGTCAGGTCGAAATCCGTCAGCGCGCACGGCCGCTCGCCGGCTGCGACCAGATCCAGGCTGAGGCGGGTTGCAATGAATTCGGGCAAGCGAACTCCAGGAAACGGCGCCACATGCGGTGGCGTACGGATTCATTCTAGACTCATTTTGTGCGGCGCACCATCGCGTTTCGACGGCTGGTGCGTCGACGCAACGGCGTCGTCGACAACGCCGCATCGGGCGGCGTCGGACACCTCCTACTCGACGACGCTGGTTCGTCCCACACGGCGCCGTCGAACGCTCCCACGCGTCTGCCAGCGGCCCGCGCCTAGGATGGAATGGACGTCGGAGACGCGTTCGATGCCCCCGACGAAATCCCGAGACACCGAATGGAGAAGCCAAATGACTACCGACAGCATGTCCACCAGCGGCCAGATTTCCGAGGCCGGCCGTATCGAAGAAGCGGCCATCGACCGGGCAAAGGAATCGCTCGGCGACGTGCGCCGAGCGTCCCGCGAGTTCGTCCGCCATGGTGCAGACGCGGTGCGCGAGAGCGCGCAGCACGCCGAGCACCTCGCACGAGCGCGGGCCGGCGATGTCGAGGAAGCCGTCCATCAGGGCATCCGACGGGCCGAGGATTCGGCCAACCGGCTGGTCCAGCGCACCGCCGACTACGTCCAGGAGCAGCCGCTCAAGGCCTTGATGATCGCAACCGCGACCGGCGCACTGATCGCCATCGCCGCCGGCCTGGTGTCGCGCCGCTGAGCCACCGGCGACCACGACGCCCTCGCCCACAATGATCTCTCCGCTGATCCGGCTGGTGCTGCGTGATCCCGGCTTGCTCGCCGAGCACATCGGTGGCTACTCGGCGCTGGCGCGGCACGAGCTGCGCGCATACCGGCAGCGCCTGGTGCGACGACTCGCCTGGCTGTTGCTGCTGTTCGGCAGCCTGCTCACCGGCGTCGTGCTGACCGGCGTGTCCGTGCTGATGTGGGCGCTGCAAGGCG
>JAGRFY010000109.1 GCA_020445765.1 Rhodocyclaceae bacterium | reverse complement strand
CTTTGCCGCCGCCGCCAGCCTGATCGCGGTGCTGATCGTGCTGGTCGCGATGACCCGCAGCGTCGATCTCGACGCCCACAACCGCATCGTCGCCACCCTGCGCGAGATGAAGCAGCTCGACGCCGAATGGAACACCGAAGTGCTGCGCTCGAAAACCGGCTTCAGCGAGAACTACGACGCTGTCGCACGGCCGCTGGCACGGCTGGCCGAACTCGAATCACGCATCGACACGCAGAGCGCCGCCCTGCTCGACCGCGACGGCGGCACGGCTGTCGCGCAGGCGCTGGCCGGCTACCGCGAGGCGATCCGGCAAAAGGTCGACGCGGTCGAGCATTTCAAGTCGCAGAACGCAATCCTGCGCAACTCGTCGCGCTACCTGCCGACCGCCGCCCAGGAACTCGCCGACGGCATCATCGCGAGCGGCGCGATGTCGGCCGGACAGATCAATCCGCTGCTCGGTGATCTGGTCAATCGTTCGCTGAGCTACATCCTGGCGCCCGAGCAGAGCCGGCGGGAACTGATCGAGAGCCGGCTGCTCGAACTGCGCGCGCTGCCGGCGGCGCTGCCGGCCGACCTCGCCGAACGGCTCGAACTGTTCGCTTCGCACGTCGAGACGGTGCTGCGCCAGCAGGACGCCGGCGACCGCATCCTCGGCGAACTGGCGACGGTGCCGACCGCAGCGCGCATCGATGCGCTGACCGATGCGGTCGCGGCCCAGCACAACCAGGCGCTGCTCGCGCAGCAACAGGCGCGACAGTGGCTGATCGCCTATTCGGTGCTGCTGCTGCTGGCGATGGCCTGGCTGGCCTCGCGCCTGATCCGCAGCTTCCGCCTGCTGCGCCGGAGCAACGTCTCGCTGCAGAAGGCCCACGCCGAACTCAAGGAGTCCCAGGTCTACATGGTGCAGTCCGAGAAGATGTCGGCGCTCGGCCAGATGGTTGCCGGCATCGCCCACGAGATCAACACGCCGCTGGCCTACGTCAAGGGCACCGTCGACGTCATGCACGAGCAGATCGACGGACTCACGGCGCTGCTGGGCAGTTGCCTGCGCTTCACCCGCCTGATGCGGGAGCAGGCCGACAAGACCGCGATCCGCGAGGAGTTCATGCAGCTCGAGGCACTGGCGAAGAAGACCGCCCACGACACGGTGCTCGAAGAGATGGACGCGCTGCTGGAATCGAGTTCCGGCGGCATCACCCAAATCAGCGAGATCGTCGTCAACCTGAAGAACTTCAGCCGCCTCGACCGGGCCAAGGTCAGCGAATTCGACGTCCGCGAGGGTCTCGAGAGCACGCTGCTGCTGGCCAAGAACCTGCTGAAGAACAAGGTCACGATCGAGAAGGAGTTCGACGAAGTGCCGCTGATCTCGTGCTCGCCGTCGCAGATCAACCAGGTGTTCCTGAACATCATCAGCAACGCCGCACAGGCGATCCCGGACGAACGCGACGGTATGCTGACGCTGCGCACCTCGCGCGCCGGCGACGACCGTGTCCGCATCGAGATCCAGGACAACGGTGGCGGCATCCCGGCCGACGTGCTGCCGAAGATCTTCGATCCGTTCTTCACCACCAAGGACGTCGGCAAGGGCACCGGCATGGGCCTGTCGATCTCCTACAAGATCATCCAGCAGCACGCGGGGCACATCGAAGTGGACACCGAAGCCGACGTCGGCACGGTATTCACGATCGAACTGCCGATCAAACCTCCCGTCGATGACGAAGACGCATCCGTGTTCGCGGACGACGATGACATGCTGCTCGCGGCATGACGGACGCAAGAGAAGGAGAACACCATGTCCGCCAATGAAAAGCCCACGGTGCTGTTCGTCGATGACGAGGCCCAGATCGTCAATCTGCTGAAGATCATGTTCCGCGCCGACTACGAGGTGTACTCGGCGACCTCGGGCGCTGCCGCGCTGGACATCATCCAGTCGCGCAAGGTCGATGTCATCGTCAGCGACCAGCGCATGCCGGGCATGACCGGCACCGAGCTGCTGGCGAAGGTCCGGCGCCTGTCGCCGGGCACGATGCGCATCCTGCTGACCGGCTACTCGGACCTCGCGGCGATGGTCGGCTCGATCAACGAAGGCGAGATCTTCCGCTTCGTCAGCAAGCCCTGGAACAAGGAGGAGATCCGCGCCATCGTCAAGGACGCCGCGGCGGCCGCCCGAGATACCGCGGCCTCGCCGCAGCTGGCCGAGGAGGAGCCTGAGCAGGTCGAGGCCGGCCCGATGGGCGGCATTCTCGTGCTCGACGAGGATCTCGCCCACAGCGGCTGGTTCCAGGAGCATTTCGGCACCAGCTTCGCCGTGCATCAGGCCAGCCGCATCGACCAGGCGCTGGATGTGCTCGAGCAGCATCAGGTGGGCGTGGTCGTCACCGACACCCGCGTCGGCGGCGAGAACACGCTCGATCTGCTGCGCATCCTGAAGCAGCAGCATCCGCAGGTGATGACGGTGATGCTGACCAGTCAGGCCGACGCCGACGCCGTGATGAAGCTGATCAACCAGGCACAGGTCTGCCGCCTGTCGTTCAAGCCGATCAAGCGCGGCGCGCTCGATCTGGCGATCCGCGCGGCGATGATGCATCACCGCCGGATGCTGGCCGATCCCAAGCTCGCCCAGCGCCAGCGGGTCGCGGCCGCACCGGCCGGAGAAAGTTCGCTGACGCGCTCGCTCGCCAGCCGGCTGCGCGCCCTCGGCGGCCGTCTGCGGCTCGGCTTCGGCAGCTGACTGCGGCGCGCTCCGGCGCGCGCATGTTGTATAAGACGGGCTGAAGGATTCGTCGGAGGCCGTCATGCCCGTCACCACACCGCGCGCGGCGATCGCCGCGCTCGCATTCTCGATCACCAGCCTGTCGCCGGCGGCCCGCGCCGAGACCCTGGGCGAAGTCACCACCGCATGGAAGCTGATCGGCGCCAACCACAAGGTCGTCGTCGAAGCCTATGACGATCCGCGGGTCGGAGGCGTCACCTGCTACGTGTCCCGCGCCCGCACCGGCGGTCTCAAGGGCAGCTTCGGCCTCGCCGAGGACAGGGCCGAAGCATCGATCGCCTGCCGTCAGGTCGGCCCGATCGAGGTCTCCGCGCCGCTGCCGAGGAAGGAAGAAGTGTTCTCGCAGCGCATGTCGATCCTGTTCAAGCGACTGCAGGTGGTGCGCCTGGTCGACAGCAAGCGCAACGTGCTGGTCTACCTCACCTACTCCGACAAGCTGATCGACGGCAATCCCGAGAACAGCGTCACCGCAGTCGCCGTCGACCGCGCCCAGCCGATTCCGGTCGAACGCTGAGCCGTGGCCGCGTCCCGCTTCGACGCCCATTGGCTGGCCGAAGCCGTACGCCTGCGCGAGGCGGACGGCGATCGCCTCGACGACGCCGATCTGCTGCCCGCCCTGCAGGCCTCGACAGAGGATTTCGAAACCCGCGCGCTGACGCGTGCGGAAGCCCTCGCCGAGCGGCTCGGCTGGCGCCAGGCGCTCGCCCAGTGGCATGGCAACGCACGACTGACCGCACTGCTGCTGGCGGCACTGGCCATCAGTGCCGGCGCGGGCTTGGCCCTGGCCGCGATCGGCGACGGCAGCCGCCCGGTCAACCTGGTATGGGCACTGCTCGGACTGCTCGGCATGCATGCCCTCAGCCTGCTGCTGTGGCTCGGCGCCAGCCTGCTGCCGGCGGGCGAACCGGGCGCCGCCCTGGGACGCCTGTGGCTGCGCCTGGTGCGCCGGGTACCGACGGCACGGAGGGTACCCGAAATGGGGCGGGCGCTCGCCCGCCTGCTGGCCCGTGACGGTCTGGCGCGTTGGCTGTTCGGCATGATCAGCCACGGCCTGTGGACGCTGCTGCTGGCGAGCGCCCTGCTGACCCTGCTGACGCTGTTCTCGCTGCGTCGCTACGGCTTCGTCTGGGAAACCACGATCCTCTCCGCCGACACCCTGGCGTCGCTGATCGCCGCCATCGACGGCCTGCCTCGACTGCTGGGTGTCGGCGCGCCCGACACCAGCACCCTGGCCGGCCTTCAACCCGACGCCGCGCGCGCGGCCTGGGCCGGCTGGCTGATGGCCTGCGTCACCGTCTACGGGCTGGTGCCCCGGGCGCTGCTGTGGCTGTGGTGCCAGCGGCGCTGGCAGTCGGCCGGCGAGCGACTGTCGCTCGACATGGCCCTGCCCGACAACCTGCTGCTGCGCCGCCGCCTGGTGCCCGAACACGGCGGTGCGCGCGTCGCCGACCCGGCGCCGGCGGACGTGGGCCATGCGCATCTGCCGCCGGCGCCGCGGCTCGAGGCCAGCGCCGGCGGCGCGCTGGTCGCGGTCGAGCTGGGGCCGGATCTGCCATGGCCACCGCACGCCCGGGTGCCGCTCAAGATGCTCGAACGGGTCGAGAGCCGGGCCGACCGCAAGCGCACGCTGCAGGCCCTCGCCGAGAATCCGCCGCGACGGCTGCTGGTGGCGTTCGACGCGCGCCTGAGTCCGGACCGGGGCAGCTACGCCCTGCTCGCCCAGCTCGCGGCCCACGCGACATCGACCGCGGCGTGGCTGACCAGCCCGGCCGGCACCCGCGGCGCCCACCTCGACCACTGGCGGGAGGGTCTCGCCGATTCCGGGCTGGCGCCATCGCTGATCGTGACCGACGAGACTGCGGCGATGCTATGGCTGGAGCATGCCGATGAGTGAGATGCCAAGGCTGGCGGTGGTCGGGCACACCAATGCCGGCAAGACCTCGTTGCTGAGGACATTGACCCGGGACGCAGGCTTCGGCGAGGTTTCCGAGCGGCCGGCGACGACGCGCCACGTCGAGGCGGTCGAGCTGATGGCCGACGGCGAAGCGGTGCTGCAGCTGTTCGACACGCCGGGCATGGAGGACGCGCTCGGCCTGGCCGACCTGTTCGACGAACTCGCCGGTGACGGCAAGCCGGACGGACCGGAACTGGTCGAGCGCTTTCTCGCGAGCCCGCAGGCCCAGGGCCGCTTCGAGCAGGAAGCAAAGGTGCTGCGGCAGATGCGGGCATCCGACGCCGGACTCTACGTGATCGATGCACGCGACCCGGTGCTCGCCAAGTTCCGCGAGGAGCTGGCGATCCTGGCGCGCTGCGCGCGTCCGTTGCTGCCGGTGCTCAACTTCGTCGCGACCCCCGGTCATCGCGAGCTGGAGTGGCGCGAGATGCTCGCCCGGTTGGGGCTGCACGCGGTGGTGGCGTTCGACAGCGTGGCGCCGGCGATCGACGGCGAGCGACGCCTGTTCACCGCCCTCGGCACGCTGATCGAAGCCCACCGACAAACGCTGACGCGGCTGACGGAGTCGCGTGCGGCGGAAGCGCTCGCCCGCTTCGAGGCGGGTCGACGGATGATCGCCGAACTGCTGGTCGACGTCGCCGCCCTGCGCATCACGCTGACCGACGAGGCGCTGGCACGAGCGACGCTCGACCAATTGCGCGCCCAGGTACGCGCACGCGAGCGGTCCCTGGTGTTGTCGCTGCTCGAACTCTACGGCTTCGATCGCGACCAGGGGCCGGACGAGGCCTTGCCCGAACTCGCCGGCCGCTGGGACGACGACCTGTTCAGCGCCGAGGCACTGCGCGACGCTGGGCTGCGGGTCGGTACCGGTGCCGCCGCCGGCGCCGCCGCCGGCATGGGCATCGATCTGGTGACCGGGGGCCTGACCCTGGGCGCCGCCGCAGCGCTCGGGGCGATCGCAGGCGGCCTGTGGCAGACGGTCAGCCATTACGGCGAGCGCCTCGGCGGCAAACTGCGCGGCTTTCGCCAACTCACCGTGGACGACGCCATCGTGCGCCTGCTGGCACTGCGTGGCCAGCGCCTGCTCGAAGCCCTGGAGCGTCGCGGCCATGCTGCCATCGAGCGCGTCCGCCTGCCGCCCGCCGACGAATCGTCGTGGCGCGAAGGCTCGCTGCCGGCGGCCCTGGCCGAGGCGCGCATCCACCCTGGCTGGAGCGCCATCGGCAGCCGTTTCGAACCGGACGCCGAGCGCTCGGCGGCGATCGCCGAACTGAGCGATGCGGTACACGTCGCGCGCCCGACGACCATGGAGTAGGCAATGACATTTGCAATGGACTACCTGCAACAGCTCGAGCGGATCGGCACACGCCTGTCGCTGCCCGCGGTCCGTACGCTGCATTTGCCGCCGTTGTCGGACGGCGTCAGGAAGTGGGGCGAGTTCTGCGCCCTCGAGCTGGAGGACGGCTCCCTCGGCCTGTCTTACGTCATGCTCGGCGACACCCTCGAACGCCTGACCGAGGCGCATCGAACGCTCGGCCTCGAAGGCGCGGACGCGCTCGCGGTGGCACGCGGCTACGTCGGCGGGCACGACCTGCAGCGCACCCTGGGCTTCGCCGCGGCCAACGCGATCACCCGCCATTTCTTCGATCGGGCCACGTACGCGCCGCCGGACAGCACCGATTCGATCGGTGGCCTGCAGCCGCAGACCGGCGAGCACATCGGCATGATCGGCTACTTCGCGCCGCTCGCCGGCCGCATCGTCGACAGCGGTGCCCGACTTACCGTGATCGAGCTGCGGGCCGATCTCGTCGGGCCACAGCAGGGCTTCGAGATCACGCTC
Organism: Rhodocyclaceae bacterium; assembly: GCA_020445765.1. Classification (GTDB taxonomy): domain Bacteria; phylum Pseudomonadota; class Gammaproteobacteria; order Burkholderiales; family Rhodocyclaceae; genus Cognatazoarcus. Next base: position 5,301 of record JAGRFY010000109.1, on the reverse strand, counting down.
GACGCCACCCGGCTGCAGGCCTGCGACAAGGTGTTGTCGACATCGACGATCCTGCTCAACGACACCCTCGACGACGTGCTCGCCCACTGCGCCGGCAGCCGGCGCTTCGTGATGATCGGGCCCAGCGCGGGCTGCCTGCCCGACGCCCTGTTCGCCCGGGGCGTCACCGGATTGGGCGGCACCTGGATCGAGGACCGCGACGACTTCGTGGCGATTCTGCCGACCGGCGAGTCGTGGAGCCGCTGCGCGCGCAAGACGATGCTCGGCGCCGCCGACTATCCAGGCACCGAGGCGCTGCTCGCCCGCCTCGGCTGAGGCGGCGCCGGCCCCGGTCACGGCCATGAAAAAGGGGCCGGCTGGCGCCGACCCCCCGTCGCTGCCGGTTGCGCCGGTCAGCCCATGTGGTTACCGCCGTTCAGCGAGAAATCGGCGCCAGTGGCGAAGCCGGCCTCGTCGGAGGCCAGCCAGCCGACCATCGAGGCGATCTCTTCCGGTTCGCCGAGGCGCTTGACCGGAATCGTGCCGACGATCTTGGCGAGCACGTCTTCGCGGATCGCCCGCACCATGTCGGTACCGACGTAGCCGGGCGACACGGTGTTGACGGTGACGCCCTTGCCCGCCACTTCCTGCGCCAGCGACATCGTGAAGCCGTGCATGCCGGCCTTCGCGGTCGAATAGTTGGTCTGGCCAAACTGGCCCTTCTGGCCGTTCATCGACGAGATGTTGATGATCCGGCCCCAGCCGCGGTCGGCCATGCCGTCGATGACCTGCTTGGTGACGTAGAACAGCGAATTCAGGTTGGTGTCGATGACCGCGTGCCACTGCTCCGGCGTCATCTTGCGGAACTGGCCGTCCTTGGTGATGCCGGCATTGTTGACCAGCACGTCGACCTCGCCGACCTCGGCCCTGACCTTGTCGAACGCCGCCTTGGTGCTGTCCCAGTCGGAAACGTTGCCCTCGGATGCGACGAAGTCGTAGCCGAGTTCCTTCTGGTCGGCGAGCCACTTGTCCTTGCGCGGCGAATTCGGGCCGCAACCGGCGACGACCTTGAATCCGTCCTTGGCCAGGCGCTGGCAAATCGCCGTGCCGATACCACCCATGCCACCCGTGACGTAGGCAATCTTGCTCATGATTCTCCCTCTTTGATTGTCCGTGAATACGGAACGGGCGCCGACGACCGCGCGATTCTCTCCCATATCGACCGTCGCCATTTCCGGTCCGCTCCGGGAGGCCACTATAACGAGAGTCCGACAGGCTGCCAACAATCTGCGATTGCCGCTGACATCGCGCCGGGCCGGTCAGCCGCGGGCGGAACCCTGCGCGAGCCAGCGGTCGACCACCACGAGTAGTGCCTCGCGCCCGACCGGCCGCACCAGATGATCGTCCATGCCGGCATCGAGGCAGCGTTGGCGGTCGTCCTCGAAGGCCGCCGCGGTCAACGCGACGATCGGCACCCTGGCGCGGCCGTTCCGACGCTCGGCGGCACGGATCGCCCGGCTGGCCTCGAATCCGTCCATCTCCGGCATCTGGCAGTCCATCAGCACCAGGTCGGGCGCGCCCGACAGTGCCATGTCGACGGCCTGACGGCCATCCGCGGCGAACTCGACGACGAAGCCGCGCCCGCGCAGCACGCGTCCGGTGAGACGGGCGTTGGTCTCGTTGTCGTCGGCCACCAGGATGCGGCCGGCCACCTCGGCCACCGGCGGCAGCGACGCGCGTTCGACGGCGGCGCCGTCCGCTCCTTGCGCCGCCATATCGTCGAGGGCCACACCTCGCACCACCTGCAATTCGAACCAGAAGCACGAGCCGCCTTCCGGCCGTGGCGCGAAGCCCGCGTCGCCGCCCATGATCCCGGCGATGCGCTTGACGATCGACAGGCCCAGCCCGGATCCGCCGAAGCGGCGCGTGTTGCTGTCGTCGATCTGGGTGAACGGTGCAAACAGGAGTGCACGCTTGTCCTCGGGTACACCGATGCCCGAATCGAGCACTTCGAAGCGCAGCCGGGTGCCGCCCTGCGCCGCCGGACAAAGCCTGCCATCGATGCGAATCTGCCCATGGTCGGTGAACTTGACGGCGTTGCTGACCAGATTGCCGAGCATCTGGCGAACCCGGCCGCCGTCGGCCAGCAGGCGACAGTCGTCGCCCTGCCAGCCACACTCGACCTCGATGCCCTTCTGCCTGGCCAGGCTGCGGAACAGCGCGGCGCATTCGCTCATGAGCTGAAGCGGCGAGAACGGCTCGGCCACCAGTTGCATGCGATCGGCTTCGATACGCGACAGATCCAGCACATCGTTGAGCAGGTTGAGCAGGGCACGCCCCGATCCCAGGATGGCGTCGGCGAACTCACGACGCTCGTCGTCGTCGAGGTCACTGTCGAGCAGCAGTTCGGCCATGCCGAGAATACCGTTCATCGGCGTCCGGATTTCGTGCGACATGGTCGCCAGGAAGCGGCTCTTCGCCTGGTTCGCCGCCTCGGCGTCCTGGCGCGCGTGGATCAGTTCGGTGACGTCCATGCGGAAGCCGATGGTGAAGCCGCCGGCGGCCCGGCGCTCGCGAACCTGCACCCAGCGCCCGCCATCGAGCGCCTGCAGCAGGACCGAACTCTGCTTCGCATGTTCCTCGAGCCGGCGCCGGACCCATTGCTCTTCGCGCCCGATGGCATCCGGGAACTGGCCATGCGCTGCGCCATAGCGCAGCAGCGTCTCGAATTCGGCGCCGAGGCGAATGACCGGCTCCATCCGAGTATGCATTTCCCGGTACTTGTCGTTGCAGAATACCAGCCGGTCGTCGTGATCGAAGATCACGAAGGCTTCGTCCAGTGCCTCCATCGCGCCGACCAGCAGTTCGCCCTGCCGGGATATCTCGCGATCGGCGTGCTCACGCTCGATCTGATGGGTACACCAGCGCGACAGGAAATTGACGAACTCGCGATCGTTCTCGTCAAGTTCGCGGTGATATCGCTGCGGCGACCAGAACGCCAGCGTACCGTAGCGCTGCCCGCCGACGCCGACCGGAACCGCGATGTCGGCCAGTATTCGCTCGCGTCGGCTCGTTCCGGCGACCGCCGCCAGTTCCGAGAAACCGGCGACCACTTCGACCCGGTCGCCGTGCGAGACCAGCCCGCCGTGCGGCATCCGCAGCCAGGTGCCGGCCACGTCGATGCCCTGGGCCAGTCGCTCGGCCAGGGTATCGCCGTCGATGCCATCGAGCGCGTTGAGCACGGTCAATCCGGCCACCTGCCGGCGCCGCGCCTGTTCGAGACGACGTCGGTCGGTGACGTCAGTGACGATCCACAGCACCAGGTCGCGGCCGTCGATGTGCATCGGACCCGAGCACACTTCGACATCGCGCAACTCGCCACCGGCGAGCAGATGGCGGGCGCTCAGCACCTGCCGTTGGCCGCAGACGAACATGCGCAGCGCGTTCTCGGCCTCTTCGTCGCGAAGTGCGTTGAGTTCGCGAACGCGCATGCGCCGCATGGTCGCGATGTCGTAACCGTAGAATTCGGCGGCTGCCCGATTGACGTCGACCAGCTGGCCGCCGGTGAGGGGATCGAGCAGCAGCATCGGTGAGCTGGCGTGCTCGAACAGCGTGCGGTAGCGTTCCTCGCTGCGCTCCAGCCGGGCGCGGGTGGCGATGATCTCCCGGGTCTGCTCGGCGACGCGTCGCCGCACCTGGGCTGCGCGACCGGACGCACCCAGCCACAGCACCTGCGACATCGCCACCAGCACGATGCCGATCGCACCGATCGCCCAGCTCGTCCATTGACGGCTGGCCTGGATGTCGGCACGGGACGGTTCGGCGGAAATCTGCCAGTGGCGACCGCCCAGTGCCTGCGTTGCCCGCCATTCCAGCCCGCTGCCGCCGACGCCCGCGCCTTCATCGCGATACAGCGTGTGTTCGGGCGCACCGACGTCGACGATCCGGAATGCCAAGCCGTTGGCGGGCAGTACCGCCCGTTCGCGGGCAACCGTCTGCGGCACCTGCACGACGGCCAGCGCGTAGCCGATGGTCTTGCCCGGCGCGCTCATGCTGCGCACCGGATATGCCGCCAGCAGGCAATCGACCGGCATCCCTGCCATATCCAGCACCAGCGGCGCGGTCAGCGCCCATTCGCCCTTGCTGCGGGCTCGTTCGAGTGCCGTCGCCGCAGCCGGCAGGGAGAGCAGGTCCAGGCCGAGCCAGCCACGCCGGCTTTGTCGCGGCAGCAGGTGGCTGACCGCCACGTAGCGGGCGCCGTGCGGCGCGACGACCAGACCGGCACGGGGATCGACCGCGCGCAAGCGGAAGCCGTGCTGATCATAGACCGCCGCCATGCGGTTCTCGAAGGTGGCCCGGCGGCTGTCGTCGAGCGCCCATCCGAACATCAGCGCGCGGACGTCCGGATTGGTCTCGAGCAGGTCGGAGCCGAGCCGGTCGAAATGGGTCAGCGAAACCCCGGGATCGAGTTCCAGCGATCGGGTCAGCGTCCTCAGGCCATTCTCGAGGGCTCGCATGCGGGTATCGAGCTGGCGGCTCAGCGCCTCGCCATGCTCGGCGACGCGCTGGCGCTGTCGCTGACGCTCCCAGTGCATGCTGGTTGCAAAGGCCAGCGCGGCCAGCGCCAGCAGGATGCCGCTGGCCAGCGCGGTGCTGCGCAAGCGTCCGACGCCGTCGGGGCGGTTACGTGCAAAATACAGAATCAGCAGCGGCGTGACGAGAAAGACTCCGAGCACGTCGCCGACGTACCAGTTCCACCATTCGAAGCCGGCCTCGCCCGCCGGCAGCGCGCCGCTGAGCGTAAGTACCGCGATCCCCCAACTGGCCGACACCAGGCAGCCGATCAAGCCCCCGGTCAGCAGCAACCTGAAGGTGTCGCTCTCCTGTTCCAGCGAGCGCCAGCGCTCGCCCAGCGAAGCCGTCACCAGCCGCGCCGCCACGGCAGCCTGGAGAGCGCTGCCGCAAGCCAGCGCGAGCGAGCTCAACACCGCTTCCCATGCCGGCCCGTCATGTCGCGAAGCAGCCACCAGGTACATCGACAGGGCGCCCAGCCAGATCGCCGGCACGGCCCGCGCCGCACCGTATTGCAGGACGAGCCCGAGCGCCAGCCCGGCAGCCGGGAACAGCGGGCTTGCAAAACCTTGTGGCAACGACACCATGAGGCCCAGCAGGCCGGCGACGAAGTAGCCGGAGGCCATGCCGAGAAAAGGCCACGGCGACCGTTTCGGGCCGACTGCCGGTTGTGCTGTCGCGGGCACTTCGAGCTTCATCTGCGCGGTTTCGCCGTTTCGCCGTAGGGTTGGGAGGCGTCGATACGGTGGT
>JAGRFY010000108.1 GCA_020445765.1 Rhodocyclaceae bacterium | reverse complement strand
AGACCAACCTTCACTTCTTCGGCCGCATCGGCGGCCATGGCCGCGCCGAGAAGCCCCACGGCGATCGTCCAGCTCAATCTGTTCATCATCGTCTCCTTCCCTTTTCTTGTGTGTTCGTACTTCGATTGATGCGCGGTTCAGCGCAACTTGAAGCGCTGCAGCTTGCCGGTTGCCGTGCGCGGCAGGCTCGGCATGAATTCGACCCAGCGCGGGTACTTGTAGGGCGCCAGGCGGGCCTTGACGTGGCGCTTGAGCGCCTCTGCCCGCTCCTCGTTCGGCTTGCGCCCTTCCTTCAGCACGACGTAGGCGGCCGGCTTGATCAGGCCGCCGTCGTCCGCCCGGCCGACGACCGCGGCCTCGAGGACGTCGTCGTGGGTCATCAACGCCGCTTCGACCTCGGTCGGCGAGACGTAGATGCCCCCGACCTTGAGCATGTCGTCGCCGCGCCCGGCATAGACGAAATAGCCGTCCTCGGACTCGGTGAACTTGTCGCCGGTGTGGGTCCACTCGCCGCGGAAGGTGTCCCGGCTCTTGGCCCGGTTGTTCCAGTAGGCGATCGCCGAACTGGGTCCGGAGACTTCGAGCGTGCCGATCTCGCCGGTGGCCACCGGCAGGCCGTTCTCATCGACGATCCGGACCCGATAGCCGGGTACCGGACGTCCGGTCGAGCCGTAGCGCACTTCGCCGGCCCGGTTGCTCATGAAGATGTGCAGCATCTCGGTCGAGCCGATGCCGTCGAGGATGTCCACGCCGAAGCGCTCGGACCATTGCCGGCCGAGTTCGTCGGGCAATGCTTCGCCGGCCGACGTGCAGCAGCGCAGGCGCAGTTCGTCGCGACGCGGGCAGTCGGGATGGGCCAGCATCATCCCGTACAGGGTCGGCACACCATAGAAGACCGCGGGCCGATGTTTGCGCAGCCGCCGGAACACCGCCTCGGCTGTCGGCCGCTCGGCCATCAGCACCGTGGTCGCACCGATCGCCAGCGGAAAGGTCAGGCCATTGCCCAGACCGTAGGCGAAGAACAGCTTGGCCGCCGAGAAGACGACATCGTCCTCGCTCAGCGCCAGCGTCGGGATGGCATACAGCTCGGCGGTATTGATCAGGCTCGAGTGCACATGGACGGTGCCTTTCGGCTTGCCGGTCGAGCCCGACGAATAGAGCCAGAAGCAGGGCTCGTCGGCGACCGTATCGGCCGGCAGCTTCTTGTCCGAAGCGGCCGCCATGATCGCATCGAGGCCCAGATGACCGTCGACCGTGCCACCGGAAATCACGACATGCTTGAGGCTGGGGACGTCGCCAATGATTTCCGCGAAATGCGGCCACAGCAGCTTCGACACCACCAGCGTGGTGGCGCCGCTGTCGGTCAGCATGTACTGGTAGTCGGCCGCGGTCAGCAGGGTATTGACCGGTACCGGCACCACGCCGGCCTTGATCGCGCCGAGGAAGCAGGTCGGAAAATCGATGGTGTCGAGCAGGCACAGCAGCACCCGCTCCTCGCGATGGTTTCCGAGCCCGTCGAGGGCATTGGCGAAGCGATTGACCCGCGCCGCCAGATCGTCGTAGGTATAGCGGCCGGCATCGTCGATATAGGCGAGTTTCGCTCCCCGGCCGGCCTCCAGATTGCGCTGGATCAGGTCGTGGGCGGCGTTGTATTCCCTCGGAATGACCAGATCGGGCGGTGAAGCGTCCCGCTGCACCTTGCTCAGATGAACCATGATCTCCTCCACTGCGCTGGGCGCTTATTCGGCGCCGATGCGCCGCTTGAATTCGGACAGGGGCAGCACCTCCGGCTCGCGACATCGTCGCCGGTCGGCTTCCGGCGAGGTCAGCGGCACGCACGGCACCATCGAGCGGCGCGAGGCTACGCAAAGCTGCTGGTAGGTCGCCGTGGCCTCGCCCTTCCAGGCGATTTCCTCGTCGCTGAGCGTGCGCACGACCTTCGCCGGAACGCCGACCACCAGGCTGCGGGCGGGCACCTCGGTCTGGGCCGGCACGAAGGCCGAGGCGGCGACGATCGACGATTCGCCGATCACCGCCTTGTCCATCACCACGGCATTCATGCCGACCATCACATTGCGGTGCAGCGTGCAGGCATGGACGATGGCACCGTGGCCGATGTGGCCGAGTTCGCCGATCACCGTGTCGGTGCGCGGAAAGCCGTGCACCACCACCGTGTCCTGGATGTTGGCGCCGGCACGAACGATGATCCGTCCGAGATCCCCGCGCAGCGAGGCGCACGGCGCGACATACACGCCGGGACCGATGATGACGTCGCCGATGACCACCGCGCTGGGATGCACGAACGCGCTCGGATCGATCGCCGGAATGACACCGTCGTAGGAATAGATCTGTGCCATGGGGCCCTCAATAGATCGTCATGCCGCCGTCGGCAGCCAGCACCTGGCCGGTGACATAGGCGGAAGCATCGGATGCGAAGAACACGAAGACCGGCGCGATCTCGTCCGCGTCGGCCCAGCGACCGAGCGGGATGCGGTCGAGGTACTTGTCCTTGAAGCGCTCGTCGGTGCGGATGGTCTCGGTCATCTGCGTCGCCGCGCCCGGCGCGATCGCATTGGCGGTGATGTTGTGGCGGGCCAGCTCCCTGGCCGCGCTCTTGGTCATGCCGAGCACGCCGGCCTTGGCGGCGCTGTAGTTGATCTGACCGATGGTGCCGAGCACGCCGGCCGCCGAGGTGACGAAGATGATCCGCCCGTGTCGCCTCGCGATCATGCCTTCGGCCACTGCCTGCAGGCAGTTGAAACTGCCGGTCAGGTGCACCGCCAGCACCTGCTGCCACTCGTCCGGCGTCATCCGGTCGAGCATCGCGGTGCGGGTGATGCCGGCGTTGTTGACCAGGATGTCGATGCCCCCCCAGTGCGCGCCGGTGCGCGCCACGGCGGCCTGCACCTGCTCGCGATCGGCGACATCGCAGCCGATGCCGATCGCCGCGCCACCACTGGCGACGATCGTTGCCGCTGCCCGTTCGGCGGCGTCGCCGTCGCGGTCGACGATCGCGACTTGGGCGCCTTCGCGCACAAAGGCGCGGGCTACGCTTTCGCCGATGCCCTGGGCGCCGCCGGTGACGAGCGCGATTCTGTCCTTGAGCTGCATGCTCCTGCCTCGCAAACGCGGTAAAAAACGGGGGTGCGATGGTCGCGCCAAGGCGCCCCCGAAAGGGAGAGGAAGGTCAGCGCGGCTTGGCCAGCACCTGCTCGGCGAAGGCGTCGTCGAACAGCGCGCCCTCGGCCACCAGCTGGCGATAGCGCACGAAATCGATGACGTCCCTGCCGGTGGTCTTCTTGGCATCGAAGGCGTTGAATCCGAGCCAGGCTTCGTGGTTCATGTTGGCGGCCAGCCAATGGCGGTTGGCGAGCTTGAACTGGTCCCAGAAGAATTTCTTTTTGCCGCGGATGCCGTCGATCGACTTCATCAGGCAATGCGGGAACAGGTTGGTGAACTTCCACACCAGCTCGTCCACCGCCGCGTCGAGGCGCGAAAAATCGGTGCTGCACTGGGCCATCAGTTCCCTGGCGGCCTTGATCTGGTCGGCCGCCACCGGCTCGCCATAGACCAGTTCGCCGTCGTCGACGTAGGCATCGGTGCGCACCAGCGGGTTCCTCACCCACTCGCCCTCCTTCTTCAGCACCGGAACGACCTTGGTGACCAGGTTCTTGGCGCGCATCTTGTATGCGCTCCAGGTCTCGCAGGAGACGCAGTTGTACATTGCGTCCTCCATGTTCAGCATCCACGGCAGGAAGTCGGTCGAACCGCCGTCCGGGGCGCTGCCGTGCTTCGGGCCGGCCTGTCCGAAGATCGCCAGATCGGAGGTCACGGTGAGGTCGGTGGCCATGCCGATTTCCTGGCCGCCGGCCACCCGCATGCCGTTCACGCGGCAGATGGTCGGCTTCTTGCAGTTGAGGATGCCGTCGACCATGGCGTTGAACAGGTCCATGTATTCGCCATACTCGTTGGGCCGCCGGGAGTAGTAGGCGGAGTACTCGGCGGTGTTGCCGCCGGTGCAGAAGGCCTTGTCGCCGAC
>JAGRFY010000107.1 GCA_020445765.1 Rhodocyclaceae bacterium | reverse complement strand
TACCACTATTCCTATTCGGTGGTCCGCGGTTGCGACCGTATCGTGCCAGTCGACGTCTATGTGCCGGGGTGTCCGCCGACGGCCGAGGCGCTGCTCTACGGGATCATCCAGCTGCAGAACAAGATCCGCAAGACCAACACCATCGCACGCTAACGGGGTCGCCGCACTATGAGCCTGAAGCTAGAAAAACTCTCTCAACTGCTCGGCGAAACTTTCGGCGAAAAACTCCTGTCGGTGGTCTCGGATCGTGGTGAGCTGACGATCACCGTCGCCGCTGCCGACTATCTCGAGGTCGCGCGCACGCTGCACGACCGCCCTGAACTCGGCTTCGAGCAGTTGATCGACGTTTCCGGGCTGGACTATTCGGCCTACGGCAATGCCGGGTGGGAAGGCAAGCGCTTCGCGGCCGCGACCCACCTGTTGTCGGTTGCCCACAACTGGCGGCTGCGGCTGAAGGCCTTTGCCGACGACGACGAGTTTCCGGTGCTGGATTCGCTGTGCGGCATCTGGCATTCGGCCAACTGGTTCGAGCGCGAGACGTTCGATCTGTACGGCATCATGTTCTCCGGCCATCCGGATCTGCGCCGTATCCTGACCGACTACGGTTTCGTCGGTCACCCCTTCCGCAAGGATTTTCCGGTCTCCGGCTACGTCGAGATGCGCTATGACCCGGACCAGGGGCGGGTGATCTACCAGCCGGTGACCATCGAGCCGCGCGAAAACACGCCGCGCATCGTTCGCGAAGACACATACGGGGACGTCGGCCATGGCTGAAATCCGCAACTACACGATCAATTTCGGCCCTCAGCACCCCTCGGCCCACGGCGTTCTGCGGCTCGTGCTCGAGCTCGACGGCGAGGTGGTCGAGCGTGCCGATCCGCACATCGGGCTGCTGCACCGCGGCACCGAGAAGCTCGCCGAGACCCGCACCTGGGTGCAGTCGGTACCCTACATGGACCGGCTCGACTACGTCTCGATGATGTGCAACGAGCATGCCTACTGCATGGCCATCGAGCGTCTGCTCGGCCTCGAGGTGCCGCTGCGGGGTCAGTACATCCGCGTGATGTTCGACGAGATCACGCGGATCCTGAACCACCTGCTGAACATCGGCACCCATGCCCTCGACATCGGTGCGATGACGATGGTGCTCTACACCTTCCGCGAGCGCGAAGACCTGATGGACGCCTACGAGGCGGTGTCCGGTGCGCGCATGCACGCGGCCTACTATCGCCCGGGCGGCGTCTATCGCGATCTGCCCGACCAGATGCCGCAGTACCAGGTGTCGAAGTGGAAGAACGCCGAGACGGTCAGGCAGCTCAACGAGAACCGCCACGGTTCGCTGCTCGATTTCCTCGAGGATTTCACCAACCGCTTCCCGCGCTACTGCGACGAATACGAGACCCTGCTGACCGACAACCGGATCTGGAAGCAGCGGACCGTCGGTATCGGCGTGGTCAGTCCGGAGCAGGCCCTGAACTGGGGATTCACCGGCGCGATGCTGCGCGGCTCGGGCGTCGAATGGGATCTGCGCAAGAAACAGCCCTACGAGGTGTACGACCGGGTCGATTTCGACATCCCGGTCGGCGTCAACGGCGACTGCTACGACCGCTATCTGGTGCGCATGGAAGAAATGCGCCAGTCGAACCGCATCGTCCGCCAGTGCATCGACTGGCTGCGCAAGAACCCGGGCCCGGTGATCGCCGGCAACCACAAGGTCGCGCCGCCGCCGCGCGAGAGCATGAAGGCCAACATGGAAGAGCTGATCCATCACTTCAAGCTCTTCACCGAGGGGATCCACGTGCCGCCGGGCGAAGTCTATGCGGCGGTCGAGCATCCCAAGGGGGAGTTCGGTGTGTATGCCGTCTCCGACGGTGCCAACAAGCCCTACCGCGTGAAGCTGCGGGCGCCGGGCTTTGCCCACCTCGCGGCGATGGACGAGATGTCGCGTGGGCACATGATCGCCGACGTGGTCGCGATCATCGGCACGATGGATGTCGTGTTTGGCGAGATCGACCGCTGAACGGTAACAGGGGCCAAGGGAAGCCGAGCGAAATATGCTGAGTCAGGAATCGCTATCCAGAATCGACCGGGAGCTCGAGAAGTATCCCGCCGAGCAGAAGAAGTCCGCGACGATGTCGGCGCTGCGCATCGCCCAGGAGGAACTGGGCTGGCTGTCGGACGAGACCATCGCCTTCGTCGCCGACTACCTCGGGCTGACCGCCATCGAGGTCTTTGAAGTCGCCAGCTTCTACAACATGTACGATCTGGCGCCGGTCGGGCGCCACAAGATCACGGTGTGCACCAACCTGCCGTGTGCGCTGTCGGGTGGGGTCCATGCCGCCGAGTACGTCAAGCAGAAGCTCGGCATCGACTTCAACGAGACCACACCGGACGGCAAGTTCACGTTGAAGGAAGGCGAGTGCATGGGGGCATGCGGCGACGCGCCGGTGCTGCTGGTGAACAACCACCACATGTGCAGCTGGATGACGCCCGAGAAGATCGACCAAATGCTCGCGGACCTGGACAAATGAGTGCCAAAGAACTGATCCTCGCCGATCTCGACGGCGACCGGACCTGGCGGCTCCAGGACTACATCAAGCGCGGCGGCTACGAGGCGCTGAAGAAGGTCGTCAGCGGGCAGATGTCGGCCGACGACATCATCGGCGAGGTCAAGAAGTCGGCCTTGCGCGGCCGCGGCGGCGCCGGCTTCCCGACCGGGCTGAAGTGGAGCTTCATGCCCCGCTCGTTCCCGGGCGACAAGTATCTGGCCTGCAACTCCGACGAGGGCGAGCCGGGAACATTCAAGGATCGCGACATCCTGCGCTACAACCCGCACACGGTGATCGAAGGCATGACCATCGCCGCCTATGCGATGGGCTGCTCGCGCGGCTACAACTACATCCACGGCGAGATCTTCGAGACCTATCTGCGCTTCGAGGAGGCGCTGGCAGAGGCCCGCGAGGCCGGCCTGCTGGGTGAAAAGATCCTCGGCAGCGACTTCAGCTTCGACCTGTTCGCCCACCATGGCTACGGCGCCTACATCTGCGGCGAAGAGACGGCGCTGCTGGAATCGATCGAAGGAAAGAAGGGTCAGCCGCGCTTCAAGCCGCCGTTTCCGGCGAGCTTCGGCCTCTACGGCAAGCCGACGACGATCAACAACACCGAAACCTTCGCGTCGATTCCATTCATCATTCGCGACGGCGGCGAGACCTTCCTGAACTACGGCAAGCCCAACAACGGCGGCACCAAGATCTTTTCGATCTCCGGCCACGTCAATCGCCCGGGCTGCTACGAGATCGAGATGGGGACGCCGTTCCCGGAACTGCTTGAAATGGCCGGCGGCATGCGCGGCGGTCGCAAGCTGAAGGGGGTGATCCCCGGCGGCTCGTCGGCACCGGTCGTGCCAGCCGCGATCATGATGGACTGCACGATGGACTACGACTCGATCTCGAAGGCGGGGTCGATGCTCGGCTCCGGCGCGGTCATCGTGATGGACGAGAGCACCTGCATGGTCAAGGCGCTGGAGCGGCTGTCCTACTTCTACTTCGAAGAGTCCTGCGGCCAATGCACGCCGTGCCGCGAGGGCACCGGCTGGCTCTACCGGGTCGTGCATCGGATCGAGCACGGCAAGGGTCGCCAGGACGATCTGGATCTGTTGAACAGCGTCACCGCGAACATCATGGGTCGCACCATCTGCGCGCTCGGTGATGCCGCTGCAATGCCGGTGCAGAGCTTCGTCAAGCACTTCGGCGACGAATTCCAGTACCACATCGACAACAAGAAATGCCTTGTGCCGCCTGAAGTCCAGTACGAGGGCAGCAAGATCTACGTGGGTCCGTCATGCTAGAACTCGAAATCGACGGGAAGGTCGTCCAGGTCCCCGATGGCAGCACCGTGATGGATGCTGCCACCAAGGCCGGCTCGTACGTTCCCCACTTCTGCTACCACAAGAAGCTGTCCATCGCGGCCAACTGCCGGATGTGTCTGGTCCAGGTCGAGAAGGCGCCGAAACCGCTGCCCGCCTGCGCGACTCCGGTGACCGCCGGCATGAAGGTATGGACCCACTCCGAGCCCGCCATCAAGGCGCAGAAGGGAGTGATGGAATTCCTGCTGATCAACAACCCGCTGGATTGCCCGATCTGCGACCAGGGCGGCGAGTGCCAGCTGCAGGATCTGGCGGTCGGCTACGGTGCGTCGAAGTCCCGCTAC
>JAGRFY010000019.1 GCA_020445765.1 Rhodocyclaceae bacterium | reverse complement strand
TCTGCCACAGCCTCGAGGCGCTGGGATCCCTGGTCGCCGACAAGGGTCGCCTGTACAACCCGTCGGAATGGGTGGGGCTGCAGGAGAAGATCCGTTCGCGCTACTCGACCGCCGAGGAACACGACATGTTCCAGGCGGTGATGCGTGGAGTGGGCGTACAACAGGCCCTCGACGAGTATCTTGCGAGCGCTGGCAGCAGCGGCGAGAGCGTCGAGCTGTTCTAACCGCGTGCGTCCCCCGCCGCGCGGCTGCAGACGCACGGCGGACGCGACCTTTGCCTTCGCGACGCGCCCGGTCGACCGTAGCGCCAGCAGCCGGCCCGTGAGACGATGCCGGCGTCGCGTCCGAAGCGAGGCATCCGATGAAGCTGTGCAGCCTGGACCGGGGCGGCCGTGACGGCCGACTCGCAGTCGTCAGCCGCGATCTCACGATTTGCCAGACCGTCGACGGCATCGCGCCGACGCTGCAGTCGGCGCTGGACGAGTGGACGCGCTGCGAGCCACGGCTTCGGGAAGTCGCCGCGGCCCTCGAGAATGCCCATGCTCGCCACGCCGAGCCCTTCGATCCGCGCGCCTGCCTGGCGCCCTTGCCCCGCGCTTTCCAGTGGGCCGACGGCTCGTCCTATCTGAGCCACGTCAGGCTCGCCCGTCGGGCACGTGGCGCGGCACCGCCGGACGACCTGGAAACGGTGCCGTTGATGTACCAGGGTGGCTCCGACGATCTGTTGCCCGGCCACGCCGAGATCGCCGCGGACCCGGCCTGGGGCGCAGATTTCGAGGCTGAACTCGCGGTCATCCTCGACGATGTGCCCGCCGCGATCGGCGAGGCCGGCGCCGCATCGCGAATTCGCCTGCTGACCCTGGTCAATGATGTCTCGCTGCGCGCGCTGGTGCCGGCCGAATTGGCGCGCGGTTTCGGCTTCTTCCAGTCGAAGCCGGCCAGCAGCTTTGCGCCGGTGGCGGTCACGCCGGACGAACTGGGGCTGGCCTGGCAGGCATGCCGGGTTCATCTGCCGATGCGGGTGGATCTCAACGGCCGTCCGTTCGGGCGCGTCGACGCCGGTCCGAACATGCATTTTTCGTTTGCGCGGCTGATTGCCCATGCCGCCCGCACGCGGCGTCTGAGCGCCGGCACGATCATCGGCTCGGGCACCGTGTCGGCGCCCCAGGCCGACCTGGCCTCGTCGCTGGTCGACAACGGCGGCAGCGGTTGCTGCTGCCTGCTCGAGCGGCGACTGCTCGAGACGGTCCATGCCGGATCGGCACGGACGCCGCTGATGCGGCCCGGCGACCGGGTGCGGATCGAGATGTTCGACATCAATGGTGCCAGCATTTTCGGCGCCATCGACAATCGCTACGTCGGTCCGATCGAAGCCTCGGCGGCTTAGAACGAAGGCCCGTCTCAGGCTCCGAGGTGATAGCGCAGCAGTCCGCGACGCCCGCTGCCGAGCCGCAGCGCGTGTTCCTCGGCGAAGGAGCCGGCCTGCAACTGGACCCGGTATTCACCGGCCGGCAGCGGACCGACCGTGCACTTGCCGTGGGTGCGGGCGTTGAGCACGCAGCGCCCTTCGGCATCGAGCACCCGTACGCTGATCGGCTCGGCGACGTCTTCCTCGGTGCTGCCGATCTTGGGCGCGAGCTTCAACGGGAACAACGGCGTCGCGTCGGTAGCCTCCTGCCTGCCAGCAGTCGCCGCCGCTGAACTGGCAGCCGTCGGAAGAGCGATGGCAAAGGCGGCGGTGCGCAGGATCTGGCGCACCGTGGTATCGGTCTGGCGATTCATCAAAGGCTCCGGTCGCGCCGCCGCTGAACGCGGCAGGCATGCATCAAAATACGCAATCTGGGGATGACTTGTCGGAAGGACAAGGGTTCAACGAAAATTTTCTTCGGGCTCGGAATGGGCACCGGCATCGCTGATGTCACGGGCTCTTGGGCGATGATTCGTCCCACTGACGCCCGCCAATCTTTAATTCTCTCCCGGAATCGGTGTCCTGCGCCAGTGTCAGTGACGAATTTCCACGGGTCGGCGGCGGCGATGCCGTCTGCATGGCGGCCAGGGTGTCCGCCTGCGCTGCCTCGTTGCCGAGGGCGAGGGCGACCGCCGCCGCACGCAGGAACTGTCTGATCGTGGTCTGCGAAATATTCTTCATGTCCACCTCCTCCCGGGGCGGACGGGCGGCGCCTGCCGCCCGCCGCCTGCTCATCCGATTTCCACCGGCACGAAGATCCGTGCGTCGTTGCGCTGGACCAGCAGCGCGACATGCTTGCCAGCGCCGTCGAGCAGGCGCTTGAGCTCGGCGACGTCATCGACCGCACGTCCGTTGAGCGCGAGCACGACGTCGCCCGGGCGAATGCCGGCGCGTGACGCCGGGCCGTCCGCTTCGAGCACCAGCAGGCCTTCCTCGATGCCGCTGCGTCGCCGCTCGTCGTCGGTCAGCGGCCGCAGTGCCAGCCCGAGGCGGGCCTGGTCGGCATCGCCGGGCGAGGCGCCGGCCAGCGACGGGCTCTCGAGACGCCCGACCTCGACCGCGAGGTCTACGGTCTTGCCGTCGCGCCAGACCTTGAGCCTGGCTTCGCTGCCCGGCGTCATCGCCGCCACCCGCGGCGGCAGTTCCGCCGAGCGCGCTACCGCGGTGCCGTCGAGTTCGAGAATGACGTCGCCCGAACGAAGGCCCGCCCGTTCCGCCGGGCTGTCCTTCTCGACCTGGGTCACCAGCGCGCCGCGTGCGGAATCGAGACCGAAGGACTCGGCCAGCGCCTGATTGACATCCTGGATGCCCACGCCCATGCGGCCACGGGTGACGCTGCCGTCAGCCAGCAACTGGTCCTTGATACCGTCGGCGACGTCGATCGGGATCGCAAACGACAGACCCTGATAGCCGCCCGAACGCGAATAGATCTGCGAATTGATGCCGATCACTTCGCCCGCCATGTTGATCAGCGGGCCGCCGGAGTTGCCCGGATTGATCGCGACGTCGGTCTGGATGAAGGGCACGTAGCCTTCGTCCGGCAGCGAGCGCGACTTGGCCGAGACGATGCCGGCGGTGACGCTGTTCTCGAAACCGAACGGCGACCCGATCGCCAGCACCCAGTCGCCGACGCGGGCGCTGTCCGGATTGCCGATCGGCACCGTCGGCAGGTCTTCGGCATCGATCTTCAGCACCGCAACATCGCTGGGCTTGTCGATGCCGACCACGCGGGCGGTGAACTCGCGGCGGTCGGTCAACCGCACCGTGACGGACGTCGCATTGTCCACGACGTGGGCATTGGTCAGGATCACGCCGTCGCTGCTGACGATGAATCCGGATCCCTGGCCGCGCACGCTGCGCTCGGCGCCGTGGGGCTGCATCGGTCCGAATCGCTTGAAGAAATCGGGCAATTCGAGACCGGGCGGCAACTGCGGGATCTGCGAACGGGCCGCGGTGCGCACCGTGCCTTCGACCGCGATATTGACCACTGCCGGGCCCAGTCGCTCTGCGATGGCGCGGAAATCGGGCAGGGCGGCGACGCTGGTCGCGACCGGCAACACGGTCGCCGATGCAGCATGGGCGTCGCCGATCGCGCTCCGGCCGAGGGTGTAGCTGCCGCCGACCGCCAGTATGACGGCAAGTGCCGTCGCACTGCGGCGCAGTCGAGTGGTTTGCATGGCTGTTCTCCTTCTGTCGATCTCGTGGGTCGCGCGTCGTCGCGCTGTGGCATCGACTATCGGAGAAGTGGACTTAAACCAGACTTAAGGGGCGGTTGGCCGCATGTAACAGAAGCTTGCCGGCACGGGTGGGCGCGACGTCCCGCTCAGCGGGTGTCGAAACCGGCCTCTTCGACGGCGGCACGGATATCGCCCTCACTGAGCATGCTGGTGTGTTCTACCGTGGTCCGTCCGGTGGTCGGGTCCACCTCGGAATGGGAAATGCACGGCAGGTCCTGGATCGCATTCATGACAGTGCGCAGGTCGTCGTCGCTGCTCAAGCCCTGAATCGTGAACTCGGTCGTCGGCATTGAAACTCTCCTGTCGATGGGTGGCCGGGCGCACTGCCGGCGGAGGGGGCTCGCCGGCAGTGCGCTGCCCGGTAGGCTAGACGTCGTCGTCATGGCCTTCATTGCTGCCGGTGGCAACGGTCGCCCGACCGCGACCACGCGCCAGGAACCCCCGCCTCGGCTGGGCGACGACGCGCTCGCGGGCGACGCGATCGGCCTTTTCGCTACGATGCTGGCGGTAGCCCTCCCACATTGCGCGCCAGTCGTCCTGCTCCCACGGCGGCACGGTCTCCTCCCCGAGCAGATAGAAGTGCAGCCGATTGGTCTCGCCGATCGCATCCCAATTGCGATAGACATAGCGCAACTCCGAGCCGGTGATGCTGCCCTTGATCTCGGGCATGCCATTTTGCGGGACGATCTCCGCCATGTTGATCCTGCCCCAGCGGTAAGTCTTGCCAGTGTCGCTTGTCGCCGACGTGATGTCGTCGAGGACGAAATGGATATGTGCGGTGGTGGCTTGGATGACGTATTCGATGCCAAACTTCGACGAACGCCGGAACGCGAGTTTCTCGCGCGGCGTCGGGTCGAAGATTCTGCCACCGTCGCGAGGGCCACCGACCTCGCGCTGCAGCTTGGCGTCGTGGCGCCGAATGTCCTGCCTGGCGCCGAACCCGATCTCGTTCGCCGGCGTGGCCACGTGCAGCGTTCTCGGCGAATACTTGGCATGGGCTTCAAGCCGTGCGCGATGATCGTTGTACGCCGGGTTGGGCACCGGCTCCGCCGCCAGATTGCCACCGGGCAACGTCGGCACGTGCTCGTTGTACTGGTCGATCGTGATGTACGGGATGTCGTCGCCCTTGCCGTAACCCAGATATTCCCGGATGTAGCGCATCCGGGCCTTCGCCAAGCCGTAGATCAGGTCGCCGCGTTCCAGCTCGAAGTTTTGCTCGAATCTCGCCATCCGATCCTCCATGCCGCGCAATCGGGCGCAATCGGCGCCCCGACACGGCCTTGCGGTCGGCGCCTTGGCGCCGGATTGCGTGTGCGGCCAGCCACCGGGCCCCACGTCCTGGTCAGTCGCTGCCGACTGCTACTTCGCGAACAAATGGCCGATGTCGGCGAAGGCCTTGAATTCCAGCGCATTGCCGCAAGGGTCGAGCAGAAACATCGTCGCCTGCTCGCCGACCTGTCCCTGGAAACGCAGATGGGGCTCGATCACGAACTTGGTACCGGCCGCCCGCAGGCGCGCGGCGAGTTCGTCGAACTGATCCATCGACAACACGACGCCGAAGTGCGGCACCGGCACGTCGTCGCCATCGACCAGATTGCTGGACCGTCGACCGCTGCCGCCCGGTGAGAGATGCGCGACGATCTGGTGGCCGTACAGGTCGAAATCGACCCAGTGCCGATCACTGCGACCTTCAGGGCAGCCGAGCAGGTCACCGTAGAAGCGGCGTGCGGCGGCGAGGTCGTCGACCGGGAAGGCGAGATGGAACGGCTGAACAGGCATGATCGGCTCCATGGCTTGATGCCGGAAGATCCCCCGGACCACAGTCGAAGACCTGCAAGCCGACAGCAGAGCCGGGATTGCCGGACGACCTTCCACGCACACGCTCGATCGCACCCGACTGCAGTTTCCCGCATGATCGCAGGCAGCAGGCTCGCGCACCAGAAGAATCGAATTCTGCCCAGGGCACGGCCGCAGCTCTGCGATCAGTCGCCGCGGGCCGTCTGCGGCGACTCCGGCGCCGGCTCACCGGCCGATCTCGCGTCGGGTCCGAAGAGTTGCTCGACAACGCGTGCGAGCAACACCGCCGGCTTGAACGGCTTCAGGATGTAGCCCTGGATGCCGAGCTGGATCAGCTTGCCGATGATGTCACGGTCGCCCTCGGCGGTTAGCATGATCAGCGGCGTCCGGTTGCCCTGCTTGCGCAAGCGGACGACGAAATCGTGGCCGTTCATGCCGGGCATGTTCACATCGCACAGGATCAGGTCCACCGGCGCGATCGCCAGTGTATCCAGGGCCTGCTGCCCGCTTCCGGCCTCGACCACAAGCAGGGTCTCGTCCTTCAATGCGGCCTTGACATAGGCTCGGATGATCGCGACGTCGTCGATGATCAGAACGCGCTTTTGCTGCATCGATGCCGGGGAGTGCCCTTACTCGTTCGAACCTTCGGGATCACGGCATCGCGGACGCGCTTCTTGAGCCGCGACGACGAGATCAGGCCGGTACGGCCGGCGGGAAGGCGATGCGCACCAGCAGGCCGCCGGCTTCGGCGACGCCGAGTTCGACCAGCGCCTGGTGACCCTCGGCAATCGCCTTGACGATCGCCAGCCCGAGCCCGCTTCCGGTCTGGCTCTGGCCGGCTCGCCGATAAAAGCGGTCGAACACCCGTTCGCGCTCGGTCGGCGGGATGCCCGGTCCGCTGTCGGCGATCTCGAGCACGACCCGATCGCTGTCAATGCGTACCGTCAGATCGACCCGCCCCCCGGCCGGCGTGTAGCGGATCGCATTGTCGAGCAGGCAGCCTATCATCGTGCGTAAGGCGGCGGCGTCGCCGACGACATGCGCCGCCGGGTCGCGTCGGCCGGCGCCGAGGTCGATGTCCTTGGCGCGGGCCAGGGCCGAATGGTCGGTCAGCGCCAGGGCCGCCAGCTCGGCCAGATCGAGCGGTTCCCGGCTCGGCCTGACATCACTGTCCGGTTCCTGGCGGGCCAGAGTCAACAACTGGCCGACCAGATGGATCGCCCTCTGCAGGCCCCGTTTCAGCTCGCCCAGCGCCTCGGCGCGTTCGGCGTCGTCGGCGGCGCGCTCGGTGAGCTGGAGCTGAAGCTGGAGCGCGGTCAAAGGGGTGCGCAGTTCGTGGGCGGCGTCGGCGACGAAGGCACGCTGAGTGGCCAGGGCCCGTTCGAGGCGACCGAGCAGGTCGTTGAGGGCGTCCACCAGTGGCCGCGCCTCGGCCGGCACGCCGCCAGCGGCCAGCGGCGACAGTGCGTCGGGTCGCCGCGCGGCGACGCCGCGGGCGAGCCGGTCGAGCGGTCGCAGTCCACGGCCGACCATGTACCAGATCATGCCACCGAGCAATGGCAGCATCAGAAAGAGCGGCAGCAGGGTGCGGATCGCGGCCGACGCGGCGACCCGGCTGCGCACGCGCATCGGTTGCGCCACCTGCACAACCCGGTCGCGCATCGCCACCGTGAACATCCGCCAGCGCCCCTCGTCGGTGCGGGTGTCGGAATAGCCCAGCTGCGCGGTCGACGGCAACTGGCTGTGGGGATTCGACAGGTAGAGCTTGAGGCCGCGCGGATCCCAGATCTGGATCACGATGTCGAGCGCTTCCTCGGGCACCCCGGCGGGCGGTGTGATCGGCTGGCCGAAGCGCTGGTCGCGCAGAGACAGCGCGAACTGGCGCAGGTGATAGTCCATCACCTCGTCCACTTCGGCCCGCGCCATGTAGTAGGTGGCCGCACCGCCGAGCAGGAAGGCGGCGACCACCGAACCGAGCACGTAGACCAGCAGATCCCGGCGCAGGCTCCTCACGGCGTTTCGGGGACGTACCAGCCGACGCCGCGCAGGTTCAGGATCCAGCCAGCACCGAGCTTGCGCCGCAGGCCGTGGATATGCACTTCGATGGCGTTGCTTTCGACTTCCTCGCCCCAGCCGTACAGGCGGTCCTCGAGCTGGCTCCGCGACAACGGCCGGCCGGGCTGTTCGAGCAGCGCCTGCAACAGCGCGAACTCCCGCGCCGACAGCTTCAGCGGCCGCTCGTCGAGGGTCACGGCATGGGCGGCTGGGTCGAGCACCAGCGGGCCGTGGCTGACCACCGGTTCGGCCTGGCCCCGCTGCCGCCGCCCGAGGGCGCGGATCCGGGCCGCCAGTTCATCGAGGTCGAAGGGCTTGACCAGGTAGTCGTCGGCGCCGGCGTCGAGGCCGGCGATGCGGTCGGCAATCGAATCGCGGGCGGTCAGGATCAGCACCGGCACCGGGTTGCCACCGGCGCGGATCTCGGACAACAGCGCCAGGCCGTCACGCCGGGGCAGGCCAAGGTCGAGCAGCACCAGTTCGAACGGATGATCCCGTAGGGCAAGCGCTGCCGCGACACCGTCCTCCACCCAGTCGACCGCATGCCCCTCCTGGCGCAGGCCGCGCTGGACCGCGGCACCGACCATCGGGTCGTCTTCGACCAACAGCAATCTCACGACGGGCCGGGCGGTGGCTCACACGCCCCAGGTCACCGGCTTGTCGTCGTCCAGTGCATACTGCATCAGCTCGAGGAACGGGATCGCCCGCTGGGCCAGGTGGATTCTCGCCTGCCCGGTGCCGGGGTCCACCGCATCGGGCTCACCGGAGTCGCGATCGGCACGGCTGGACTTGTCGGCTTCGATCGCGTCCTTGAGCCGCGCGATCGCGTCCGGCAACTGGTCGGCGGTGACGACGCCCTGGGCGGCTTCGGGGTCCTTGCCGATAATCCGCAGCAGTTCCTTGGCGTTCTTCGCGAACATCATGACGTCGCCGCTGGCCTGGGATTTGAACGTGATCATCGCTGCGCCTCCGCTTGTCGGGCGAGCCCGCCCATCGCCGCATTGTAGCGGGGCCGTCAGAAGGGCGGCGCGGAAGTGGTCCGTCAGCCGACCCGGGCGAGCCGCCGGCCGAGGCGTTCGGCGCGCCTGACCACGCCCGGCGACAACGGCATCGGGTCGCGGTTGACCAAGCCCTGCCAGACCATGCCCAGGGGCCGGAAGCCGAGCATCGTCGCGAGCTGATCGAGGGCGGACGCGGCGCCGGCGAACCAGCGCGCCATCCACGCCGGCGCGGCACTCGAACTGATCAGCACCGCCGGCCGACGCGGCTTCGGCCGGCGCAGCCGCGGCGCCGGCGAGTCCCAGGGCCACCACGCGGCCCCGGCGCAGCGCTCCATCAGAATCCGGGTCACCGCCGTGACGTTGCCAAGGTTGACCGGCGCCGCCAGCACCATGGCATCGGCGCGATCGAGCCGGGACAGCAGCGCCGGCACCGCGTCGTCGATCACGCACTCGCCGCGCGCCTCGCCCGGCTGCTGCATGCACAGCCGGCAATTCGCACAGTGGCGCATGTCGAGGTCGCGCAGCCGAACGATCTCGGTCTTCGCGCCCGCGGCCCGTGCCGCAGCCAGCGTCGCCTCGACCAGTCGCTCGGTGACGCCTCCTGCCCGATAGCTGCCGACTACCGCGACGATGTCCGGTCGACCCATGGCTGCCTCCGACTTCGATCGTTGCCACCTTCCGTGATTCGTTCTATGCCGGCCGGAAGCCGGCGTCCAGCGCGATGCGATTGGCGGAGCGCCAGACTGGCGAAAATCCGCCAATCCACTCGCCAAGCTTGGCGACATGTCGCCAGTGATGGCCCCTATGAAGCGCCAGGGCACTTGCCAAGCCATTGATTTTTCTACTATATCATCGATGACGCGACGATTGGCCCGATAAATGCGTTAGATCGTTTCGAGGACGAGCCCGGACCCTTCCGCAAACCCCCTCCCCCCCTCCTGCGATCGACCGGGCTCGGACCTCACTACAACAATTCGAGGAGACACAGGTGAAGCTGCTCAAGTCGCTGCTGGTCGGCGTGATCGCTCTGGCCACGCTGCCCGCGATCGCGGAACAGAAGTTCGTCACGGTACTGACCGGCGGCACCAGCGGGGTTTACTACCCGATGGGTGTCGCGATGTCGCAGCTGTTCGGCACTGCGCTGCCCAATGCCAAGGTCAGCGTGCAGTCCACCAAGGCCAGTGCCGAGAATGTGAACCTGCTGCAGGCCAATCGCGGCGAGCTTGCCTTCGCGCTCGGCGACACCGTCTCCTACGCCTGGCACGGCAACGAAGAGGTGGGTTTCAAGAAGCCGCTGGACAAGCTGCGGGCGATGGCCGCGATCTATCCCAACTTCGTGCAGATCGTCGCGTCCAAGGATTCCGGTATCCGCTCGCTGGCCGACCTGAAGGGCAAGCGCGTGTCGGTCGGCGCGCCGAAGTCGGGTACCGAGTTGAACGCCCGCGCGGTGTTCAAGGCGGCCGGTCTCGCCTACGACGATCTCGGCAAGGTCGAATACCTGCCATTCGGCGAGTCGGTGGAACTGATCAAGAACCGGCAGCTCGACGCCACCCTGCAGTCGGCCGGCCTCGGCGTCGCGTCGATCCGCGACCTGGCGACCTCGATCGACATCGTCGTCGTGCCGATCCCCGAGGAGGTGGTCACCGCCATCGGCGATTCCGCCTACCAGTCCGGCGTGATTCCGGCCGGTACCTACGGCGGCCAGGACGCCGACGTGCCGACCGCGGCGATCCGCAACATCCTGGTGACCCATGCCGGGGTCGAGGACGACGCGGTGTATGAAATGACCAAGGCGATCTTCACCAATCTCGACGCACTCGTCGCCGCCCATTCCGCGGCCAAGGGCATCCGGGCCGACAGCGCTGCCCGCGGCCTGCCGATTCCGCTGCACCCGGGCGCCGAACGCTACTACCGCGAAGCCGGCCTGCTCGAGTAGGCGAGCTCCCTCCGCCCGCGCCGGCACGGCGCGGGTTTCCGCCCCCTCGCTCACCGGGGGCGGCCTTTAGCCCTTATGGCCGCAACACGTTGGCGCATCCCGCCCCGGGGATGCGGGAGGCGTGCATGTCAGACATCGACACCCGCGTGCGCGAGTACGGTTGGCAGGCCGGTCCGGCGGCCCGGCTGCTGTTCGTCGTCGGCATCCTTTTTTCCACGTTCCAGATCATCACTGCCTCGTACAGCCCGCTGTCGTCGGGCATCGTGCGTGCGGTCCACGTCGGCTTCCTGCTGCTGCTCGGCTTCGGCCTGTTCCGCGGCCGCGCCGACCAGCCGATCCGCAGCGCGATCTCGTGGCTGCTCGGCATCACCGGCTTCGTGCTGGCCTTCTATCACTGGGTGTTCGAGGAAGACCTGATCCTACGCGCCGGCGATCCCGACCAGCTCGACCTGATCGTCGGCGGCATCACCCTGGTCCTGGTGTTCGAGGCCGCGCGACGGGTGATCGGCACCGCGCTGCCGCTGATCTGCGGCCTGTTCCTGGCCTACGCGCTGTTCGGCGAGCACCTGCCCGGCGATCTCGCCCACCGCGGCTATGCCGTGTCCCAGGTGATCGATCAGCTCGCGTTCGGCACCGAGGGCATTTACGGCGTTCCGACCTACGTGTCGTCGAGCTACATCTTCCTGTTCATCCTGTTCGGCACCTTTCTCGAGCAGGCCGGCATGATCCGGCTGTTCACCGACTTCGCGCTCGGCACGGTCGGCCATACCCGCGGCGGCCCGGCCAAGGTGTCGGTGGTGTCGTCCGGCCTGATGGGCACGATCAGCGGCTCCGGCGTCGCCAACGTGGTCACCACCGGCCAGTTCACGATCCCGCTGATGAAGCGCTTCGGCTATCGCCCGGAATTCGCCGGCGGCGTCGAGGCCACCAGCTCGATGGGCGGCCAGATCATGCCGCCGGTGATGGGGGCGGTGGCCTTCATCATGGCCGAGACCATCGGCGTCGCCTATGTCGAGGTCTGCCTGGCTGCGGCGCTTCCGGCGGCGCTCTATTTCTTCACGGCGTTCCTGATGGTGCAT
This sequence comes from Rhodocyclaceae bacterium, assembly GCA_020445765.1. Taxonomy (GTDB): domain Bacteria; phylum Pseudomonadota; class Gammaproteobacteria; order Burkholderiales; family Rhodocyclaceae; genus Cognatazoarcus. Next base: position 120,296 of record JAGRFY010000019.1, on the reverse strand, counting down.
CTCGAAGCAGGCCGGGCGCACCTGCTCGGCCTGCCGAAGGACGAATGCCCCGACCCCTGGGCGGCCGTGCGCCGCGACTGGCATCTGCTGCTGCCGCTGATCGTGCTGGTGTGGCTGCTGTTCGCCGGCTTCACGCCCTTGTTCTCCGGCACCGTCGGACTCGCCCTGACCGCGATCCTGATCTTCGCCAGCGCGCTCGCGCTGCGGATTCCGGCGCGGGGGCTGCGGATCGCCTTCTGGATCGCGCTGGGCATCGCCTGCAGCGCCTTCGCGCAATGGGGCATCACCGTCTTCTTCGTGTTGATCGGTGGTCTGGTGGTGGCCTGCCTGACCCAGTCCGGCGGCCGCGAGACCGCGCGCATCGCGGTCGAGGCACTGGCCGAGGGTGCCCGCCACGCGCTGCCGGTGGGCGTGGCCTGCGCCCTGGTCGGCGTCATCATCGGCAGCCTGACCCTGACCGGCGCCGCCACCAGCTTTGCCAACGTGATCATCACGCTGGGCCGCGACAACCTGTTCCTGTCGCTGGTGCTGACGATGCTGGTGTGCCTGATGCTGGGGATGGGCATCCCGACCATCCCGAACTACATCATCACCTCGTCGCTGGCCGCGCCAGCGCTGCTCGAACTGGGCGTGCCGCTGGTGGTCAGCCACATGTTCGTCTTCTATTTCGGCATCATGGCCGACCTGACGCCGCCAGTGGCGCTGGCCGCCTTCGCCGCGGCGCCGATCGCCCGTGCCAGCGGCATGGCGATCGGGCTGCAGGCGGTGCGCATCGCGATCGCCGGCTTCATCGTGCCCTACATGGCCGTGTTCGCGCCGGAGCTGATGCTGCAGGGCGAGTGGACGGTGCTGTCGGTGCTGTACATCGTGTTCAAGGCCGTGGTCGCCATCGTGCTGTGGGGTGCGACCTCGATCGGCTTCCTCGGCACGCCGCTGCCCTGGCCGGCGCGGCTGTTCGCCTTCGTCGCCGCCGCCACCCTGGTCGCCGCCCAGCCGCTGACCGACGAGGTCGGGCTGGCGTTGGCCGCCGCCTTCTTCGTCTTCGTGGTGCTGCGAGGCCGGCATGCCCGGCAGACCGCCGGCCAGGGCTGAGGCCGGCGGCGCAGCGGCCGCCGGGGTCGCCGGGTTTCCGATCGGCGACGCCGGTCGTATGCTTGCGGCCGATGGCCCCAGCCCCGCCGACGCGATGAACCTTGCCCGCCAACTGCGCAGCTTCCTGCTGCGCCTGCTGCTGATCCTGCTGCCCGGCGTGCTCGCGGCCGGGCTGGCCTATCGCCATTTCGTCGATTCCGAACTGGCGCAGCTCGCCCGCGCCAACGAGGCGCGTCTCGAGTTCTATCGCAGCAGCCTGATCCAGACCCTCGAGGAATTCCGCCTGCTGCCCGGCGTGGTCGGCCTCGACGGTCGCGTCCGTCGCCTGCTCGAGGAACCCGGCCGGCGTGATCAGGTCGAGGCGGTGAACCGCTATCTCGAGCAGGTCAGCACCGATCCGGCGATCCAGTTCGTGTTTCTGCTGGACCCGCGGGGCACGGCGCTGGCCGCCAGCAACTGGCAGGACGGCTACAGCCTGGTCGGACGCAACTACGGCTTCCGGCCGTATTTCGAGGACGCGATGAACGGGCGGGCGGGGCGCTTCTACGGCATCGGCGTGACCACCCAGCTGGCCGGCTTCTTCCTGTCGGCGCCGGTGACCATCGACGGGCGCATCGCCGGTGTCGCGGTGGTCAAGATCAGCCTCGATCGCCTCGAGGAGGCGTGGCGCCGCTCGGGCGACCTGCTGATGCTGACCGATCGCCTCGGCGTCGCGCTGATGGCCTCGTCGCCGGGCTGGAAGTTCCGCAGCCTGAGCCCGATCGGCCCCGAACAGGCCGAAACCCTGGCCCACACCCAGCAATACCTGTACGAGGATCTGCCGCCGTTGCGCGATGCCGATGGCGCGCCGATGGCGGCCATGCCGGGCGAGACGCGGGTGGTGTCGCTGGCGCCGGATGCCCAGCCCTTCGTCAGCGCCCGCCGCCAGGCCCGGCGCGACTACCTGCTGCAGGCGGCGACGCTGCCGGACTACGGCTGGCAACTGCTGTTCTTCGCCGAACTCACCGACGTGCGGGTGATGGCGCTGACCGGCGCGGTGGCGGTGGGCCTCGCCACCCTGCTGGTGCTGACCGCCGGCATGCTGCTGGAGCTGCGGCGGCGGCGCCTGCAGGAGCGGCAGGCGGCGCGGGCGGCGCTCGAGAAGATCCAGGCCGACCTCGAGGCCCGCATCGCCGAGCGCACCGAGGCGCTGACCGTGGCCAATCGCAGCCTGGAGCAGCGTGTCGCCGCGCTGAAGGACGCCGAACAGATCCTGACCCGCACCCGCGACAGCGCGGTGCAGGCCGGCAAGCTCGCCGTGCTCGGCCAGATGGCCGCCGGCATCACCCACGAGATCAATCAGCCGCTGGCGGCGCTGACCACGCTGGCCGACAACGCCTCGACTCTGGTGGACCGCGGACGCAGCGACGAGGCGCGGCAGAACCTCGGCTACATCAGCCAGCTGGCCCAGCGCATGGGTCGCATCGTCGGCCAGCTCAAGACCTTTGCCCGGCGCGACGACGAGCACCTGTCGGCGGTGGCGGTATCGGATTCGATGAACAACGTGCTGCGCCTGTTCGGCACCCGCGGCAAGCACCCCGGCCTCGACATCAGCGTCTCGTGCCGCCAGCCCGGCGTCCACGTGCGGGCCGATCCGGTGCGACTCGAGCAGGTGCTGCTGAACCTCGTCACCAACGCCGCCGACGCCATGGACCAGCAGGACGAGGGCCGCCTCGACATCGTCTGCGACTGCGACGGCGAGGCGGTCGAGATCACGCTGCGCGACAATGGCCCGGGCATTGCGCCCGAGGTCCTGCCGCACCTGTTCGAACCCTTCTTCACGACCAAGCCGGCGGGCAAGGGCCTGGGCCTCGGGCTGGCCATCTCGCGGCTGATCGTCGAGAGCCTAGAGGGCCGTCTCGAAGCCGGCAACAACGACAATGGCGGCGCCTGGTTCCGACTGCGGGTGCCGTCGGCGGAGCCACCGGACTGATGCCCCATTCCTCCCTCGCGATCATCGTCGAAGACGACCCGGCGGTACGCCTCGGCATGCTCCAGGCGCTCGACCTGGCCGGCATCGCGAGCCGCGGCGTCGACCGCGGCGAGGACGCGCTGGCCGGCCTCGACGCCGATTTCGGCGGCGTCGTGGTCAGCGACGTGCGCCTGCCCGGCATCGACGGCTTGGCGCTGCTGGCCGAGATCCTGACGCGCGACCGCGAGATCCCGGTGATCCTGGTCACCGGCCACGGCGGCATCGGCATGGCGGTGCAGGCGATCCGCGACGGCGCCTACGATTTCATCGAAAAGCCATTCACCTCGGACCGGCTGGCCGACATCGTCCGCCGCGGACTCGCCCACCGCCGGCTGGTGCTCGAGAACCGGCGGCTGAAGGAACGGGTGCTGGAGAAGCGCGCGGTGCTGCTGCTCGGCGACAGCCCGCAGATCCTGCATCTGCGGCGGATGGTGGCGGCGATCGGGCCGACCGAGGCCGACGTGCTGATCTACGGCGACACCGGCACCGGCAAGGAAGTGCTGGCGCGCGCGCTGCACGCCGCCAGCGGCCGCAGCGGCGAATTCGTCGCGATCAACTGCGCGGCGCTGCCGGAATCGGTGTTCGAGAGCGAGATCTTCGGCCACGAGGCCGGCGCCTTCACCGGCGCGCTGAAGCGGCGCATCGGCAAGATCGAACACGCCCGCGGCGGCACACTGTTCCTCGACGAGATCGAGAACATGTCGCCCCAGCTCCAGGTCAAGCTGCTGCGGGTGCTGCAGGAGCGCGTCGTCGAGCGCCTCGGCAGCAACCAGCCGATCCCGGTGGACTGTCGCATCGTCGCCGCCAGCAAGAGCGACCTCAAGGCCTTGTCCGACGCCGGCGAGTTCCGCGCCGACCTCTACTACCGGCTCAACGTGGTCTGCCTCGAACTGCCGCCGTTGGCCCAGCGCAAGGGCGACATCCCGGTTCTGGCCGCCCACTTCCTGCACCAGGCGGCCCAGCGCTACCACCTCGAAGCCCCGGCCCTCGGCCAGAGCCAGCTCGACCATTGGCTGGCCCACGACTGGCCGGGCAACGTGCGCGAACTGAGGAACGCCGTCGACCGCTTCTGCCTCGGCGTTGCCACCGGCCCGGCCAGCGCCCCGGCAAGCTCGCTGAACGAACGCGTCGCGCAGTTCGAGCGCGGGCTGATCGAAGCAGCCCTGCGGGAATCGCAGGGGCGCATCAGCGTTGCTGCAGACCGGCTGCAGATCGCACGGAAGACGTTGCATGACCGCATTGCGCGGTTGGGGATCGATCCGGAGCGGTTGCGGTAGCGGAAACCGGTGTCCGGCCGTGGGGAATTCGCCGATGAGGCGAGCGGCACGGCCCGGCGGCGCATCCCCCGCCGCCCATGCCGGAGCGGGATCTTGCCTCCGGCCTGAGAAAGCTCGCGCCCGCGGCCCTTGCGAGGGGGATTGGCCATCAAGGCTGCGAGCGGTACCGGCGCGAATGGGCTCGTCGTTCGGTCCTGGCCAGGAGCACACCGGTATGACCCTGCCGCCTGGAGGACAGCGGTTCAAGGCACGGCATCCTCGCAGCGGTCCGCCACTTCGGGGTCCAGCCACGGTCGCAGGATCGGCGCCATCTCCTTCAGGATCTGCACCGGCAGCGCCGAAGTGAAGCGGTAGTCACCAGCAGTACTGCCGGTCACGTAGGCGGTGAGCGTTCCGTAATGGCGCTGGCCGAGGTAGAAGACGAAGGTCGCGGTGCGATTCAACGCCACCGAGTTGCGACCCTTTTCGCCGCTGGTGACGATCCGGTTGTCGCCGGTGCCGGTCTTGCCGCCGGCCGCCAGCGCAGTACCGTCGGGCAGGCGGAAGACGCCCGCCAGCCGGCGCGCGGTGCCGGCCTCCACCACCTGCCCGAGGGCCTCCCGCAGCGCCCTGGCGACTTCCGGCAGCATTACCTGCTCGGCGGTCACGTCGATTCGCCTGAAGTGGGTCTCGTAGGGCGTGGCGGCCGCGAAATGCAGCTCGGTGATCCGTTGGGTCGGTAGCCGGCGGCCGTCATTGACGATGACTCCCATCAGCGCGGCCAGTGCCGCCGGCCGATCGCCGGAACTGCCCAGCGCGGTCGCCAGCGACGGCACCAGATGATCGAATGGATAGCCCAGGCGCGTCCACCGCCGATGGATCTCGAGGAAGGCCTCGACCTCCAGCATCGACAGGATGCGCTTGTCCTGGGCATTCTTGGCGCGGGTCTTGAACAGCCACTTATAGACCGCCTGGCGCTGAGTCCGGCTGGCCTCCACCAGTTCCGCGAAGGTCGCCGCGGGATGGCTGCTCAGGTAGCCGACCAGCCACAGCTCGAGGGGGTGCACACGGGCCAGGTAACCCTGGTCGGCGAGATCCCAGGCGTCGGGCCGAAAGCGCCGATACAGGTCATCGACGCGGGCGGGCGTCAGGCGGGCCTCGCCCATGCGGTCGTTGATGAACGCGCCGAAGGCGGCCAGATCGGACTGCGGATTCAGATACCGGTAGGCTGCCGCCAGCCGGTCGGGGACCCGGCGCAGTCCGTCGAAGATGCTCGCCTGCATTTCGCCGGCCGGATGGTTGCGGTGCTTGCGCCAGAAGCGACGCAGGAACTCCTGTCCTTCGCGATCGGCGAATCGCGCCAGGTATTCGTCGCGTCGCGGATCCCCGTGGTCTTCGAGGAGGCGCGCGGTGCTACCCCGGACCTGGTACATCTCGTAGCGCACCAGTTCGCGCATCAGCCGCACGAAGGGGAGGTTGATGGAGCCCTGCAGCGCTTCGCGCAGGGTCGGGCTGCGCCCGTCGTCCTCATGGCGGAAGTTGTTGAACCGATGCACCCCACCGCCGGTGAAGAAGGATTCCTTCGGCGAGGCCGAAAAGCGGCGCTCCAGGGCCGCCGCCAGCATTGCCGGCAGGCTGCGGTCGCCTGTGCGGGCGAGGTAGTCGCGCGCCCACAGGCTCAGCGGATCGCGCCGCTCGGCCGAGGTGGCGTCGAACGCTTCGGCGCTCAACGCAGTCAGCCGCTGGTGCAGCTCGGCGACGATCTCCAGGTAGCTGGCGAGCACCCTCAGCTTGGCAGTCGAGCCCAACTCCAGTTTGGCCTGCTCGTTGATGTCGAATGGGGTGTTGGCGGTGTCGGTCTGGACTCGCACCCGGTTGCCGTCGCCACTGCTTTCGACCAGCGTGAAGCTGTAGCGCACCGCTCCGAGCTTGTCGGGCGCCAGCAGGTGTTCGCCGAGCAGCCCGTGCCCGGTCGCGAAGGTCGCGTCGCCCAGTCTCGCGAGGAAGTCGTCCACCTCGCGCTGCAGACGACGGTCCAGCGTCGAGGCGACTTCAAGATCGAGGCGGTCGAGATCGTATTGGGAGACCTCGAGCATCCCGGCCAACCGCGCCCGCAGCGTCGAAGGCCCCTTGCCGATGCCGCTACGGCCGACCGCAGCGTCCTCGGCAGGCTTGCGAAACGTCAGCCGCGTCGCCAGCGCGGCATCTCGCAGCGCCGCGTCGATGATTCCGGCACCGTCCAGCAGCCGCAGGTAGGCATCGGCCAGTTGCTCCAGTTCCTCGCGCCCGCGTGTCAGGTAGTAGCTGGGGCGACGGTGGGCGATCATCAGCGCCAGCACCTGGCGCAAGGCCAGGCCCCGGGCCTGGAGTGCGCCGGAGTCGGTCGCTCGCGACGCAAGGCTACGGTTGACGCCGTCGAAATCGGCGCCGAACCACACCCACAACCCGTCGCCGAGGCCGTACACTTCGCCGAAGGCCGGGGCGGCGGAGAGTGGCACGGTGTTGATGTATGCGAGCACCAGGTTCCGGCGTGCCTCGAGCGTGTCGGCATCACCACGGTAGGCGCGCACGCTGGCAGAGACCATCTGGCGCAGCTTTTCGCGCACCGAATAGGTGACTCCGTCGGGCGAGTGGCGGAATTTTTCCACCTGGGTTGCCAGCGTGCTGCCGCCTGGCGCGTTGTAATCGCCGTCGACGATCTTGGCGAGCTGGGCCAGCACTGCCTTGCCGAGCCGCGCCCAGTCCAGCGCCGGATTCAGGCGCGGGCGCTGCGCATCGAGCAGGGAACGGTCTTCGATATACAGCAGCGTGCCTCTGACCAACTCGGGAATGTCTGCGAAGGACGTGTACTGGCGGTCGGGAAAGACCGCTCTGAACAAATGCTCGCCACGGCAGTCGCGCATCGCCAAGCCCGTTTGCATCTTCTCCCGATAGGGCGGGAAGTAGCCCTCCCTGGCAAAATTCATCAGCGCCGGCGCGAACTGCGCCTGGCGGTCCACCCGATAGCCATGCTTGCCGAGTCGCTGGCTGAACTGGGGCAGCAGCGAAAAGCCAAGGCGCGCGTCGTACGGCCCCTCCCTGGGGAACACGATCTGCTCGCTCGGCCCCGACTCGACCTGCCAGGTAAGCGTCGAAGCGTAGCCGGGAAGCAGTTCGGACTGAACCCAGGAGGTGCGCAGTTCAACGATGCCGGCCAGCGCCGCGAGCACGGCGAAAGAGAATAGCAGGAGCAGCGATGCAGTCACCGCCGGACGGCGGCGCCGCTCGGATTCAGGGAACGGCTCAGGTTCGATCAAGGATGGCTCGAAGACTTGATATTGCGGCGCGCAAGACGCCTGGGTTGCATCAGTGCAATATGCTGCCTGCTTTTCGGAAGAACAGTCTAGCGGCGAAATTCACACACGTCATCGGACGGAATGCGGGATTGACATCGACATCCGGAGACTCTGTGGACAACTTCCCAAGAGCCCCGTGGAGACCCGTTTGCCGAAATGGATGCTGCGTTGCAATGCAGGGCCCGATCGATGCCGTGTGGATACCGACGGTATGCCTGGCGCGTGATTCCACCCCGACATCGGGAAAGCCTTGGGTTCAGATGCCGCCTTGCCGCACCCGACCCATGCGTCAATGCCCAAGACACGTGCGGACGCTTCCGAATCGAGTGTGTCGGCGCGCTGCATCAGGGGTCGCACCGAAGAGGTCGGCGTGAACTGATCAACGGGGACGATGAGGACCGGGCGATGTTCGCGCGGGTGCTTGACGGGGTTATCCGCGGCTTCAACTGGCTTGCCATGGCCCTTGCCCGATGGGCAAGCACGATGACTGGGTCATTCAGACGCTGAGGGCAGATCATACGGGGGCATGCGCCGACTCAACCGCATCTTCACCCAAGCATCGAATCGTCGGCACGGGTGCAGCGGGCATCCGCTTCCGGGACGATTCAAGGCGATTCTTGTAGGTCAGTGCCGATTTCTGCGTCAAATGCGCCCTCATCGTCCTGAACCCGTCGCGTGGCAGAATGGCCGAATGGGTCGAGCAGGACCGTGGAGCACTTTGCGTGATTTGAGCACCGCTTCATCTACGGCTCATGTAGAACAACCGACATTGCCCGCGCGGAGCAGGTCATGAGCAATCGAATCAAGAAGACGGAACATGCAGGCGCGAAGAATGGCGGAGGCTACTGGGGCAAGCGCCACGAGGCCAAGACGCTCAGCAAGAGGATCCGTCGTGCGGAATCTCGGCGACTCGAAAGATCGGCGGAGAACGAATGCGAATTCAGCGATCAACCCGATGGCAAGGGTGGAAAGTGACAGGACTACATTGGTCTGGTTGCCGCAGCGGGCGTCGAACATGGAAGCCATCAGCAGACATGAACCCATCGAACTGAACGACTTGCAGGGGAACACGTGCCACGGATCCGTGACGCCGCCGGGGTCGCCCACTTCGAGTGACGACTGCGGCCGGGGACCAGGCCGAGAGCGAAAACTTGCACGTGGGGCGAGGTCGCCACTGCCGCACCGGGCGCGAAGTGGATGCAGTCGAGTTGCTCGGCCTTCGGCTACTTGGCATCCGTTCCCAAACCGATCGAGACGGTAAATGCCCATGGAAGGCAGGCTGTCGAAGTGGAACGACCAGCGCGGATTCGGTTTCATCACACCCGAACACGGCGATGGCGAGGTCTTCGTCCATATATCGGCTTTCCCGAGAGATGGCGTCCGTCCGACGCCCGGGGAATTGCTCAGCTTCGAAATCGAAATCGACAGCAGCGGCCGGCGACGTGCGCGCAAGGTCGCCTGCCCGCAGCGGGTGGCCGCCGCGCGACCGTCCTCGCGGCAGCGAACGGGACGACTGCGCCGCGGCGCAGGCCGTGGCATTCGCGGACGCGTCGTCGCGCTGCTGATCGTCGGCAGCCTGGGCATCTTTGCGTACGACGAGTATTCCCGCGGCGGCTGGCCGGCCAGCCTGCCGGTGAGGATGCCGGATTCCGCGAAGTCGCCTTCCCCCTATCGCTGCGATGGCCGTACCCATTGTTCCCAGATGACGTCCTGCGCCGAGGCCACTTATTTTTTGCGCAACTGCCCGGGCGTCGGGATGGACGGCAACCACGATGGCGTGCCCTGCCAGCAGCAGTGGTGCACCAGTCCCTTCGCAGACTGAACCAGGGAGCTCAGCGAGCGCTCGGGCAGATGGTCAGCGGCGACTCGAACCGGAAAGCGATCAGCGTCGCGATTCGCACCACGCCCGCCACATCCCCCGCCATGCCTGCTCCAGTTCGCCGGCGAAGCGCGTGCCGTCGCACAGCGGCGAGGCGATCAGCCGGTCGCGCAGGCCGGCGCGCAGGACCGCGAGTTCGTCGAGCCGGCCGGCCAGGGCGACGGCCCGTTCGACGTAGGCGGTGCGATCCGGCGCGATCCAATCATCGAGCCCGAGGGCGTGGAGCAGCATCTCGCCCTGGTGGGCGATGAAGCGGTCACCGCGCAGGCCCAGCGTCGGCACGCCCATCCAGCTGGCCTCCAGCGTGGTCAGGCCGCCCGGAAACGGAAAGCTGTCGAGGGCGACGTCCACCTCGCCATAGGCGGCGAGGTGTTCGGCCCGGCCGCTGCGGCCGAGCAGGCACAGGCGGCCGGCGTCGATGCCGCGCTCCGCGAACTGCGCGGTGAGCGAGGCGGCGACCTCGGGCTGTTCGATACCCGCGGCCTTGACCACCAGCCGCGCGCCTGGCAGGCGCGTCAGGATCTCGCGCCAGCAGTCGAGCACCGGCGCCACCAGCTTCGCCAGTGCGCCGAAGAAGCCGAAGCTGAGCGCGCCGCGCGCCCTGGCCGGCAGCGGCGACACGGCCACGGCGTCGGTCGGCGGCGAGAAACTGTAGTAGGTGCGGGGCAGGCGCCAGGCGCGCTCGCAGAAGTGGGATTCCTCCGTTTCGGGCAGAACCAGAGGGTCGCCGACGAAATAGTCGATCGCGGCGATGCCGGTGGTGGCGAAGTAGCCGAGCCAGCTCGCCTGCACCGGCGCCGGCCGCAGCGCGAACAGGGGCAGGCGGTTGTGGGCGGTGTGGCCGGAGAGGTCCACCAGGAGGTCGATGCGGTCGTCGCGCACGCGCTCGAAAAGCTGCCGGTCGTCGAGCCGTTCGACCCCGTGCCAGGCCGCCACCGAGCCCTTCAGCGCCGTGCTGACGTCGTCGTCCACCGGCCGTGTGGCGTAAGCGAAGACCCGGGTCCGTTCGCGGTCCAGCGCCGGCAGCACGTCGCGCAGCAGGTAGCCCACCGGGTGCCGACGGAGGTCGCCGGAGACCAGGCCGACGCGGATCGGGCGCTCGGGATCGGGCGCATTCGGCCAGCCCTGCGCGGGCTGGGCCGAGGCGGCGACGATCGCGCCGTAGTGCTCGGCGGCCGCGCGCATCTCGGCCGGGGTGACGCGGTCGGAATAGTTCAGCGCGAACAGCAGATTGTCGGCGGCCACTAGGAAGCCGGGACGGCAGCGCAGCGCTGAACGATAGCAGCCGATCGCCTCGTCGAGGCGGCCAGGGATGCCGAACAGCGCGTGGCCGAGGTTGTTGTGGGCTTCGGCGGTGTCCGGGGCGATCGCCAGCGACTGGCGGAACTCGGCGATGGCCTGATCGCGGTGGCCGAGGTCCATCAACACGTTGCCGAAGTTCATCCGGAACAAAGGGTGACCCGGTTGGAGCGAGACGGCCCGGCGCAGGGCGCGGTCGGCCTCGGCCAGCGCACCGCTGTCGCGCAGCGCATTGCCGAGGTTGGCCAGGGTCTCGGCATCGTCCGGCAACAGGCCGGCGGCGCGCCGCAATGCCGGCAGCGGGTCACGGCCGAGCAACTGGCAGGCGACGCCGAGCGCCTTCCAGCCGAAGGCGAAGTCCGGCCAGCGCCGCACATGGCGGTCGGCCGTTGCCTTCAATTCGGCCGCGCGGCCGGCCTGGAACAGCGCCACCAGCTCGCGCTGGGCGTCGGTGCGGCCGCGCTTGCCGGCGGATGCCTTGCTCTTGGATGCCATCGACAAAGGTGGGGAAAGCCGGGACCAGCAGCGAACTATCGCAGTTCGGCACCCGTCTGCAAAGGGCGACCGGTCGGCGACCGGCGCGCGGGCGTGCGCGACCTGCCGCTGGAATGGCTGCATCATGTCGGCACGGCAGCCGGCGCCGGCTGCGAGCCGTGGAAGGCGAAGTGCAATCGAAGGCGATCAAATTCCGGGTACATGTGTTCGCGACGCTGCTGCTGGCGAGCTTCGTCGTGTCGCTGGTCGCGCTGTTCCTGCTGTTCGCGACCGGGCGCTTCGGCCGCATGGCCGAAGACAACGCCGAGGCGATCTTCTCGCGCATGGCCGATGCCCAGGCGCAGAAGCTGGAAGGACTGGTACGGGCCGCGACCCAGGCGGTCGAGACCGTCGCCCGCTTGCCGGCCGACGACTACCGTGCAACTCGGGCCGATTCGACCATGGCGGCGCTGCTGCGGGCACAGGTGGCGGTCAATCCCGCACTCTACGGCGCCTACTTCGGGCTTGCCGACGGCAGCTTCTTCCAGGTCATCGGCTTCGCCAGCGACGCCGACGCAGGCCGGCGGCTGGGCGCCCCCGAAGCCGCCCGTTTCGCGCTGCGCAGCATCGATCGCCGGCGAGCCGGGCAGGTCGAGCACTGGCGATTCATCGGCGAAGACGGCACGGTGCTCGAACAGCGCAGCGACGACAGCGACTATGATCCGCGCACGCGCCCGTGGTACGCCGACGCGCCCGCCGGCGGCGAGCTCGGCCTGACCGATCCCTACCGCTTCCAATCGTCGTCGGCGCTCGGCGTTACCCTCGTTCGGCGCATCGCGGCGGCGGACGGCGTCGTCGGTGTCGATCTGTCGCTGGCCTCGCTGAGCGAGTTCGTGCGCCGCATCGTCCGTGACCAGCCGGGCGGCAGCATCGTGATCGACCACCGTGGCCGCATCCTGGCCAGCGCCGGCCAACTGCCGGCCGACGGTGGCCGGGCGGAACCGCTGATGGGCCTCGGCGAATCCGGCCATCCGTTCCTCCAGACCCTGCAGCGGCGCCTCGCCGGCGACGACCCGTCCCCGCTGCTCGAGATCGGCGGCGAGCGCTACCTGCTGGCGGTGCGCGCGGTGGCGCTGGCACCACGGCTCGCGTACCGGGTGGTGTCGTATGCGCCGCTGGCCCACTTCGCGGCGCCGGTGCTGGCGGTGCGCGACCAGATCATCGTGCTGTCGACAGTGGCGCTGGCGATCGCCCTGCCGCTGGCCTACGGTGTGTCGCGGCGGGCATCGTGGGCGCTCGACCGGCTGGCCGAGGACTCCGAACGGGTGCGGGAACTCGATTTCAGCGGCGATACCAGGATCGAGTCGATGTTCTACGAAATCGACGTGCTCGGCGACGCCCACCGCACCATGAAGCACTCGCTGCGGGAGCGCACCGAGGCACTGAAACTGGCGCGCGACAAACTCTCCAGCCTGGTCGACAGCGGGCTTGCGCTGGCCGCGGTGCACGACAGCGATCGCCTGCTGGCAAGCATTCTGCTGACCGGCAAGCGGCTCGCCAACGCCGATGCCGGCACGCTCTACCTGGCGACCGGCCATGACAGCCTGCGCTTTGCGCTGCGCACCCGCGACGACGGCCTGCCGGCGACCGAGATCCCGCTGCACGATCCGGAGAGCGGCGAGCCGAATCAGCATTTCGCGTCGGTCCATGCGGCGCTGAACCGCCACACCGTGGTGATCGACGAGTTGCGCGGCGAGACCCGCTTCGACGTCAGCGGCGCGCTGGATTTCGACCGGGCCACCGGCTACGTCACGGTCAGTCAGGTCAGCGTGCCGATGATCGCGGCCAGTGGCGAGCTGCTCGGCGTGATGCAGCTCATCAACGCGCTCGATCCGGAAACCGGCAAGCCGGTGCCGTTCGATCCGGAGATCGTCAAGTTCATCGAGGCGCTGGCCGCCCAGGCGGCGATGGCGCTGGACAACCACCACCTGCTCGAGAGCCAGCGCGAGATGATGGATTCGTTGATCCGCATCATCGCCGGTGCGATCGATGCCAAGAGCGCCTACACCGGCGGCCACTGCGAGCGCGTGCCGGAGCTGGCGGTGATGCTGGCCGAAGCGGCCTGCGAAGAGGACGAGGGTCCGCTCGCCGGTTTCACCTTCGCCGACGCCGACGCTTGGCGCGAGTTCCGCATCGGCGCCTGGCTGCACGACTGCGGCAAGGTGACGACGCCGGAATACGTGGTCGACAAGGCGACCAAGCTCGAGACCCTGTACAACCGCATCCACGAGATCCGCACCCGCTTCGAGGTGCTGCTGCGCGACGCCCGCATCGAAGCGCTCGAGGCCCGCCTCGCCGGCGACGACGAAGCCGGCTGCGCGCGCCGCCTCGACGAGCGCACAGCCCGCCTGCAGGCCGATTTCGACTTCGTCGCGGCCTGCAACATCGGCGGCGAGGGCATCCCGGACGATTGCCTGGCGCGGCTCGGGCAGATTGCCGCACAGACCTGGCAGCGCCACTTCGACGATCGGCTGGGGCTCTCGCACGAGGAAGCGGCGCGCCATGCGCGCACGCCGGCGCCGAATCTGCCGGCGACCGAGACGCTGCTCGCCGACAAGGACCACCACCGCATCGAGCGCCGGTCACCGATGGCCGACGACCCCGCCCTGGGCCTCAACATGGCGGTGCCCGAACTGCTCTACAACCTCGGCGAGCACTACAACCTGTCGGTCGCCCGCGGCACGCTGACGACCGAGGAGCGCTTCAAGGTGAACGAGCACATCATCCAGACCATCCTGATGCTCGACCGCCTGCCGCTGCCGAAGAACCTGCGCCGGGTGCCGGAGTACGCCTCGACCCACCACGAGACCCTGGTCGGCACCGGCTACCCTCGCGGCCTGGTCGCCGGGCAGCTCTCGATCCCGGCACGGATCATGGCGATCGCCGACATCTTCGAAGCCCTGACCGCCTCCGATCGTCCGTACAAGGAGGGCAAGCGCCTGTCCGAAGCGGTGCAGATGCTGGCGGACTTCTGCGATCGCGGCCACATCGACCGCGATCTGTTCGAGCTGTTCCTGCGCCGCGGCGTCCACCTGCGCTACGCCGGGCGCTTCCTCGCGCCCGGCCAGATCGATGCGGTCGACATCACGCGCTTCGTCGGCGCGCGTCCGTCCAGCGCCTGACCGCGGATGGGGATCCGGCCTAGTCGGCACGGCACGATCGCCGAATCCGTGAGACAGGCCACACCCCCGGTCGGCCGACGTTAAAGTTTGGCGGTGGCCGACTCGATAGACATCGGACGGCGCCTGCAGCCGCGTCCGCCGGCGTGCCCGCGCGCCAAACCGATCGATGTCAGAGCCCGCAATATCCTCGTTTCGCTGGCAAGGCCGCTTCACACCGCTCGCGCGCGCAGGCGGATGCTCGCGCGCGCCCGTGCGCGCCGCCGCGGGTTGCTGAGCGATGTCCCTTGTGATGAGCCTGCCCGAGAACCTCCGCGCCAGCCTGATCCACGAAGCCTACGCCCAGAGCCGCGGCGGCATCGTGATCACTGCACTGGCGGTCGCCGGTGTCTTCGGCGTGCATTGGCTCAACACCGGCGAAGTGCTGGCGCCGGCCTGGCTGCTGGCGATGCTGTCGCTGATCGCCCTGCGCGGCGGCGTCGTCCTCGATTTCCTGAGGAATGGCCGGCGACGCCCGCTGGCGACGCGGGAAACCCTGTTCACGGTGCCCTTGCTGGCCACCTCGATGCTGTGGGCGGTGCTCGCGCCGCTGGTGTTCCCGTCTGCCGACGCGGCCGAGCAGCTCGCGCTGGTGTGCATCTTCGCCGGCATGGCCGGCGGCGCGGCGACCGTGCTCGCGCCGGTCAAGTGGTGTGCCCGGATCTACATCTTCTGCATGCTGGTGCCGGCCTCGGTGATGATCTACCGCACGCCGGTGACCGGCCCGGTGCTGTGCTATCTCGGGCTGTTCTTCACGCTGGTGATGCTGGCCGCCCATCATCAGGCGCGGCGCCTGCTCGTCACGAGCCAGGCCCGGCTGCTGGAGAACCAGAACCTGCTCGAGGAGGTGCATCGGCGCCGGGGCGAACTGGCGCATCTCAACGAGCAGCTGATCGACGCGCAGAACGATCTGCTGGCTCACAACAGCGAACTCGAACAGCAGGTGTCGGAGCGCACCGAACGCATGCGGCTTGCCCTGGCGGCGATCGAGAACACCGCCGAGGGCGTCATCGTCGCCAGCGCCGACGGCACCATCGTCCAGGTCAATCCGGCATTCTCCCGGATCACCGGCCATCCGGCGGACAGTGCCTTCGGCCGGCCGCTGACGATGCTGCGTTCGGATCGCCAGGACGGGGCCTTCTACCGGCGGATGGAGCAGCAGCTCGACGACTGCGGTCGCTGGGAGGGTGAACTGTGGAGCCGCCGCAAGGACGGCAGCGAGTTCCTCGAGCGCCGCACCGTGGATGCGGTGCGCGATGCCGATGGTCGCACCACCCACTTCGTCACGGTATTCAACGACACCACCGGCGACTATCACCTCGACCAGCAGTTGCGCCATCAGGCGATGCACGATCCATTGACCGGCCTCGGCAATCGCAGCCTGCTCTCCGAGCGGCTCGAGAGCGGCATCGACCAGGCCGCGCGCGACGGCACGCGACTGGGCCTGCTGTTCTTCGATCTCGACCAGTTCAAGGCGGTCAACGACAATCTCGGGCACCATACCGGCGACGCGCTGCTGCAGGCCGTCGCCGGGCGGCTGGCCCACTGCCTGAAGGCATCCGACACGCTGGTTCGGGTCGGTGGCGACGAATTCGTCGTGGTGGCGACGCGGGTCAATGGCGCCGAAGATTGCGCGCGCCTGGCGCGACGCCTGCTGGACAGCTTCACCGAGCCTTTCGTCTTTCCGGAAACCCGCATCCACATGCGCAGCTCGCTCGGCATATCGATCTATCCCGACGATGCCCGCAATGCCGAGGACCTGCTCAAGAACGCCGACATGGCGCTCTACGCGGCCAAGGGTGCCGGACGCAACACCTACGCCTTCTTCGACAGCCGACTGGCGACCCAGGCGCGCGAGCGGCTTGACATGGAGGTGGCGCTGCGCGAGGCGCTGGACGCCGGCGAGATGACCTTGCACTACCAGGCCAAGGTTGCCGCCAGCGATCGCCGGGTGGTCGGCTTCGAGGCGCTGCTGCGCTGGCACAGCAGCGATCTCGGCCCGGTGCCGCCGGACCGCTTCATCCCGGTGGCGGAGGATGCCGGCCTGATCGGTTCGCTCGGTGCCTGGGTGCTGGCCGAAAGCTGCCGCCAGATCGCCGCCTGGCACCGTCTCGGCTACGGCTGGCAGCACGTGGCGATCAACGTCTCGGCGCGCCAGTTGTTCACCGACGACCTGCCGCTGCTGGTCGAGACCCTGACCGCAGAGCACGGCATCAGCCCGCAGCTGCTGGAGGTCGAGGTCACCGAGACCTTCGTCATGAACAATCCGGATCAGGCGATGCCGATCCTCGAGCGGCTGCGCGCGCTCGGCGTACGAATCGCGATCGACGACTTCGGAACCGGCCACTCGAGCCTGGCCTATCTGCGGCGGCTGCCCGCCGACCAGCTCAAGATCGACCGCAGTTTCGTCGCCGAGGTGGACCACGACGCCACCATCCGATCGATCATCGGCACGATCATCTCGCTGTCGCGCACGCTCGGCCTGTCGGTGGTGGCCGAGGGCATCGAGACCGAGACCCAGGCCCGGCTGCTGACCGAGGCCGGCTGCGACGTGCTGCAGGGTCATCTGTTCGCGATGCCGCTTCCGGCGGAACAGATCGAACCGCAGACGATCGTGGAAACCACCGGCGAGGATTGACGTCCGGCCCGCTTTGTGCGCAACATGATGCCATGCTCAGACTGACCCGTTTCCGCCCGATGCCGATCCGCCGACGTGCGCTGCACGCGTGGCGCGTCGTCGCGTCTCCGGGGCCGTTGCGGTAAGTCGGGCGCACGCTGCGCCCCACCGTTCGAAGCAGGCCGCGGACCGACACCGCGGCCTTTTTTTCGCCCCCAATGACCCTGAACCGGCCCTGGCCGAACGACCGCCGCCGATCCGCGGCGCCCTTCGAGGAAACCACGATGTCCGTTCCCGCCGCCTACATCTGCCTGGTGCTGACCTGGAGCACGACGCCGCTGGCCGTGCAATGGAGTGCCGACGGCGTCGGCTTCAGCTTCGCGGTGTTCTCGCGGATGCTGGTCAGCGTCCTGCTGGCGCTCGCGGTGCTCATGCTGTGGCGCCGGCCGGTGCCCTTCCATCCCCGCGCCCGCGCGCTGTACCTGGTGAGCGGCGTCAGCCTGTACCTCGCCATGTCGCTGGTCTATTGGGGCGCGGGCGAGGTCCGTTCGGGCCTGATCTCGGTGATCTTCGGCCTGTCGCCGCTGCTGACCTCGCTGATCGCCGCCTCGTGCCGGACCGAACCGCCGCCCGGGCGCATCGCGCTATCCGGCGTCGCGCTGGCGATCGGTGGTCTGGCGCTGATCTTCCTGCAGGGCGACGAGGGCCAGGACGGCACCGCCGGCCTGCTTGCGCTGCTGCTGGCGTCGCTCGTGCATTCGGCCAGCCTGGTCGCGCTGAAACGCATCGGCGGCGACAATCCGCCGTTGGCGACGACCTTCGGAACCCTGCTGGTGGCGCTGCCGATGTTCGCGCTGCAATGGTGGATCGACGACGGCACGCTGCCGTCGGCGCCGCCTGAACGTGCGATCGGGGCGATCGTCTATCTCGGCGTGTTCGGCTCCTTGCTGAGCTTCACGCTGTACTACTACGTGATCAAGCACCTGGCCGCCTCGCAGGTCGCACTGGTGACCCTGATGACCCCAGTGCTGGCGCTGCTGCTCGGCCACTGGGTCAATGGCGAGGCGCTCGATGCGCGCATCGGGCTCGGCAGCGGCCTGATACTGCTCGGTCTGGCACTGCACCAGTGGCGTACCCTGGGCCGGCTGCTGCCGCCGCGCTGGCGACCGCTGGCGGCGGATGGCGGCCGACGCTGAGTCGGTGCCGAGCACTCAGAACAGGCCGTCGAACAACTGCACCTCGACGGTGTCGCCGGCAGCCACGCTGCCGCGCGACTCGTCGAGCACGATGAAGCAGTTGGCCTCGGCCATCGAGCGAAGCACGCCGGAACCCTGGTTGCCGGCCAGCCGCACCCGCCAGCCGTCACCGGCCTGATAGAGCTCGCCGCGGGGAAACTCGCGGCGCCCCGGGTTCTTGCGGATCGGATCGTCGCAGGGCACCTCGAAGGTGGGCCGCGCCGGCAGCGGGTCGACCCCCATCAACCTCAGGAGCGAATCGACCACGAACTGGGCATAGCTCACCATCACTGCCACCGGGTTGCCGGGCAGGCCGAACAACCAGGCGTCGCCGACCCGGCCGAAGGCCATCGGCCGTCCCGGCTTGATGTCGAGCTTCCAGAAGCGCACCTCACCCAGGCGCGCCATCAGGTCGCGGACGAAATCGGCTTCACCGACCGACACGCCGCCGGAGGTGATGACCACGTCGGCACTCGCCGCGGCGGTGCGGAAGGCCTCCTCGATCAGTTCCGGCCGGTCGCGGATGACGCCCATGTCCACCAGGTCGACGCCGAGCGCGGTCAGCGCGGCGTGCAGCGTATAGCGGTTGCTGTCATAGACCTGGCCGGGCCCGAGCGGATTGCCGATCGACGCGATTTCGTCGCCGGTGGACATGAACGCCACCCGCAGGCGTCGGAACACCGTGACCTCGGCGACACCGAGCGACGCCAGCAGGCCGAGGTCGGCGGCGCCGACGCGCTTGCCGGCGGCCAGCGCCGGTTTGCCGCGGGCCAGGTCCTCGCCTGCCCGGCGCAGATTCTGGCCTCGCTTCCGGCCGGCCGGCACGATCACCCGGTCGCCCTCGACCCGGGCCACCTCCTGCACGACGATGGTGTCCGACCCTTGCGGCACGACGGCACCGGTCATCACCCGCACCGCCTGTCCGGCGCCGACGATGCCCGAAAACGCGCGCCCGGCATAGGCGGTCCCGACCACCTTGAGCCCGGTCTCGCCGTCCGCGGCCAGATCCTCGAAGCGCACCGCGAAGCCGTCCATCGCCGAATTGTCGTGGGCCGGCACGTCGAATGGTGCGATCACCGGCCGCGACAGCACGCGCCCGAGGGCGTCGCGGATGGCCACGCACTCCCAGCCGGCCACCGGGGTCAAGGTCGTCAGCAGATGCTGCCGGGCCTCGGCCACGGTGAGCTTCGGATCCTGGGGAGTGGGCTTGGGCTGGGTCATGGCGGTTTCCTCGTCGATCCGGGCCGGCGCCTCCGGCGCCCGGGTAAAATCGCGCTCCTAGGCCCCGTATGATAATGCCCGGACCATGATCGACACCTTGTTCGCAGCGCTGCGCCTGCTCGGCAGCTTCGACCGCACGCTGGTCGATATCGTCTGGCTGTCGCTGCGGGTGTCGTTGACCGCGGTCGTGCTCGGCGCGCTGATCGGCCTGCCGCTCGGCGCCTGGCTGGCGGTGGCGGAGTTTCGCGGACGCAACCTGCTGGTGGTGCTGGTCAACGGGCTGATGGGACTGCCGTCGGTGGTGGTCGGTGTCGTCGTCTATCTGGCGCTGTCGCGCTCCGGACCCTTCGGCAGTCTCGGCCTGCTGTTCTCGCCCGGGGCGATGGTGATCGCCCAGATGATGCTGGTGGTGCCGCTGATCGCCGCGCTGACCCGGCCGATCGTCGAAGATGCCTGGCGCGAGTACGCGCCGGAATTGCGGGTGATGGGCTTCAGCCGCGGCCAGAGCATGCAGACCCTGATCCACGACTGCCGCCATTCACTGCTGGTCGCGCTGCTGGCGGGCATCGGCCGGGCCATGTCCGAGGTCGGCGCGGTGATGATCGTCGGCGGCAACATCGACCACGTCACCCGGGTGATGACCACCGCGATCGCGCTCGAGACCAGCAAGGGCGACCTGCCGCTGGCGATCGCGCTCGGCATCGTGCTGATGGCAGTGGTGCTGGCCTTGAATGCCGCTGCCTTCCACATCCGGCGCTGGGCAATGAGGCGCTACGCCTGATGTTCCCGATCGAACTCGCCGGCGTCGGCTTTCGGCCCGACGGCCAATGCGTGCTCAGCGGGATCGACCTGCAGCTCGACGGCGACGGCATCAGCATCCTGCTCGGGCCGAACGGGGTCGGCAAGACCGTGCTGCTGCGGATGATCGCCGGCCTGCAGCCGGTCAGCGAGGGTCGGCTCACCTGGGGCGCGGCGAGCCGGCCGGACGAGGCGGTCGCGATGGTCTTCCAGCAGCCGATGATCCTGCGCGCGAGCGTGCTCGACAACGCTGCCCTCGGCATGAAGCCGCTGGCCTTCGGCCGCCGCGAGCGCCGCCGGCGCGCACACGAGATGCTCGAACGGGTCGGGCTGGCAGATCGCGCCGCCGACAGCGCGCGCCTGCTGTCCGGCGGCGAGCGCCAGCGGCTGGCGCTGGCGCGGGCGTGGGCGGTACAACCCCGGCTGTTGCTGCTCGACGAGCCGACCGCCAGCCTCGACCCGTCGGCGGTCGATGCGGTCGAGGACATCATCCGCGGCATCCGCACCGACGGCTGCAAGGTGCTGATGACGACCCACAACCTCGGCCAGGCGACGCGGCTGGCCGACGACGTCATCTTTCTCGCTGATGGTCGCGTGCAGGAACATGCACCTGCCCGGCAGTTCTTCGCCCGGCCCCGCTCCAACGCGGCCCGCCGCTTCATCCAGGCGGAACTGCCTTGGCGGATCCGCTTCGACGAATGAACCGGCGCCTTGGCGGCGCCCGAGCTACGGGAGGCAAGGACCATGGATGTGGTGGATTACGAGATCTTCGGCACCGACATGCAATACGTCGAAGTCGAACTCGACCCCGGCGAGGCCGCGGTCGGCGAGGCCGGGGCGATGATGTACATGCAGGCCGGCATCGAGATGGACACCGTGTTCGGTGACGGCTCGGCCGATCAGGGCGGCCTGTTCGGCAAGCTGCTCGGCGCCGGCAAGCGCCTGGTCACCGGCGAATCGCTGTTCACGACGGTGTTCCACCACGAAGGCCGGGGCAAGGCGCGGGTGGCCTTTGCCGCACCCTATCCCGGCCGCATCGTGCCGATCGACCTGGCGAGCCTCGGCGGCACGCTGATCTGCCAGAAGGATTCCTTCGTCTGCGCCGCCAAGGGTGTCTCCCTCGGCATTGCGCTGCAGCGTCGACTGGGCACCGGCTTCTTCGGTGGCGAGGGCTTCATCATGCAGAAGCTCGAAGGCGACGGCATGGCCTTCGTGCACGCCGGCGGCACCCTGTTGGAGCGCGATCTGGCGGCCGGCGAGCTGCTGCGGGTCGACACCGGCTGCGTGGTGGCTTACACGCCGTCGGTGGACTTCGACATCCAGTACGTCGGCAAACTCAAGTCCGCGATCTTCGGCGGCGAAGGGCTGTTCTTCGCGACCCTGCGCGGACCGGGGCGGATCTGGCTGCAGTCGCTGCCACTGTCAAGATTGGCCGGTCGCATCGTCAATTCGGGGCCCGGCGGCGCGCGGCGCGGCGAAGGATCGATCCTCGGCGGCATCGGCGACCTGCTCGACGGCGACAACGGCTGAGCGCCGGGTGGTCAGCCAGCGCGGCGACGCAGTCGATGGCCGAACAGATTGACGGCGAGCCCGAGCATCAGCAGCGCTCCGCCGGCGAAATGCGCCCGCTGCAGTGCCTCGTCATAGACCAGCCAGCCGGCGGTGAGGCCGACCAGTGGCACCAGCAACGGAAACGGCGCGACCTGGTTGGCCGGATAGCGGGCCAGCAGGTGGCTCCACAATCCGTAGCCGAGCAAGGTGGCCGCCCACGCCAGGTACAGCACCGCACCGCCCGCCAGCCAGCCGAAGCCTTCGATCGCCGCAACAATGGCCTGCGGCCCCTCGATCGCCAGCGACAGTGCGAGAAACGGCACGGGCGGCACCAGGCTGGCCCAGACCATGAACGCCAGCATGTTGACCGGGCCGTGGCGGGAGAGCCCGCGGCCGACGACATTGCCGAGTCCCCAGCTCGCGGCAGCCGCCAGCGTCATGACGAAACCGGCCAACGGCATCGAACCGCCGTGAGTCGATCCGATCGCGACCAGTCCGAGGGCTGCCAGCAGCAATCCGGCGAGTTGCTCGGGCCGCCAGCGCTCGCCGAGCCAGACGGCGGCGAACAACATCGTGAACAGCGCCTGCGACTGCAGCACCAGCGAAGCCAGACCCGACGGCATGCCGATGTGGATCGCCGTGAACAGAAAGGCGAACTGGCCGAGCGCGATGGTCAGACCGTAGCCGACGTAGAGGCGCAGAGGCAGTTTCGGCGGCTGCAGGAAGAGCACCGCCGGCAAGGCTGCGGCGAGGAAGCGCAGGGCACCGAGCAGCAATGGCGGCACCTCGCCGACGCCGGCCTTGATGACGACGAAATTGAGACCCCACACCAGCACCACGACCAGCGCCAGCGCGACGTCGACCGGCTTCATCCGCTGCGGCTCGCCAGGTAGGCGCCGGCGCCGATCATGATGGTGCCGGCACTGCGGTTCAGCAGCCGGGTCGCACGGGCTGACCGGAACAGGCGCCGCGCCCGGGCGGCCCCGGCCGCGATCAGCATCAGTCCGGCCATCAGCGCGACCAGCGTCAACGCCGAGGCCAACGCGATGTCGATCGCGCTCAGGCTGGCGAGATCCATGAAGCTCGGCAGGAAGGCGACGTAGAACAGGATCACCTTGGGGTTCGAGGCCGAAATCACGAAACCCTGGAAGAAGCTCGCGCGGCGTGACGCCGGCGGCACCGCGGCGCCGTCGATGCCGTCGGCGACCGGCGCGCGCCAGATACCGATGCCGAGCCAGACCAGATAGGCGGCGCCGAGCCAGCGTACCGCCGTGAACAGCTCGCTCCAGTTGTGCGCGATCGCCGCCAGGCCGAGACAGGCAAAGATCAGATAGGCAATGTCGCTGACCACCATGCCGAGCGACAGGAAGACGCAGGCGCGGGCACCATTGCCGAGGGCACGGGCGAGCACCGCGAATACGCCGGGACCCGGCGTGATGCCGAAGACGAAGATGGCGAAGAAGAAGGCGAGGGCGCTCTCGGGGCTCACGGTGCCGGCCGCAGGTGGTTTCGAAGGCGTCATTAGAGCGGCCACCGGGGGGGCGCAGTCAAGCGCCGTGCGCCGCCTGTCGCCTCGGCGCGGCAGCCCGTAGCGGCGTGCGCGCCATCGTTGGCCGGTCGCGCCTACCATCGCATCGTTCCGATCGGACGAGACGGCGCGCACCGCCCGATCGCCGGCCCACGGGATTGGTCGATGGTGCCGAACGCGCGATTGATTCAGAATGTCCGCCGCATGTCGGCCTCGCTTGAATCGGCCGCTGACCCCATCGCCGATGGACATGTCCTGGTGAGGACCGACACCCGCAATGCTGCGCTTCCTGTCGATATTCCTGATTGCAGTCGTGGTCCTGCTGGTGGCCGAATTGACGCCGCCGGTCCAGGCCTGGGTGATCCAGCCTTGGACCGCGCTGGTGGCAGCGACCAGCGCTGCGCTGGTGCGCAGTTTCGACGACAGCGTGCTCGCCCACGGCAACATCCTGCACGACAGCGCGACCGGCGTCGGCGTCTCGATCGAGGCCGGCTGCAACGGCGTCGAGGCCAGCCTGATCCTGCTGGCCGCGCTGTTGGCCTATCCGGCCGAATGGCGCGCCAGGCTGTGGGGAGCGGTAGCCGGCTTCGCGGCGATCCAGATCGCCAACCTCGCCCGCATCATCACCCTGTTCTATCTGGCCGGCTGGAACCAGTCGGTGTTCGAGTTCGCGCACCTCTACCTGTGGCAGGCACTGATCATGCTGGACGTGGTCATCGTCTGGCTGCTGTGGATCCGCTGGGTCACCAAGCGGCAATTCGCCGATGCGACCGACTAGCCTGCTTGCCGGCTTCTTCCTGCGGGCGCTGGCCTGGCTGGCCGTCACGCTGCCGCTGTGGGCCGCCGCGGGACCCTGGTTTGCGCAACCGCCCGCCTGGCTGGCCGAGCAGCTGATGCGTGCCGGCTTCGGCTTCTGGGTGGTCGACACCGAACTCGAAGGCACCATCCAGACCCTGGTGACGGCAATCGGCGTGCGCAGCCCGGACGGGCGGATCGGCGACCTGCTGCCGACCGCACACGTCCTCAGCTACGCCTACGGCACGCCGCTGGCTGCGGCCCTGCTGCTGGCAAGCCGTGTCCGCGGCTGGTGGTGGCGATTGCCGCTGGCGGCCCTCGCACTGGTTCCGTTCCAGGCGGCCAGCATCTGCCTGACCTGGCTGATGCAGGTGGCAGTGATCGCCGGCAACCAGACCGCTTCACAGACCGGGTTTGCAGCCTGGCAGGTCAACGCGATCGCCGCCGGTTATCAATTCGGCTATCTGATCCTGCCCACTCTGGTGCCGGTGCTGGTGTGGCTCGCGCTGGATCGCAGCATCGTCGCCAGGGTCGCGCTGGAAGGTGCGCTGTCGGCGGTGGCGACCGCCACCCCAGGGGCCAGCGACGGGGAAGGCCGCGTCGGCGATCTCCCTGCATCGGAGGCGCACGGAAGCGGCGCCAGTGTGCGCTGAACCGGGACCGAGAGCGACCGCGACATCGACCGACCGGGCATTCGCGCCGTCAAGTTTCGGCACTGTTTGCCGTATTGCAACATTGACGAATCCCGATCGAATCCAGAAGGACCCGCGCCATGTTCTCCAGCGTCAGATTCCGACTTTTCGCCCTCGCCGGGCTCAGCCTGCTTGCGGTCGCGCTGCTCGTCGGCCTGACCTTCGCAGATCTGCGCCGGCTGGGCGAGCAGCAGGACGAGACCTACCTCCGCTCTCAGACCGCCAGCCACGCCATGGAGGCTTCCCGGCTGGGCGCCCAGTTCTACCGCATCATCGGCGACGCGGTGATCAATCGCGACCTGAACGCTGCCGAACAGGCGTTCTCGGCGCTCGAGACCGAGGCTGCGGCCGATCTCGACGCCCTCGCCGCGGCTGCCGACAACGATGCCGAACGGCGTGCCGTTGCCGAGGCCCGCCGCGGCATCGACGAAATCGTGAGCCTGTTCGAAACCCGCCTGGTGCCGGCGCTGCGCGATGCCGAAGCGGTCGACCCGGCGGTGCAGCGCATTGACGGCGAAATCGACAGGCACGTCGACGCGGTACGCAGCAACCTCAAGGCGATGGCCGAATCGACGCTCGCCGAGGCGGCAAAGGCGGACCGCAACTTCGACGACACCCGCGCCGGAACCACTCGCTACAGCCTGGCGATCGGCGTGATCGTGGCGATTTTGCTCGCGGTCACCAGTCTGCGCGTCGCCGCTTCGATCACGCGTTCGCTGTCGACCGCACGCGATGCGACCCAACGCATTGCCGGGGGCGACCTCAGCACCGAAGTCCAGGTCACCGGCCGCGACGAATTCGCCGACCTGCTGAGCGCCTGCGGCCGCATGCAGGACGGTCTGCGCGAGATCGTCGGTCAGCTTCAGGACAATGGCCAGCGCATCTCGGCGATGAGCGAGGAACTGGCGACCACCACCGAGCAGATTTCGGCGGCGACCCAGGAGCAATCCGAGTCCGCTTCGGCCATGGCGGCCAGCGTCGAGCAGATGTCGGTGTCGATCACCCATGTTTCGGACCGGGCCAGCGACGTGAGAACGGCTTCGGTGAGTTCCGGCGATGCCTCGCGCGAAGGCGATGCGGTCATGAAGACCTTGCTTCAGGGCAACCGCGAGACCTCGGCCGCCGTCGAGGACGCCGCCACCCGCATCCGCGACCTCGGACGGCTGTCGGAGGAGATCAGCTCGATCGTGATGGTCATCAGCGAAGTCGCCGAGCAGACCAACCTGCTGGCACTGAACGCCGCGATCGAGGCGGCACGGGCCGGCGAACAGGGCCGTGGCTTTGCCGTCGTTGCCGACGAGGTCCGCAAGCTGGCGGAGCGCACCGGGCAGTCGACCCAGGACATCACGCGGATGATCGGCGAGATCCAGACCGTCACCCGCGAGGCGGTGGCCGGCATGTCAGCGGCCGTCGACCGGGTACACGCCGGCAACGACTTGTCGCAGCGGGCGCAGGCGACGATGGCCGAGATCGGCAACCGCTCGACCAGCGTCGTCGCCTCGGTCGAAGAGATCACCAGCGCCCTGCGCGAACAGTCGGCTGCCAGCAACGACATCGCGCGGCGGGTGGAACAGATCGCCGTCGCCAGCGAAGAGAACAGCGCAGCGGTGCGCAGCACGGCCGAATCGGCCAAGTCCCTCGAAGACGTCTCGGCCGACCTGCAACGGTCGATCGCCCGATTCCGACTGGCCTGATCGTGCCGGCGCGGCCGGCTACCGCAGCGCGACCGCGGATCATCCGTCAGGGCTGCTCGGGCCGGCTGTTGCCGCGCCCCGTCCACCACAAGGCGCGGGGCGCACGCGCCGCTTCGGCATCGGTGGCCAGCGCCCGCCATCGATCCGCCGCCAGCAGGCGGGCCGCCTCGTCGCCGCGGCGGTCAGCCGCCTCTGCGAGCGCCTTCAGACGCTGCATCCTGGCCCTGCGCAGCAGGCGCTTGCGGCCGATCTCGTCACGCGGCATCGATTCGCCCCATGAGCGCGCGAGACCACCGGTTCGGGCCCGTGAAACCGCTCTCCCGGTCGCGCATGGCTGCCGGCCGGCGGGTATGCGCCGGATTCATTCGGCGGTGAGTTCGGCATACGGGATCAGCACGAATCGCCCCGGTTTGCCGCTGAGGCCGTTTCCTTCGTCGCTGACGATCAGCACACCCAGCGGCTGACCATCGCGGACCACCGGCGTCACCCCTTCGGCCTGGCGCAGCTTGCCCAGCTCGGGCGCCCGCAGGCGGGTGGGCGCATTGGCGGCGTGGCCGTCCCACAGCCACAGCTTGAAATTCTTGTCGGGGCGGCGGCTGACGATCAGATAACCGCCGAGATGTTCGTCCCAGGCCATTGCGCGGATGCCGCCCCGGTCGAGATCGAGCAACTGGAGCTGCGGGTCGACCAGCGGCTCCGCGTCGTCGTCGAACATTGCCTGGGGATTGAGCAGGGTGACGATCACCGCGCGCTCGTCCATCAGCGGCGCCCGCAGGCCGATCAGCAGATGGCGTTTGTCGCGATCGAAGCTCAAGCCCTCGATGTTGAAACCATCGTCGCCCTTGACGTCACGGATCTTCGACGCTTCACGCAGGAAATCGTGGGCATGGTTGATCGCCTTGCGCAGGCCGCGCTTGATCCGCATGTCGACGACGTCCGCGCCGTGCAGACCGAACCGCACGATGTGCTCACGCTGGTCGTCGCGCTTGCCGCCGGACTTTCGCGAATGGGAGGTAATCGCGTAGATGCGGCCTTCGGCGTCGATGCTGACATCCTCGAGATCCTCGAGACTGCCGAGCGCGCGGTTGGACGACAGCCAACCGGTCAGCGACTTGCGCCACAGTGCCTGTTCCTCGGCATTGCCATCTGGGCCCAGCGTGAACAGCGAGATCGGTTGCGACGATTCGTCCTCGACCACGACGAAACGGCCGTCGGGCAGTTGCTGGACACCGGACGGTTCGTAGATGTTCTCGAACTTGCGGAAGCCCTCTTCGGCATCGCCGGCGTTACCGACGCTGCATGCCGTTGCCAGCAGCAAGAGACCCGACACCAGACACCACCGCTCCAGACTGCTCGGCAATTGCATTCGCTCCGGCTGGGTCTCGCGCCATCAGCCGCCGACCCGGCCGGTCTGGACCTGCCCGAGCAGGGTCGCGAAATCCGCTGTGTTGTGGAAGAAGCCGATCGCCAGCAGCAACAGCGTGCTGAGGGTCAGACCGCTCAGGAAGATCGCATAGGACAGGCTAAGCATGCGGAACTTCCGGTTTGCCATGGTACCGAGGAAGTAGATCTGGCGGCTCATGTTGCGATAGATGCGTCCGTTGTCGCGAAGCAGATCGAGCATCGCCGCAGTGTGCTGCTCTTCGGTCAGCGACGAAAACTCCTCGAACACCAGCAGGTTGGCACGATCGGAGCCGAAGTCTTCGGGCGAGCGCCTGGTCTGGAACAGGCGCGGACGGGCCGCCAGCACGGCGAAGATGATCGAGGCCAGGCAGGTGGCCAGGAAAATCGCGATCGGTACCGTGAACATCGGTTCGGCGACCAGCACGAACGGACCGGAGAGGGTCAGCACCGACAGGATGAAGCCGTTCAGCGAGATCATGATGTTGGCTTTGGTGGCGGCCAGCGCGGTCAGATCGAGCTGGGTGCGGTACGACGAGCGGAACAGGGTCTCGACGCCGCGCGCACTGCCGAACTCGCTGGCCGGCTTGGTCTTGCCCGTCTTGCTGCCGGCTGCCTCGCCGTCGGCAGCGACGGCGAGCTTGGCCTTGTCCTTCTTCTTCGCCTTGTCCGCCTTCTTCTTCGGCTCGACCGCCGGCTCGGAGCGTTCTTCGCGCGGCAGGTCGACCAGGGCCATTGCCGGCACCAGCGGACCGACCCGTTCGTGTGCAGCCTCGTCCATCAGGGCGCCGGCGAATTCGACGCTGTGCTCGCTTGCGAGCGCTGTATTGGGCAGTTCGGCGATCTCGACTCTGGCGTTCATGGCGGGCTCCTGGGGTACCGGGGGAACGTTGCAGTTTTGTGACAGATGACGCGAGGTCCGTGCCAGCCTGCCGAAATTGGCCGAAAATTTGTGACAACCGTCTGTTAAAAAAGGGTTTGTCCGGATGTCCCGGGTACTCCGCCGACGGCTCGCGTGGGATTTACCCCCACGTTTGTGGCGGCATTTGCCCCACCCCACCCGGCAGTTCACCCAATTTCCCCACCCACCGGCGGCGCTGCCTGCCCTGCACGCGGGCCGCACGGCAGGCCGCCGGCCATGATCCATCTCACATTGAAACAAGTCGTCACCGTGATAGCGTTCCGCGCTCATGCCATTCGGCCGCGGCGTCGCGTCAAGAATCGCCAGCAGCTGCCGATTCAGGGCATGACGGCAAAGCAATTCGCCCACCGTCGCGGTGGGCGAGAACAGGAGTTGTGGATGAAGCGCCTGATCGGTTTCGGGCTGATGCTGGTGGCACTGGTCGCCAGCCGATCGGCGATCGGCGATACCGTGCTGCTCGCGAACGGCGACCGCATCAGCGGCCAGATCGTTCACAAGAACAAGGACCGGCTCGACATTCGTACCCGCTATGCCGGAACGGTGTCGGTGCGCTGGAGCCATGTCGTCGCGGTCACCAGCGAGCGTCAGCTGACCATCCAGCGCCGCTCCGACGACCGGCTGGTGCGCGGCACGCTGATCGCGGCCGACGAGGATTCGATCGCCGTCGACACCGGCCAGGAAGGGGTCGTCACGGTGCCGCTGCAGGACGTCGGCTTCGTCAACCCGACGCTCGCCGAGTCCGGCCGGGGCATCGTCTACAAGGGTCGGGCAAGTCTCGCCGCGAGCGCCAATTCGGGCAACAGCGACACCCGGCGGCTGTATGGCGAAACCTCGCTGTCCGGCACCGCCCGGGTCTATCGCTTCAATCTCGGCGCCAGTGGCGAGGCGCAGCAGGAGGGCGGCGAAACCAATGCCTTCAAGTGGCGGCTGGGGGCCGACTACGACCAGTTCACCCGGCGTGATCGGCGACGCTTCGTCTACGCACGCGCGTCACTCGAGCACGACCGCTTCGCCGACATCCGCCTGCGTTCGATCACCGGCGCCGGCTACGGCTGGCAGATCGTCGAAACGGCAGTCACCAGCCTGTCGCTGCGCGGCGGCGTCGACCTGGTGTTTCTCGACCGGATCGACGACGACGACGAGCGCTATCCGGCCGCCGGCTGGGGTCTGCGCTATAGTCGCTCCCTGCTCTCGGACACGGCACGCTTCTTCCACGAGCAGGAGGGCTTCGTCGAGGTCGGTGCGCCGTCCAACATCAGCGTGCTGACCAAGACCGGTCTGCGCTTCCCGGTGGTGGACAACCTCAACGCCAGCGCCCAGTACAACCTCGACTACGAGGGCGAACCGGGCGACGGCCGCAAGTCGCTGGACGCAAGCCTGGTCGTCGGCCTCGGCTACGATTGGTAGCGGCTCGGCAAACATTCGCTGGACAAGGATTGACGAGATGGATGGCGCATCCGCGCTGACCCTGTCGTTTGGTGGTGTCGGCCTGTTCCTGCTCGGCATGGCACTGATGACCGACGGCCTCAAGCTCGCGGCCGGCCCGGCCCTGGGCCGGCTGCTCGCCTCCTCCACCCAGACCCGCTTGCGAGGCCTAGCCTCGGGCATCCTGGTGACCGCCCTGGTGCAGTCGTCGTCGGCGGTCACGGTCGCCGCGATCGGCTTCGTCAATGCCGGCCTGTTGTCCTTCGGCCAGACCTTGTGGGTGCTGTTCGGTGCCAACGTCGGTACCACGATGACCGGCTGGCTGGTGGCCCTGATCGGACTGAAGATCAAGATCGAAGCGGCCGCACTGCCGCTGGTCGGCGTGGGCATGGCGCTGCAGCTCAGCGGTGGTGAGGGCCGGCGCCCCGCGATCGGGCAGGTGCTGGCCGGATTCGGCGTGCTGTTCATCGGCATCGGCTTCATGCAGCAGGCGTTCTCGAACAGCGGCGAGGGTCTCGATCTGGCCCGGCTCGGCGGCCACGGCGTGCTGTCGACGCTGGCATTCGTCATGGCCGGAGCGGTGCTGACGATGTTGATGCAATCGTCCAGCGCCTCCCTCGCCGTCGTGCTGACCCTCGCCCAGACCGGCGTGCTGCCGCTGTCGGAGGCGGCCGCCGGCGTCATCGGCGCCAACATCGGCACCACCATCACGGCGATTCTCGCCGCCCTCGGCGCGACGCCGAACGCGCGACGGGCGGCGGCCGCACACGTGCTGTTCAACCTGATCACCGGTTTCGTCGCGCTGCTGCTGTTGCCGGGGCTGATCCGCGCCGTCGACGGATTGCAGCAGGCGTTCGGCCTCGACGCCTCGCCGGCCATCAACCTGGCCCTGTTTCACAGCGTCTTCAACCTGCTCGGCGTCGCCTTGATGTGGCCGCTGGCCGGCCGCATGGAAAGCGCCCTGTCCGCGCGCTTCGGGCCTCGCGACGAACGGTTGCGACCGCGCTACCTCGATCGGAACGTCGCTTCGGTGCCGGCACTCGCGATCAAGGCGCTGGACCTCGAACTGCGCCGGCTCGGCGGCATGTGCATCGCGGAATTGAGGGAAGCGGTGCACCGTCCCGCCTCCGGCACGCCGACGCGGGTCATGCCTCTGGCCGGGGCGGCAGGCCTGGTGGCCCAGGTCGAAGAATTCGTCACCGGCCTCAGCAGACGCTCGATGTCGTCCGAAACGGCGGCGCAGCTGGCCGCACAACTACGGGTACTGCACTACTACGAGAACTGCAGCGAGCAGTTGGCCGCGATGCACAAGGCGCGCAAGCTGACCATCGGCAGCGACGTCGCCGAACCATTGATCGAGCTGGAACGCAAGGCGGATCGCCTGCTGCGCCAATTCGATCCCCAGGGTGAGGATTTCGCGCCGCAACAGCGGGATCGCGAATCCGAATTCGAGGCCAGCTACCAGCGGGTCAAGGCCGAGGTGCTGGCTGCCGGTGCGTCCGACCGACTCGAACTCGACGTGATGGACACATCCTTGCACGGGCTCAGCGCCCTGCGTCGCGCCCTCGACCAGGCTGGCAAGGCGGCCCGATTGCTCGAGCACGCCCACGTCGCAGACGACGCCGGCAAGGCGACCGCCTAGTCGAACAACTCGCCAATGCGCTCCGGCGGCCGCGCCACCACCGCGCGCTCGCCGCGCACGACGATCGGCCGCTCGATCAGGATCGGATCGGCCAGCATTGCGGCGATCCATTCGTCCTCGCTCATCTCCCGGCCGCGATATTTCTCCTTGAACACGCTCTCGCCGCGTCGCACCAGCTCCGACGCCGGCATCCCGAGACGCGCCAGCAAATCCTTCAACGTAGCGGCATCGAGTGCTTGCTTGAGGTATTCGACGATTTCGGGTTCGCAACCCTGCTGGCGCAGCAAGGCGAGCGCACCGCGGCTCTTGCCGCAACGCGGATTGTGGTAAATCACCAGATCGGACATCCCTGAATTCCTGCCGGCCGACCGCACGATCATAGCCGATACCACCGATGAACAGCGACAAGCCCTTTTCGGCAGCCTGCGTTCGCAATCGCGAGCCGATCGTGGACAGGCTCGAGGGACTGCTCGCGTACAGCGCCAGCGTGCTCGAGATCGGCAGCGGCACCGGCCAGCATGCCGTCCATTTCGGCGCGGCGATGCCTTGGCTGCGCTGGCAGTGTTCCGACCGGCGCGCGATGCTGGCCGGGATCCGATGCTGGCTTGACGAGGCGGCCTTGCCGAATCTGCCGGCGCCGATCGAGCTCGACGTCAATGATCCGCCCGATCCCGGCCGCCACGACGCGCTGTTCACCGCCAATACGCTGCACATCATGGCGTGGCGGGAAGTCGAACTGATGTTCCGGCAGGCACCGCATTGGCTGCGGCCGATGGGTCGGTTGATCGTGTACGGACCATTTCACCGGGATGGGCGCCCGACCAGCCCCGGCAACGCCGCCTTCGACCGATCGTTGCGCCAATCGAATCCGGCGGCCGGCATCCGCGACCTTGCCGCGGTCGAGGCCCTGGCGTGCGAGGCCGGCCTGGGTCGTGTCGCCGAATGGGCAATGCCGGCCAATAACCTGATGCTGGTTTGGCAGCTGACGGGACGATGACGCGGCACTCGGCGCCGGCCATGCGGTCAGTTGCAGGAAGGGGTAACGAGCTGCGCCCGGACGATGGAAGGGACGATGCACATTCCTGCGGTCACCAACGAAGCGATATCTCCGGCCAGGCTGCTGCGGCAGTTGCGGGAGACGTCGAACGAGCAGGTGACGGCGCCCGCGCCCTCTGCGACAGTCAGCCTCAGTACCGACGGACGCCTGGCGAGCCTGGTGGCGCGGATGCTGGACGCCAATGACCAGCATATCGACGTGTCGGCGGTCGCCCGCTTGATCGGGCAATCGCCAATGTTCGCGGAAGCCGCATCGCGGCTGCCGCTGCCGGACGCCGGCGCTGTCGATGACGGTCGCGCCGTCGCCACCGAAGGCATCGGCCGCGGCGGCTTCGACCCGGTACGGCTGGCCACCCTGCTGCAGGACACGCCACAGGCGCTCGGCGTGCTGCGCGCGGCGATGGACAGCAACGGCCTCGCTGCGCTGCTGCAGCAGGCAGCGGGCGGGAGCGAGGCCCTGCCGGCCAGCGTGCGGCTCTATATCGACAACGGCGGTATCGCCGGCGTCCGCCTGGATGCCGCACGCCAAACCGACCTGTTCGCGCGGTCGCCTTTGCCCTAGGCGGCTGCAGCCGCAGCGACCGCGGCCCGGGCTTCGCCACGGACCCATGCCGCAAAGCGTGCCACTTCGTCGCGCCACGGCGGCGCCGGCTGGATCAGCCAGAAACCTCGCCCCTCGACCTGCCGGCGCCGGCTGCCGACGATGTGCAGCTGGCCGCTGCGGGTCATCCGGTCGACCAGTTCGGCACGACCGATCGCCACCCCCTGACCGGCGACCGCGGCCTGGATCAACTGATCGTAATGGGAGAACGCCAGCGTCGCCGCCGGCGCCACCTGCTCGAGCCCCATCGCCGCCAGCCAGTCGTTCCAGCGCAACCATGGATATCGCGGATCGTCGAATTCGAGCAGCGTCAGCGTCGGCAGGGTCTCGCGATCGATCTCCAGCACATCCAGCGCCGGACTCGCCACCGGCACCACCGATTCCCCGAACAGGCGCTCGGAACCGCTCGGGGCATCGACATCGCGGCAGTAGCGGATCGCCAGGTCGATGCCCTCCCGCCCGATGTCCACGATCCGGTTGCCGGCGGCGATGCGGATGTCGATGCCCGGATTCGCCGTCTGGAAGCCGGACAGTCGCGGCACCAGCCATAGCGCCGCAATGCCGATGCTGGCGGTGACGGTGACCGGCTGCCGCAGCTCGTGCCGGGCGAATTCGTCGGCCAGGCGCGCGTAGTGTTCGAGCCAGCCGGCAGCGGCATCGAACAACCGGACACCATCCGCCGTCAGCCGCAGTTCGCGGACGCCACGCTCGAACAAGGCGACGCCGAGGGCCTGTTCCAGGGTCTGTACCTGGCGGCTGACGGCCGACTGGGTCAGGTGCAGCGACGCCGCCGCCCGGGTGAAGGAAAGGCTGCGGGCCGACGCCACGAAGCCCTTCAGGGGCTCCAGCGGGGGCAGGCGGCGACGGGTTTTATCCATGCGTTATTCTCATGAACAGGATGCGAAATGGGCGCTTGTTCGGGCTGCCGTTCAACCTCGATACTGCTTCTGCAGATCGCAGTCTGTCTGCTGTCAGAATAGCCGATGGAGGACGTCATGAATGATCAAAACGCATGGAAGACCTTGACCGTGCCGCGCGCGACGACGCGCCTGATCGAACACGCTGCCGGTCTCGAACTGCACTGCATCGACGGTACCGCGTGGATCACCCAGCTCGGTGACCAACGTGACGTGGTCCTGCGCCCCGGATGCCGGATCGTGCTGTCCCTGCCGACCGCGATCGTCGTGACATCGCGCGACGGCGCCACGCTGCGGTGCCGGCCGGCGGATCGACAGGTACGGACCCGGGCCGGTTGGGCGAAGCGCGTGCTCGGGCTGTTCGATCCGCGCTGGAGCGGCGCCGCCGCACGCGGCCTGCACGATCGGATACGGCGCGCTGCGCCGTGAGCGCCAGCGGCCAACGCCGACTGCCATGCCGACGGCAGCCAGCGGGGCCCGCTTGCTGCTGGACCCCGCGAACGCCACAATCGGTCGTGTCCGCCCTGCGCAAGACCGCGCAGTCGCCGAACCAGGAGGACCCCACGATGCTCCCGGACCACTTCGTCGAACAGGACATCGCCGTCGATGCGATGTCGATCCGGATCAGCCACGGCGGCGAGGGGTCGCCGCTGCTGTTGCTGCACGGTTATCCGCAGACCCGCCACATGTGGCATCGGGTGGCGCCGGCACTGGCCCGACGCCACCATGTCGTCTGTGCCGATCTGCGAGGCTACGGTGACAGCGCCAAACCACCGGGCGGCGCACGCCAGGCGGCCTACGCCAAGCGGGCGATGGCCGGGGACATGGTGTCGGTGATGGCGGCGCTCGGCTACCGTCGCTTTGCTGTCGCCGGCCACGACCGCGGCGCCCGGGTCGCCCACCGGCTCGCGCTCGATCACGCAGATCGGGTGACGCGCCTGTGCGTGATGGACATCGCGCCGACCCGCCACATGTTCGTTACGGCCGACCGTCATTTCGCCACCGGCTACTACCACTGGTTCTTCCTGATCCAGCCCGACGGACTGCCCGAGCGCCTGATCGGCGCCGATCCCGAATACTGGTTGCGCGAGAAGCTGCGCCGCTGGGCGGCCCCCGGCGCCGAGTTCGACGAAGGGGCGGTCCGTGAATACCTGCGCTGCTTTTCGGGACCGGAAGGCATCCGTGCGAGTTGCGACGACTACCGGGCGGCAGCCGACATCGATCTCGAACACGACGAAGCCGATTTCGGACGCCGACGAATCGATTGCCCACTGCTGGTATTGTGGGGCGAGCATGGTTTCGTGCACTGCAGCTACGATGTGCTCGACGTCTGGCGGCAGTATGCCAGCGACGTTTCCGGCCACACCGTGCCATCGGGCCATTTCCTGCCCGAGGAAGCGCCTGCCGAGGTCAGCACCGCGCTGCTCGCCTTCCTGGAGGCCTCATGAGCGGCGAAACGGGCACCGGGCGCCCGACCATCGAGTTCTGGTACGAGTTCGCGAGCTCCTATTCCTACTTGTCGGTGATGCGCATCGAGGCACTGGCGGCCGCCGCCGAGGTCGACGTGGCATGGCGCCCGTTCCTGCTGGGCCCGGTATTCATGAGCCTTGGCTGGAACGATTCGCCGTTCAACATCTACCCGCCGAAGGGGCGCTACATGTGGCGCGATCTCGAGCGCCTGTGCGAACGCTACGGCCTGCGCCTGAAGCGTCCCAGCGTGTTTCCGCGCAACGGACTGCTGGCCGCCCGGGTGGCCTGCCTCGGCCAGGACCAGGCCTGGATCGGCGAGTTCAGCCGACGCGTGATGCAGGCCAATTTCGCCGATGACCGGGACATCGGCTCCGAGCAGGTGATCACCGAACTGCTGGCCGGGTTGCCACTGCCGGCATCGGCCGGCGCGCTGCTGGCCGCTGCCTGCGCGCCGGACGGCAAGGAGACATTGCGCCGGCAGACCGAGCGGGCCTGCCAGTCGGGGCTGTTCGGCGCGCCGAGCTTCGTCGTCGCGGGCGAGTTGTTCTGGGGCAACGACCGCCTCGAGGACGCACTCGCCTGGGCGCATCGCAAGCCGGCTGCGCCGGCGTCCGCCTGAGCACTCGATCCTCCCGTCTGGAATAATCGTGGACGCTGTCCTGTTGAGACGGCGTGCGGGTCCGTTCGGGCCCGCCATCCCCGCAATAATCCAAAACGTCAATCGAGGTTGCTCAAGTCATGAAGAAGAATATCGTCCGTCCGATCCTCGCGCTCGCCTGCCTGGGCGTGGTCACTGCCGCCAGCGCCCAGCTGAAACCCGAGGAGATGATCAAGTTCCGTCAGTCAGGCTATACCTTCATGGCCTGGAACATGGGCAAGATCAAGGCCATGGCGGTGGACGACAAGGTGCCGTTCGATGCCGGGCAGGTCGCTGCGGCGGCCGATGTCGTCGCGGCGGTCGCCAACTCCGGTCTCGGCGCGCTGTTCGCCCCGGGCACGGACCAGGGCAAGGGCTGGAAGGAGACCCGGCTCAAGCCGGAATTCTTCGAGAAGCCCGACGAGGTCAAGGAAGTCGCGCTGAACTTCGTCAAGCAGGCCAACGAACTGAAGAAGGTCGCCGCCGGTGGCGACAAGGCGGCGATCAAGGCTCAATTCGGCGAAACCGGCAAGGCCTGCAAGGCCTGCCACGACAAGTTCCGCGAGGAAGAGGACAAGTAAGCGCGCTTCGCGCCGCTGCCGCCCGACCGCCTACCAGACCGGCGCCGGCGGCGGCGGCGGCGGTGGCGGCAGCACACCGCCCGACGCCGCCCAGACGGCGGCCAGGGCGACCACCACGGCGATCAGGAAGGCGAGCGGGCCACCGCCGGTGGCGGGCCTGGCGTCGGCATCGGTGGTCCGCGTGAGGCCGGTGATCATCGGCCGCACCAGATTCTGTTTCTTCACCCGCAGGTAATAGACGATCGCGCCGACGTGCAGGAAGACCAGCACCAGGATGATGAGCTCCGAGCGACGGTGCAGCCCCGTCATCCAGTCGGAATAGTCCTTGCTTACCAGCGGATACAGCGGGCCGTTGAAGGCGATGTCGTCGTTGGACACCAGGCCGCTCAAGGCCTGGAAGGACAGCACCGCGAGCAAGGCGACCACCGACAGCGCGCCCAGCGGATTGTGCCCCAGGCCACGCCACTCGCCGCGCAGGTAGGCGATGATCGCGCGCGGACCACGCACGAAGGTGAAGAAACGGGCGTAGGTCGAACCGATCAGTCCCCATACCAGGCGAAAACTCAGCAGCCCGAGGATGGCGACCCCGAAGGTGCCGTGCCACAGCATCGCATTGCCACCGATCTTGCCGCTGGTGAACGAACCGACGACCAGCAGCACGAGCGACCAGTGGAAGATGCGGGTCGGCAGATCCCAGACCGCCACGCTCCGCTTCATGTCGTCCACCTCGTTATTGTGCAGTGCAGTATTTTCCACGGCTGAGCGTTTGTTGGGAAGCGGACGGGCGCACCAATGTAGGGCGATGTTGATCCTAGACAATGTTTTCATGATGCCCCATGCCGCGGGCATCGAACTCAGTCCGATCGTGCTGCCGACGCACCCCCACCGGGCCCCGATCGGGCCAGGGCCCGCGCCAGAAAGTGGCCGGTATGGGAGCGGCGGGCACGGCAAATGCGGCTCGGCGGACCCTGGCAGACGATCTCGCCGCCGCCTTCGCCGCCTTCGGGACCGAGGTCGATGATCCAGTCCGCCTCGGCGATGACGTCGATGTCGTGTTCGATCACGAGCACGCTGTGGCCGGCGTCCACGAGGCGGTGCAACACGCGGATCAGGCGCTCGACGTCGGCCATGTGCAGTCCGACCGTCGGTTCGTCGAGTACGTATAGGGTGTGCTTCTCGGGTTTCCAGGTGCCCTTGTCCGCCCGCACCTTGCTCAGTTCGGACACCAGCTTGAGGCGCTGGGCCTCGCCACCGGACAGGGTCGGGCTCGGTTGGCCGAGCGTCAGGTAGCCGAGACCGACGTCGTCGAGCAGCGCCAACGGATGGGCGATCGACGGGTGCGCGGCAAAGAATCCGCAGGCCTCGGCGACCGGCATCGCCAGCACCTCGGCGATGGTGCGATCCTTCCAGCGCACCGTCAGCGTCTCGCGATCGAAGCGGTCACCGCGGCAGGCATCGCAGGCGACCTTGACGTCGGGCAGGAAGTTCATCTCGACCGTGACCTGGCCCTGACCTTCGCACACCGGGCAACGCCCGCCGCCGGTGTTGAACGAGAAGCGGCTGGCCTTCCAGCCATGGGCGCGGGCATCGAAGGTGTCGGCGAACAGCTTGCGAATCGCATCCCAGAAGCCGATGTAGGTGGCCGGACAGGAACGCGGGGTCTTGCCGATCGGCGTCTGGTCCACCTCGAGCACGCGACCGACCTGCTGCCAGCCCTCGAACGCCCGGCAACCGCTGACGGAATGGTCGCCAGCAAGGTGACGAGCCAGGTTGGCGTGCAGCACGTCGCGGGCAAGCGAGGACTTGCCGGATCCCGAAACACCGGTGACGACGGTCAATCGTCCGAGCGGCACCCGTGCATCGACCTGCCGGAGGTTGTGCAGGGACGCGCCGGTCACCCGCAGGGAGGGGTGCGCGGCGGCGACCTTTCGGCGCGGCTGCATCGGATGTCGAAGCGGCTCGCGCAGACAGCGGCCGGTGGCCGAGTCCTGCGCTGCGCGCAGGTCCGCGATCGTGCCCTGAGCGACCACGGCGCCGCCCGTGACGCCGGCGCCGGGTCCGAGATCGATGACGTGGTCGGCGCGGCGGATGGTCTCTTCGTCGTGCTCGACGACGATCAGCGAGTTGCCGCGGTCGCGCAGCTCACCCAGGGTGTCGAGCAGCAGATCGTTGTCGCGCGGGTGCAGTCCGATGGTCGGCTCGTCGAGGATATAGCACACGCCCCGCAGGTTGGACCCGAGCTGTGCCGCCAGCCGGATGCGCTGGGCCTCGCCGCCCGACAGCGTCGGTGCCGCCCGGTCGAGCGCCAGATAGTCGAGGCCGACCTGGCGCAGGAAGGCCAGCCGCGCGCCGATCTCCGCGACCAGGTCGCGTGCGATGTCGGCTTCACGCCGGTCCAGTTCGAGGGCGGCAAAGAAGTCGGCGACGTCCGTCACCGATCGCGCCGCCAACCGGTGGATGCCGAGCTCGCGGAAGCGCATTGCACGGGCCACCGGGTTGAGGCGGGCGCCGTCGCATGCCGGACAGCATTCGTCCGAGAGTTGATCGGCCTCGCCAAGCTCGAGCGCGTCCGGGTCGTCAACCTTGCCACGGGTCTTCTGGCCGGTGCCGTAGCACGACGGGCACCAGCCATGCTTGGCGTTGTACGAGAACAGGCGCGGATCCGGCTCGGGAAAGCTGGTGCCGCAGGCCGGGCACGCGCGCCGGGTCGAAAAGGTGACCGGCCGCGCGCCGAGCCGTCCGATCGGCAGCACCTGCAGAACGCCCTTGCCGTGCTCGAGGGCAAGTGCCAGTTGGGCCCGCAACTGCGCTTCGTGCGCCGGCCGGACCGCCACCATGCCGACCGGCAATTCGATGTTGTGTTCCTTGTAGCGGTCGATTCGCGGCCACTTGCGGGTCGGTAGATAGTCGCCATCCACCCGCAACTGCTCGAAGCCCTTGCCACGTGCCCACCTGGCGAGCTCGGTATAGAGACCCTTGCGGTTGACCACCTGCGGCGCCAGCAGCTCGATCGACTGGCCGTCGAAGTCGGACTGGACCTGGGCCGCGATCGCCTCGAAGCTCTGCGGCCTGACCGGCACGTCGCATTCGGGACAGTACTGGGTTCCGAGCTTGACGTAGAGCAGGCGCAGGAAGGGCTGGATCTCGGTCAGCGTCGCGACCGTACTCTTGCGCCCGCCGCGTGAGACCCGTTGCTCGATGGCCACGGTCGGCGGGATACCGAACACCGCATCGACATCCGGTCGGCTCGACGGCTGAACGAACTGCCGGGCATAGGCGTTCAATGATTCGAGGTAGCGGCGCTGGCCTTCGCCGAAGACGATGTCGAAGGCCAGCGTGGACTTGCCCGAGCCGGACAGGCCGGTGACCACGGTCAGCGCATCGCGCGGGATCGAAACGCTGACGTTCTTCAGGTTGTGTTCGCGGGCGTGGCGGATCTCGATCGCCGCGGCGGTCGCGACCCGGTAGGCGCGAGGCGCGTCGGCCGCGATGGCCGGCCGTGGCGTGGCGGCCAGTCGCTTGAGCTCACTGTCGTAGGCGGCCAGGGCCGCACCGGTATGGGACCGGCCGCAGGCGACGACCATCTGCGGCGCGCCTTCGGCAACCACTTCGCCGCCGCCATCGCCGCCCTCGGGTCCGAGGTCGATCAGCCAGTCGGCCGCCGCGATGACGTCGAGATTGTGTTCGATCACCAGCAGCGAGTGGCCGGCTTCGAGCAGCTTCTCGAAGGCCCCGAGCAGTCGGCTGACGTCCTCGAAATGGAGGCCGGTGGTCGGTTCATCGAACAGGAACAGGGTCGACGACGCAGCGCCGGCCCGATTGGCGCGCCCGGGTGCGGCGGCCTTGGCGAGGTGGCCCGCCAGCTTCAGGCGCTGGGCCTCGCCGCCGGACAGGGTCGGCACCGGCTGCCCGAGGCGGAGGTACTCGAGGCCGACGTCGGCGATCGGTGCTAGCGCCTTCAGTACCGCGGGCTGGTCGCCGAAGAAGGCGATCGCCTGCGAGACCGTCAGCTCGAGCACCTCGGCGACCGACTTGTCGCGCCATTCGAGTGACAGGATCTCCGGACGATAGCGTCGGCCGTCGCAATCCGGGCAACGCAGGTAGACGTCGGACAGAAACTGCATCTCGACGTGTTCGAAGCCCGAGCCGTTGCAGGTCGGACAACGGCCGTTGCCGGAATTGAAGCTGAAGGTGCCCGGCGTATAGCCGCGGGCCCTGGCTTCCGGCAGATCGGCGAAGAGCTTGCGCACGGCATCCCAGGCGCCGACGTAGCTGACCGGGTTGGAGCGGGAGCTCTTGCCGATCGGCGACTGATCGACGAACACCACGTCGCCGATCCGTTCAGCGCCTTCGAGCGTGTCGAAGCTGCCCGGACTCTCCGACGGCAGGCCGAGGCGCTTGCACAGCGCCGGATGCAGCAGATCCTGCACCAGGGTTGACTTGCCCGAACCGGAAACGCCGGTGATGCACACCAGGTGACCCAGCGGAATACGCACGTCGATGTCGCGCAGGTTGTGCTCGCGCGCACCGCGCAGCCATAGCGACGGGCCCGCGGTGGCGACCGGGCGAGGCCTTCGCTGGCGATCGACCCGCCGCCGACCGGACAGGTAGTCGCCGGTCAGCGATCCGAGATCGGCGGCGACGTCGGCCGGGGGAGCATAGGCGACGATTCGACCCCCGCGTTCGCCGGGGCCGGGGCCGATGTCGAGCAGGCGATCGGCCGCAAACATCACTTGCGGGTCGTGTTCGACGACCAGCAGGGTATTGCCGGCATCGCGCAGCCGTGTCATGACCTCGAGAATGCGGCCGATGTCGCGCGAGTGAAGGCCGATCGACGGTTCGTCGAGCACGAACAGGGCATTGACCAGCGAGGTGCCGAGTGCGGTCGTCAGGTTGATGCGCTGCACCTCGCCGCCCGACAGGGTCCGCGACTGGCGGTCGAGGGTCAGGTAGCCCAGTCCGACCTGCCGCAGGTAGCCGAGCCGCGTGCGGATTTCGCCGAGCAGCAGTTCGGTCGCTTCATCGAGAGGTGGCGGCAGTTCGAGATCGCCGACGAATTGCGCGATGCGCTCGACCGGCAGCGCCATCAGTTCGTGCATGGCCAGCTGCGGCCCGGTACCGAGCCGCCAGGCCAGTGCCTCGGGTCTGAGCCGGGCGCCTGCGCAGGCCGGGCACTCGGTGTAGCTGCGATAGCGCGACAGCAATACCCGGATGTGCATCTTGTAGGCCTTGGTCTCGAGCCACTCGAAGAAGTGACGGACGCCATACCATTTGCCTGGCCACGAGGACGACCAGTTCTTCCAGCCGCGATCGCCTTCGAGCACCCACCGGCGCTGCTCGGCCTCGAGGTCGCGAAACGGGACGTCGAGCGGGATGCCGTCGCGCACCGCGAGCGCTTCCATGTCCTGCTGGCACTCGTGGTAGCTCTTGCTCTGCCAGGGCTTGATCGCACCTTCGGCCAGCGATTTGGATTCGTCCGGCACCACCAGGCCGAAATCGACCCCGATCACGCGCCCGAATCCACGGCAGGTTTCGCAGGCGCCGATCGGCGAGTTGAAGGAGAACAGGCTGGGCGTCGGTTCGGCGTAGGCAATGTCGCAGCGGGCGCAATGCAGGGCCGCGCTGTACGGCCACAACGCCGGCCGATCCGGGTCTGCGACATGGACATGGACACGGCCCTGGCCGAGCCGCTGGGCAGCCTCGATCGCGTCGATCAGGCGGTCCGGTTCGACCGACGACAGCCGGAAGCGATCCTGCACGACCTCGAGCAGGCCGCCGTCGCTCGAATGGATGCGGCTGTAGCCCTGGCGTTCGAGGTGGGCCCGGATCTCGTCTTCACCGAAGTTGTCCGGCACCTGCAGCGGCGCGCACAGGACCAGTCGCGGATCGCCGGCCGCGTCAGACTTGCGGCGCAGGTCGGCGGCGATGCTCTCCGGCGTGTCCCGGCGAACCGGCTGGCCGCACTGACGGCAATGGAGGTGAGCGGCGCGGGCATATAGCAGCTTCAGGTGGTCGGCCAGTTCGGTCATCGTGCCGACCGTCGAGCGTGAGGTGCGCACCGGATTGGTCTGATCGATCGCGATCGCCGGCGGCACGCCGTCGATGCGATCCACCCGGGGCTTGTCCATGCGGTCGAGAAACTGCCGGGCATACGGCGAGAAGGTCTCGACATAGCGGCGCTGGCCCTCCGCGAAGACCGTATCGAACACCAGCGAGCTCTTGCCGGAGCCGGACACGCCGGTGACCACCACCAGTTCATTCAGCGGCAGGTCGATGTCGACATTGCGCAGGTTGTTCTGGCAGGCACCGCGGACGCCGATCGCGGCGCCCCTGGCGGACTCGGAATTGGACATGGACAGGCGTATCGGGGCCGGTGGGAAGAAGGAGATTCTAGTCGCGAGTCCGGGTTTCGTACCGCGGTCGACGCTCGGCGGAATTGCCTCAAGTTATCCGCCGACGTCCCGTTCAACTCCGACGCAGCCTCGGAAGACACGAGGCGGGAACCGACAACGGAAGAGACGCGATGGCCAACTTGCTGTGGATGCAGACTGGCGCCTGC
Organism: Rhodocyclaceae bacterium; assembly: GCA_020445765.1. Classification (GTDB taxonomy): domain Bacteria; phylum Pseudomonadota; class Gammaproteobacteria; order Burkholderiales; family Rhodocyclaceae; genus Cognatazoarcus. Next base: position 76,390 of record JAGRFY010000019.1, on the reverse strand, counting down.
AGTGGCGACAGCATGTCGCTGCTGAATGCGGACGGTCCATCGATCGAAGGCCTGATCCGCAGCGGTGCGATCGAGCTGCTCTGGCATCCATCGCTGAGCGATCATCCCTCCGGTGAATTCGCGCGCCTGGTCGAGCGCATCGAGTCGGGTCGCCAGGCACTCGACATCCTCTGCATCGAAGGCAGCATCATCACCGGACCCTACGGCAGCGGCATGTTCGACAGCCATCGCGGGCGCCCGAAGATGCAGATCGCCGCCGCGCTCGCCGCCCGTGCGCGCACCGTGGTGGCGGTGGGCACCTGTGCCGCCTTCGGCGGTGTCCATGCCGCACCTCCCAATCCGTCCGATGCGACCGGTCTGCAGTACGACCACGCCGAACCGGGGGGGCTGCTCGGCGCCGACTGGCGCTCGGGCGATGGTCGCCCGGTGATCAATCTGGCGGGTTGTCCGGTGCATCCGCTGACGATCACCCGCAGCTTGGCGATGCTGGCCTCCGACACGCCGTTCGAACTCGACTTCCTGAATCGGCCGCGAGTCTTCTACGCGTCCACCGTGCATCAGGGGTGCACGCGCAACGAGTACCACGAATACGATGTCGAGGATCACGAGCCGGGTGGCAAGGCGTGCATGTACTTCAATCTCGGCTGCCAGGGACCCGGCACGCTTGCCAACTGCAATGCCGAGCTGTGGAACAACCGCAGCAGCAAGACGCGCGCCGGGGTGCCCTGCTTCGGCTGTACATCGCCGGACTTCCCACGGGACGGCGACCTCTTCCGAACCGACAAGATCGGGGACGTCCCGGTCACGCTGCCGCTGGGGGTCTCCCGTGCCCGCTACATGGCTTACAAGAACCTGGCGAAGGCCGCTGCGCCGGTGCGACTGATCAAGCGCGAAATGGAACCCTGAGGATGGCGCGGCGAACCATTGGTGTCGATCTCAACCGGGTCGAGGGAGACCTCGAATTCGAGGTCGATGTCGAAGGCAGTCGCATCGTCGATGCCCGCTGTATCGGCACCCTGTTCCGCGGTTTCGAACAGTTGCTGGTGGATCGCGCGCCGCGCGACGCGTTGGTGATCACGCCGCGTGTCTGCGGCATCTGCGGCACCGCCCATCTCTACGCCGCCGTACTGTCCCTCGAACGGCTCGGGCGGCTGCCGGTACCGCCGCAGGCAACGCTGATCAGAAACCTCTGCCTGATGGCCGAGAACGTACAGAGCGACCTGCGCCAGACCTTCCTCTTCTTCGTGCCCGACTTCCTGAATGCTCGCTACGCCGACCATCCGCTGGCCGCCGAGATCGCGAGCGCGTTCCGGCCGTTGAAAGGCAGCGCGGTGATCGGTGCCCTCGGCGTCAGCCGCCGGATCCTGCAGGTCGTCGCGATCTTCGGCGGGCAGTGGCCCCATTCCTCGTACATGCTGCCCGGCGGCGTGACACGGGGCGCCAATGCTCGCGACATCGTCGATTGCCGGGAACTGGTCGGCACCACCATCGAGTGGCTCGAAGACGCCGTGCTCGGCGACCGCCTCGAGTGCTTCCTGTCGATCGATTCGCTCGACGCGCTCGAACGCTGGCTCGCCGAGCCGGAACGGGCCCGACTGGCGATGCCGCTGTTTTGCCGCTTCAGCCGCTCGGTCGGACTCGACCGAATGGGCGGCGGCGCGCGCAGCTTTCTGTCGGGGGGCAGCTACCACCATCCCGAACGCTGGGGCCCCCCGTACGGGGGGCAGGAAACCCTGCTCGCGGCCGGCATCTACGACGCCGACGAGGGCTCGCTGACGGCCTTCGATCCGTCCCTGATCGCGGAACATGTGCGGCATTCCTGGTTCCGCCCATACGATGGCGGTCGGCATCCCTTCGATGGCGAAACGGTGCCCGACTACCAGCCGGGCAGCGATCGCTACAGCTGGGCGAAGGCGCCACGCTACGACGGCCGCGTGGTCGAGACCGGTCCCTTGGCCGAGTTGCTCGCGGCCGGTGATGCATTGTGTCGCGACATGCTGACGAAACTCGGGCCGAATACCTGGTTGCGCCAGTTCGCCCGACTACGGCGGTCCGCGACCACGCTCGCGCTGATGCGCAGCCAGGTCGAGGACCTGGCCCGCCGGCTCGGTGAGCCACACTACCTGAACCCGAGCGCCGGCGCCCTCTCGGATGGGGACGGATTCGGCCTCGTGCAGGCGGCGCGCGGCACGCTGGGCCACTGGCTGCAGGTGCGTGACGGCCGCATCGCTCGCTACCAGATCGTCACGCCGACGGCCTGGAACGCGTCGCCGAAGGACAGTCACGGACGCCATGGTCATTGGGAACAGAGCGTGATCGGCCTGGAGATCGCCGATACCGACGATCCGGTCGAACTCGGACACATCGTCCGCTCCCACGATCCCTGCCTCGTATGCACGGTGCATTTCGCCGGCAGCGGCAAGCGGGTGCGCTATGGCGTGTAGCACACACGTGATCTGTTTCGGCAACGAGCTGCACGGCGATGACGGCTTCGGGCCTGCACTGCACGCCGAGCTGACTGGGCTCGGCCTGCCGCCGGACACCCGCCTGATGCGCGCCGATGCCGCCAGCCCGAGCGCGATCGACTGCTTCGAGGGCTGTGACCAGGTCCTCGTCATCGACGCCCTGAGCGGCTATGGCCCGCCCGGCTCGCTGCACGTGCTGGCCGCCGAGGCGATCGCCCGGGAGGAGACCCCGGGTCACGGCGCCGGCGTCGGCTGCCTGCTCGAGACCGTTCTCAAGGTCTTGCCGCAGCCGCCACAGATCAGCATCGTCGGTGTCGAGGCCGATCGCATCGACCCATTCCGTCCCGGCCTGTCGCGCGCGGTCGCGGCGGCTATGCCGGCGGCGACGCGGACAGTGATGGCCTGGCTCCGATGGAACCGACGCGCGCGTTCGTGATACCGATCCACTCGGTGACACCGGTGGCTGGTGTCGATCGACGCTGGTGCGGCTACGTCGACATCCCCGGTGGCGATGCCAGGACCCACGTTCTGATCCTGCAGCGCGGCAGTCGCCTGATCGGTATCCCGGCGCAGTGCCCCCATGACGGCAGCCGGATGGATCGCTGTCGCAGCGACGGCGAAGGCAATCTGATCTGCGGCGCTCATGGCTTGAAAGTGCCAGTCGAGTCGAACTCGGCCTCCTTCCTCGTCGACAGGCAGGGCGATCGCTTCTTCCTGCAGCAATCGGTTGCGATCGACATCTTCGGAAGTCGGGACGAGATGGCGCGGCTCAAGGACGAAGTCAGTGCCCTGCGCGAAGCCAACTCGGTGCTCGAGGCGCAGGTCACGACGATCAGCGAGGTGATGGACGGCATCATCGCGGAACTGTCGGAGAAATCCCGTCAACTCGAGCGGCGCGCACAGGAGCAGGGACGGCTCGGCCGCTTCATCGACAACGTCATCAACAGCATGGAGCACCTGCTGGTCGTGCTGGACGCTCGCGGCCGGATCAGCCAGATCAACGCCGCCGTCACCGGGCAGCTCGGTTTCCAGTCGAGCGACGTCGTCGGCAGGCCCGGGGACGTTCTGCTCTCGTCGCAAAGCCTGGCCGAATTGCGCGATGCCGCACCGGCGAGTGGCCTGCCAGCGGGCCTGACGCTTTTCCGGACGATCCTCGACAGGGGGCGTCTGGCCTTCGAGACGAACCTTGCGCACGCGATGGGCAGCGGTAGCGAAAGGCACTTCATCATCCGCGGCACACCGCTATACGAGCGTAGTGGAAAGCTCGAGGGTGCTGTCGTGGTGGCGTCGGACATCAGCTTGCTGCGCGAGCGCGAGCGCGAGCTGCAGCAGAGCGAGCAGCGCTTCCGGGACTTCAGTTCGGTCTCGTCTGACGGCTTCTGGGAGGCGGACGAGAACCTGCGGTTCGTTCGCCCGGTGTTCGGCCATCGCGAAGTGGTCGGCGCCAGCGTGGTATCGATCGCCCGCAGCCAGACGCGCGAACAGGTGGCCGCATGCAGGGCGATCGAGACGGCAATGCGCGATCGTCAGGAATTTCGCGACCTCGAGTTCCAGTTGCATGAAGCGGTCGAGGGTTGGGAATGGCTGAGTCTCAGCGGCCGCCCGGTATTCGATCCGGCCGACCGCTTCGTGGGCTACCGCGGAACGATCAAGAACATCACGTCGCGCAAACTGGCCGAGCGGGAGCTGCAGATGCACCGCGACCACCTGACCGAGCTGGTCGCCAGCCAGACCGCCGATCTGCTGGCGGCGAAGGAACAGGCAGAACGTGCCAACCAGGCGAAGAGCGAATTCCTGGCGAACATGTCGCACGAGTTCCGGACGCCGTTGCACGGCATCGGATCGTTTGCGGCGCTCGGCCTGAAGCGGGTCGATTCTTCATCACCCGAAAAGCTGCGGAGCTATTTCGCGAGCATCGTGAAAAGCGGCAATCGACTCGGCGAACTGGTCGACGATCTGCTCGACCTCGCCAAGCTCGAAGCGCGTCAGACCAAGCTCCAATGCAGGCGCGTCGACGTGCGCGAACTGGTGGGCGTCATCGCCAGGGATCTCGCTGCCCTGACCGACAGCCGACAGCTGACGCTGCGTGTCAGCCGCCAGACCGATGACACCCGGGCCTACGTCGATCGTCGGCAGTTCCTTACGGTAATTCAGAATCTGGTGGCGAACGCGGTCAAGTTCTCGCCGTCACAGAGCGAGATCACGATCGCCTTCGGTGACGGCGAATTGCCATCGGGACGGCCAGCACTGTGCATGAGCGTTCGCGACCAGGGCGTCGGCATTCCCGAGAGTGAACTGGAATCGATCTTCGACAAGTTCGTCCAGAGTTCCAAGACCAAGACCGGCGCCGGCGGCACCGGCCTCGGCCTGGCCATCACCCGGGAAATCGTCACGCTTCACGGCGGATCGATCCGGGCCGGCAACCATTCCGAAGGCGGTGCCGTCTTCTCCGTGCTGGTGCCGCGACGCGCCGCGCCCGACGCTGCGGACGGAATCTCCGGCACGTAACTTGCACGCGTCGCGCTACGCGGATTCGATCCGACTTTCGACCGAAAAATCAATAGCCTGAAAGTCGTCGAAGCGGGCACAATGGATCGGAAAACCCGCGTTGCGCACCAACAAGCGGCCGAATTGCACCACAAGGGTGCGCAGAGAGTTGCGCGGATACCGGGAGGAGACGGGCAAATGCTGAGCCTGACCGATTGTCTGGATTTCGTCGATCTGGACGCAGCGACGATCGAAGTGATCGCGCTACATGAAGACCTGCCGATGATCGTGGCGGCAGAACTGGGTCACCAACTGATCGGCGATCTGCGGGGCATCTACCGTCTTCACGTGATGCACCGCGATCTGATCGAAAGCGCGGCCGACCGTGGACATCTGGCCGACGAAAAACGGCTTCGAAGCACCTACGAAGCGTTCAACCGGAAATATCCGGTGCCCCGTCAGTTGCCCTGAGCCTTGTCGGCGGCCGGAGACTCTTCGGCCTTGGCGGGCTCGGTCGTCGGTGCATCGCCGGCCGCTTCCTTCGCGGCGTCCGGCGACGCAGCCGCCGGATCCCGTCCGGTCATGCGGGCAGCCGCCTGTCGCGTCAGCTCGATGACCTTCTGGGCGGCTTCGCGCGTCGCCTCCATCGCGTCGCGCGATTCCGCCGGCGCCGGGACTGCAGCCGACTGGGTCGTTTCGACCGGTGCGGCAGGCGCCGCTGCGGGCGGGGTCGAAGTCTCGCCGACCGCCTTGCCGGCTTCCACCACCGCCTCGCCGGCTTTGCCGACGGCCTCGGCCGCCTTGCGGCCCGCCTGCTGGGCAGCATCGACCGCTTCCGATGCCGCGTCGCTGGCCCTCTCCGCCGACTGGCCCTGTTGTTGGGTACAGGCGGCCATCGAAACCGCCGCCAGGGTGGTCGCCAGCCACCGGATCGTCATTGTTATGTTCTCCTCTCGTTGTACGCGGTCGCCACCGATGACGATGGGACCACGGGTCGGGGCAATCTATCCGCGTCGCCTGCTCGACGCTGATGTCGGGATCACGCCGAATGCCGGCACGATCCGAAAGCTCACTTGACGCGGTTGCGGTATTCGTCGGTACGCGTGTCGATTTCGATCTTGTCGCCGATTTCGACGAAGGCCGGTACCATCAGTTCGAAGCCGGTCGAAATCCTGGCCGGCTTGAGCACCTTGCCCGAGGTATCGCCCTTGACGGCGGGCTCGGTATAGCTGACTTCGCGAACGACGCTGTTGGGCAGTTCGACCGAGATCGCCTTGCCGTTGTAGAAGACCACCTCGCAGGCCAGACCGTCCTCGAGGTACTTCAGCGCGTCTTCCATGTTTTCAGCCTCGACCTCGTACTGCTCGTATTCGGCATCCATGAACACGTACATCGGGTCGGCGTAGTAGGAGTACGTGACCTCCTTGCGATCGAGGATCACGATCTCGAACTTGTCGTCGGCCTTGTAGACGGTCTCCGACGGCGCACCGGTCAGCAGGTTCTTGAGCTTCATCTTGACGACTGCGGCGTTGCGGCCGGACTTGTTGTACTCGGTCTTCTGCACCACCAGCGGGTCGGCACCGACCATGATGACGTTGCCGGAGCGAAGTTCCTGTGCGGTTTTCATTGCGCTTTGCCTGCCTCTGTCCGCATCGCTGCGGGTATGTTCGATAAACCCGTCATTGTATCTGCGAAGTGGCCGCATTTACCAGACTCGTCGCGAGTTCCGGCCCCTTTGCCAGTGCCTGCCGCCACGCATCGATCGCGGACGTCAGCGCAGCCACCGTGCTCTCCAGCCTTGCCCAGGCCGGTCCACGGCCGGACATCCCGTTCCAGTGGCGCCAGAGCGCGGCGGCATCGTCGGCGGCAGCCGGCTCGACGAAGGGCAGAAGCCGGCCGAGCAAGGCCTCGACCTTGGCATGATGGTCATCGTCCTGCTGGGGATAGGCCTGCCACAACATCGCCCGGCCTGCCCACAATGCCCGCACCAGGGAGTCCTCGCCGCGGACCATGTTCAGATCACAGCACCACAACAGGCGGTCGTAGCTGTGCTGATCGGTGAAGGGTACGACCGCGACCTGCAGGCTGCCTTCTCGCCAGACATCACCCGCCCGCGCCAAGCCGAGCCCTAGGCGTCGCGACAGATCGGCGACGCTCCGGCCTTCTGGGACGACGACGGTGACCGGTCGCGAATGGCGCGACAGGACGTCGAGCAGCCTCACGACCACAGGGTTTTCATAGCCGAACAGGCTCGCCCGCAGTTCACCGGGCGCGGGCGGCGGCACGCCAAGACCGCACCACATCGCGGCCCGGGCCTCGGGGTCGGACAGGAATCGCCGGCGCTGCTCGTCGAGCGAGGATTCACGCAACAGCCCGGCACTGGCGCGATCGAATCCGGGAATCATGAACAGCTTGTCGATTCCGAGTTGCGGATGGCGCGACAGCATGCCGTGACAGCCGGCAACCCAGGATTCCGCGCTGAGGTACTCGAGATTTATCCACAGCGGGCATCGCGCCAATTCGGCCATGGCTGCGAGGTACGGCTCCGGCGGATCGCAGGCAAAAACCTCGACTACGACCGAGGTATCTGTCGAAGGTCGTATGGAGTCGCTCCAGCGAACGACCTCGACATGATGATAACATACTGATTTATTGTAAATTTCATGCGAATTGGCGATCCTGTCGAGAATTTCGGGTCGATCGACTACCAATCGCACCGCGATTCCGTGTTCCGCTGCCAGGATACGCGCCAGACGCCAGCACACACCGATATCCCCGAAGTTGTCCACAACCCGGCAGAACAAGTCCCAGTGGGGTTTCGACGGCACGGTCATCGGCCGAAGACCGTCGTCGCCTGGGGACAAGCACCGGACCAAGCTGTGGGAACATTGTGTGAAAGTCGCCTCACCCTGCTCTTGCCGATTTCGATCAACAAATGCCCCACACTTGTTCCCGTGGCTTTTCCCCGTCACTGCCAACAGGGCAACGCAATGATTGGACAGCAGAAAACCCGCTTGTGCACAGAATTCGACCGAGCATAGTTAACGTTGTTGTCTTTTATAAGACAAGTAAACAAGAAAGAGACCACTGCATCGATGCAACTCGAAAGAATCATCCATAGCCAGGGATTTGGCAGTCGCAAGGAGTGCCGTGCACTGATTCGCGCCGGCATGGTCAGCATAGACGACGAACCGGTACTCGACCCGAAGCGGGACTTTGCGACCGAGTCGCTGCACTTCGAGGTGGATGGCGAGCGCTGGTGCTATCGTGCGCAAGCCCATCTGATGATCAACAAGCCGCCCGGTTACGAGTGTTCGCGGCAGCCGCAATGTCACCCGTCGATCTATGCCCTGCTGCCATGGCCGGTGGTACAGCGCGGCGTACAATCGGTGGGTCGTCTCGATCAGGACAGCAGCGGTCTTCTGTTGTTCTCCGACGACGGCCAGTTCATCCACCGCTGGTCTTCGGGCAAGAAGCAGGTTCCCAAGGTCTACCGGGCATGGCTCAGTGAGGATGGTGGCGGCACGCTTGTCGATCGCTTGCTGGCCGGGGTCGGTCTGAACGATGAACCCGAGCCTATCCGAGCCGTCTCGTGCCGGCTGATCGAGCCGCGCCTGCTCGAACTGACGGTGACCGAGGGCAAATACCATCTCGTCAAGCGCATGGTGGCTGCCGCCGGCGGACACGTCGAAGGTCTTCGACGCATCCGCATCGGCGGTTTGGCGCTGCCCGGCGACCTCGCCGAAGGCGAGTGGCGTTGGCTCGACGACGCGGCGATCGCGGCACTCTCGGCCGAGTGAGGACGGCGAGTTGGGCTAGTCGGGGCTGGTGTCGCAGAACATCTCGAAGGTCCTGACAAGGTAGTCCCGTTCGAGACCGTCGACGATGAAGACCAGGGCCCCGTGCGTCTGGTCGGGCGGCCAGGCCGGCAGGTCGCGCGCGGCGAAGCGGATACGGCCGGCACACTGGACGACCCTGGGTCCGTCGACGCCGATCACCTTGGCTAGCCCCTTGACGCGCAGGATGCGGTCGCCGGCCGCCTGCAGCAGCACGTCCAGGGCTTCGGCGAAGCTCGGCCAGTCGACAGCCTCCGGGAAGCGCAGCAGATGGCTGGTGACGCCGCTGTCGTGGATGCCGCCGCGGGATGCCGGGCGATAGCGCGGCACGATGGCGTCGAGCCGCGACTCGCCGAGCCAGCGTCGGGCAGCCATAGGGTCGGCGTCCGCAGCCAGAGGGCCCAGGTCGCAGAGCGCCGTCGCGTCGATTCGGCCGAATGTGGCATGGAGGCGCTCGGCGGTCGGATTGAGTCGTTCGAGGCGCGCGTCGAGCGCTGCGAGCGCGTCGTCGCTCGCCAGATCGATCTTGCTGACGATCAGGCGGTCCGCGGCCACTACCTGGGCCAGGGCCTCCCGGTGCCGGTCGAGCTGGCCCGCTGCGGCGAGGGCGTCCACCACGGTGATGATGCCATCGGGGCGGAATCGCTCGACGATGAAGAAGTCCTCCATCAGCGTGTGCAGCAGCGGTGCCGGGTCGGCCAGGCCGGTGGTCTCGAGCAGCAGCCGTCGGATCGGTTCGATTTCCCGCCGCAGGCTGCGCATGAACAGATCCTTGAAGGCGCCGGGAAGTTCGCCTCGGACGGTACAGCACAGGCAACCCGAATCGAGCAGCACCATGCGCTCGGCGCTCACTTCGACGATCAGGTGATCGACACCGATCTCGCCGAATTCGTTGATCAGAACCACCGCGCCCTGCATCTGCGGCTGGCGCAGCAGGTGATTCAGCAAGGTGGACTTGCCGGCCCCGAGAAAGCCGCTGAGCACGCTGACCGGAATCCGTCGGTCCTGGGGACAATCGGTGGACATGTTGTGGACGAGCTGTGGGCAACGTGGGATCGGGCACCATTGTAGCGGTCCCCGCGGCAGCCTTCGCTCTCGCCTGTAGCTGCATCGGCGGGGCTGCGGCTTGCCGGGCAGGGAAACCGATGCCTTAAAATGAATCGATCAGCCTGTAAGGCGACGAGTGGACCGATGCAGTTCGAACACCTGGTCGAGATCAACGACCTCGGCAATCCGGCAGTGGCCGACCTGACGCGCGAGGAGGTGTGGTTCGGCCTGTTGTACAGGGCCGAGGATCCGGCGGCCTTCCTGCCCGGCCTCGGCCAATGCCGTATCGTCGAGCGAGGCGATCGCGAACTGGTCAGAGACCTCGAATTCGGCGCCACGACGGTGCGCGACCGCGTCACATTCGAGCCGCTCGAGTGGATGTGCTTCGAGATCGAGCCCGGCGCCGAGCATGCCGGCGGCAGTCTCCGGATCAGCATCGAGGAGCCGAGCCCGATGGCCTTGTTCCTGCGCTTTCTGTATCGGACGACGCTGGCCGAGGGTGCCGCAAGCGACGGTGTCGCGGTCGCCGAGTACGTCAAGTCGGCCTACGAGGATTCGGACATCGAGACCGTGCGCCTGATCCGGCGCATCGCGGAGCAGGCGCGGCCGCATTAGCGCCGGCGGTGACCGGCGGCTTACCAATCCATTGGTGCATCGCGGTAGAATGATCAAATAGTGCCGGCCCATGCGCCGGCTTTGCGTTTTTGTCCGGAGTGAGCAGTGCTGATCGCCAACAACATCACCATGCAGTTCGGGGTCAAGCCCCTGTTCGAGAACGTCTCCGTCAAGTTCGGCGATGGCAACCGCTACGGCCTGATCGGCGCAAACGGGGCCGGCAAGTCCACCTTCATGAAGATCCTCGCCGGCGTGCTGGAGCCGACCGCGGGCAACGTCGCGCTCGACACCGGCGAGCGCATGGCCTTCCTCAAGCAGGACCAGTTCGCCTTCGAGGACCAACGGGTGATCGACGTGGTGATGATGGGCCACGAGGAAATGTGGGCCTGCATGCAGGAGAAGGACGCGATCTACGCCAATCCGGAGGCGAGCGAGGACGACTACATGCACGCCGCCGAACTCGAGGCCAGATTTGCCGAGTACGACGGCTATACCGCCGAGGCCCGCGCCGGCGAACTGCTGCTCGGTGTCGGCATTCCCACCGAACAGCATTTCGGACCGATGAAGGAGGTGGCACCGGGCTGGAAGCTCAGGGTGTTGCTGGCCCAGGCGCTGTTTGCGAGTCCGGACATCCTGCTGCTCGACGAGCCCACCAACAACCTCGACATCAACACCATCCGCTGGCTCGAGAACGTGCTGAACGAACGCAGCAGCACGATGATCATCATCTCCCACGACCGCCACTTCCTGAATCAGGTATGCACCCACATGGCGGATCTGGATTACGGCCGCATCCAGGTCTGGCCCGGCAACTGGGACGACTACATCGAGGCCTCGACCCAGGCACGGGCGCGTCAGGCTGCGGCCAACCAGAAGGCCAAGGAACGGGTGGCCGAACTGCAGGCCTTCGTGCGCCGCTTTTCGGCGAACAAGTCGAAGGCGCGACAGGCCACCAGCCGGGCCAGGCAGATCGAGAAGATCAAGGTCGACGAATTCAAGCCTTCGAGCCGGCAATATCCGTGGATCCGGTTCGAGTACGAAGACAGGGAGAAGCTGCACCGGCAGGCGGTCGAGATCGAGAACCTGCGCTTCGGCTACAGTGACGACGAACTGTTGTTCAAGAATTTCAGCTTCACCGCTGACGGTGGCGACAAGGTGGCGATCATCGGCGAGAACGGCGTCGGCAAGACCACGCTGATGAAGCTGCTGGTCGGCGAACTCGAGCCGCAGGGCGGTTCGATCAAGTGGGCCGAGAAGGCCAAGCTCGGCTACTACGCGCAGGACCATGCCGCCGAGTTTGCGGGTGATGAAAGTCTCACCGACTGGATCGCCGGCTACGTGCGGGCCGGTGGCTACGAAGGGGACGATGCCGAAACCCTGTTGCGGGGCACCCTCGGGCGCCTGCTGTTCAAGGGCGACGAGGTGAAGAAGCCGGTCAATGTGATCTCGGGCGGCGAACAGGGCCGGATGCTGTTCGGCAAGCTGATGTTGTGGCGACGCAACGTGCTGCTGATGGACGAACCGACCAACCACCTCGACATGGAATCGATCGAGTCGCTGAACATGGGCCTGGCGGACTTCAACGGTACTCTGTTCTTCGTTTCGCACGATCGTGAGTTCGTGTCGTCGGTGGCCACCCGAATCCTCGACATCCGTCAGGATCATCAGGTCATCGACTACCGTGGCGGTTACGACGAATACCTCGCGAGCCAGGGTATAGAGTAGGCTTGTCGGCGCTGCGCGAGCCCTCGTCCGCTGTTTCCGGATCGACTCATACGGCATAGTGCCGGTGCGGCGCGCGATCGGGCCGGGGCGCTGCCGTGGGCGCTGCCGCAACAGGAGTCGTCAGGGTGCAGGATTTCGATTGTGACGTGCTGGTGGTCGGGGGCGGACCTGCGGGTTCGACCGCCGCTGCGCTGCTTGCCGGCAAGGGCCATCGGGTGACCTTGCTGGAGAAGGCCAGGCATCCGCGCTTCCACATCGGCGAGTCGCTGCTGCCGGCCAATCTCGGCATCTTCGAGCAACTCGGCGTCGCCGACGCGGTGCGAGCGATCGGCATGGAGAAGCGGGGCGCCGAATTCGTCTCGCCGTGGCACGCGCACCGCCAGACCTTCGAATTCGCGGATGCCTGGGACAAGAGCATGCCCCAGGCCTACCAGGTGCGCCGCTCCGAATTCGACGAGATCCTGATTCGCAACGCCGCCGCCAAAGGGGCGAGCGTGATCGAAGGCTGTCGCGTGACCGCAGTCGAGACGGCCGGGCAGGGCCAGGGCGTGACCGTCGTGGGGCGCCACGACGACGGCCGAGAGCAGCGCTGGCGGGCCCGGTTCCTGGCCGATGCGTCCGGCCGCGATACCCTGATGGCCAATCGCCAGCGCTGGAAAATGCGCAACCCCAAGCACAACAGTTCGGCCATCTACGGCCATTTCAGCGGTGCACGGCGACTCGAGGGCAAGGCCGAAGGCCACATCACGATCTTCTGGTTCGAGCATGGCTGGTTCTGGTTCATACCGCTGCGCGATGGCATCACCAGCGTCGGTGCGACGGTTTGGCCGTATTACCTGAAGCGCCGTGACCAGCCTCTCGATCAGTTCTTCCGCGACACCATCGCCATGTGCCCGGCACTGGCGGAGCGCCTGCGGGATGCCCGACTGGTCACTGAAGTCGAGGCAACCGGCAACTATTCCTACCTGAGTCGCCATAGCCATGGCGACGACTTTCTGCTGCTGGGCGACGCCTTCGCCTTCATCGATCCGGTGTTCTCGTCCGGCGTAATGCTGGCGATGCAGAGCGCGGTCTGCGGCACCGAGGCGATCGACACGATCCTGCGCGATCCCGCGCAGCGGGCGCCGGTTCTGGCCCGCTTCGACCGCATGGTCCGCCATGGGCCGGAGCAGTTCTCGTGGTTCATCTATCGCATCACCACGCCGACCATGCGCGAGCTGTTCATGGGGCCTCGCAACCTGTTGCGGATGCGCGAGGCGCTGTTGTCGATGCTTGCGGGCGACATCTACCGGTCCACGCCGATCATGCCCTCGCTGTATGCGTTCAAGACCCTGTACTACCTGCTGGCCCTGCGTCATCTGCCGCGCAGCATCGGCGCATGGCGTCAGCGGCGCAGCAACATCCGCCCGCTGGAAGACGGCGAGGCTTCGGGCGGCGCATGAGATTCGAGATCGTGCCTCGGGCGGCGATGGCGCAGACGGCGGCGGTCGGCCGCGTGATCGGGGGCCTCGGATTCGGTCCGGTCGCTGCTCCTTCACCCAGCGTGCTCGAGGTCGAGGCACCACTGCTGGAGGCGGACGGACCGGCCGTCTGCCTGCTCAGGGACGGCGAAATCGAAGCCGAGGGTCGCTCCGGACCGGTTCGGTATCGCATCGGCGAAGGGCTGCTGTTCGGCTGCCTGCAGGTCTCGGAAGCCGAGTTCGGCCCGGATTCGCCGGCACGGCTGGCGAATGCGACGCGGGCGGCCTACCGCTCGGTCTTCGACTGCCTCGAGGCGCTCGGCTGCCGTCACCTGGTGCGGGTCTGGAACTACCTGCCGCGGATCAACGAAATCGAGCACGGCGAGGAACGCTACCGGCGCTTCAATGCAGGTCGGCAACAGGCTTTCGAGGCCGCCGGGCGTGCGCTGATCGGCGCGGTGCCGGCAGCCTGCGCGCTGGGAACCGGTGGCGATCGGCTGCGAATCGCCTTTCTCGCCGCCCGTGAGGCCTTCGTGCCGATCGAAAATCCGCGCCAGACCAGTGCCTATCGCTATCCGATCGAGTACGGCGAGCGCAGCCCGACCTTCTCGCGGGCGGCCCTGTTGAGTCACGGTGGCGGTCAACTGCTGATGATCTCCGGCACTGCGGCCATCGTCGGTCATCGCTCGCTGCATGACGGCGACGTGCTGGCCCAGACGCGGGAAGCGATCGCCAACATCGAGGCGGTACTGGCGCAGGCCGTCGAATGTTCGCCGCGTGCCGGTCTGCGGCTGGCGGAACTGGATCTCACCGTCTATCTGCGCCGCCGCGCCGACCTGGCGCCGGTGAGCCGGCTGCTGAGGCATGAGTACCGCCTGCCGCGCCGACCGCTGTTCGTCGAGGCCGACGTCTGTCGCAGCGAACTGCTGGTCGAGATCGAGGCCTATGGGGAGTGCGCGGCGTGAGCGCAAGATGCCGATCGGTCCTTTGGCTGGTGCTGTCGGCTGCAGTGTTGCTCGCCGCACCACCGTCGAAGGCCGAGCAGAAGCCGCTGTGGGAGCTTGGTCTCGGCGTCGGCGTCGTCAGCTTCCCGGACTATCGCGGCGCCGACCAGCGTCAGCGCTACCTGCTGCCGACGCCCTACTTCGTCTATCGCGGCGAATTCCTGCGCTCGGACCGCAAGGGCCTGCGCGGGGTGTTCTTCGATAGCGATCGCGTCGAATTGAACCTCAGCCTGTCGGGATCGGTACCGGTCGACAGCGATGGCAACGATGCCCGCCGCGGCATGCCGGACCTGCGCCCGACCGTGGAATTCGGGCCTTCGCTCGATTTCGGCCTGTGGCACAGCGCCGACCGCCGCCGCTCGATCGATCTTCGGCTTCCGCTGCGCTGGGCGCTGCGTATCGGTGGCGCGCCGCGGGACGTCGGCATGGTGTTCAGCCCGCGACTTAACCTGGACATTGCCGATCCAGCCGGTTTCGATCGCTGGCAGCTCGGCCTGCTGGCCGGGCCGATCTTCACCGATCGCCGTAACAACGCCTACTACTACGACGTCGCCGAACGCTTCGCCACCGCCGACAGACCGGCCTATGGCAGTCGCGGTGGATACGCCGGCAGCCAGTACCTGGTGGCGCTGTCGAAGCGCTATCCCCGCTTCTGGGTGGGCTTCTTCGCCCGTTATGACAGTCTGCGCGGCGCCACCTTCGACGACAGTCCGTTGTTGCGTTCCGACGACTACTGGGCGGCCGGACTCGCCATCTCGTGGATTCTCGGCGAGTCGGCGATTCGGGTCGACTACGAGGAGTGAGGGCTTGGCCGAACCGCTACAGCACACCGTTGCCGTTGTCAGCCCGCGCATGTCCCGGAGCCGCGAGTGGGTCTGCCTGAATCTGGGGCTCGGCTTTCTCGGCCTCGAATGCCTGCTGTGGTTGCCGTTTGCCGCGCTGCTGCACCTGCTGCTGCCGCGCGAGACCGGACATCGCATCGGGCGGCGGGTGATCTGTTTCGGCTTCGATCTCTATCTGCGCTGGCTGACCGCACTCGGTGCCTGCCGCTTCGATGTCAGCGCGCTCGATGCCCTGCGCGACGCCGGGCCGATGGTGATCGCGCCGAACCACCCATGTCTGCTCGACGCGGTGATGGCGCTGTCGCGCTTGCCGCGGGCGGTCTGCATCATGAAGTCGAGCCTGATGAACAACCTGTTTCTCGGCGGTGGCGCCCGCCTTGCCGGCTACATCCGCAACGAGCCGACGCTGGCGATGGTGCTGGCTGCCACCGACGAGCTGGCGCGGGGCAGCCAGTTGCTGTTGTTTCCGGAAGGTACCCGGACCGTGTGCGATCCGATCAATCCGTGCCTGCCGAGCGCCGCGATCATTGCCGCGCGTGCCCGCGTGCCGGTGCAGACGGTGTTGATCGAGACCGATTCCGCCTACCTGTCGAAAGGATGGCCGCTGTTCCGGCGCCCGGCGATGCCGATCACCTATCGTGTGCGGCTCGGCCGCAGATTCGACCCGATCGACGATCACGAGGCGCTGACACGGCAGATCGAGCGCCACCTCGCTGCCGAAGTGACCGGTTCACCATTGCGGCCGCCGCCGGCGCCGGCCAGTCGGCCATGACGATCGGGTCCTCCACCCATCTGGTGCTGATCCCCAGTTACAACCCTGGCGAGAAGGTGTTCGACACGGTCGCCGACGCGCGTGCGCAATGGACGCCAGTGTGGATCGTGGTCGACGGCAGTACCGACGGTACCCCGGAGCGGCTGCTCCGGCTGGCAGATGCCGATCCCGGCCTGCGGGTGATCGTGCTGCCCGACAACCGCGGCAAGGGTGCGGCCGTGCTGAGCGGTCTGGAGACCGCGGCCGCGGCCGGTTTCAGCCATGCGCTGTTGATGGACTCCGATGGCCAGCATCCGGCCGATCAAATCGGACCGTTCATGGCCGCGTCGCAGGCCCGTCCCGAGGCGATGATCCTCGGCATGCCGGTATTCGGCGACGATGCGCCGATGATCCGTGTACGCGGGCGTCGCATCTCCAACTGGTGGGCCAATCTCGAGACCCTGGGTGTCGGCATCGGCGATTCGCTGTACGGCTTCCGGGTCTATCCGATCGCGCCGCTGGTCGACGTCATGCATCGCCATCGCTGGATGCGCCGCTTCGACTTCGACCCGGAGGCCGTGGTGCGGCTGGCCTGGCGCGGCGTAGCACCGGTCAACCTGCCGGCGCCGGTGCGCTATCCCAGTGCCGACGAGGGCGGGGTGTCGCATTTCAACTACCTGCGCGACAACGTCCTGCTGACCTGGATGCACATCCGGCTGGTATTCGGCTTCGTGCTGCGCCTGCCGAACCTGCTGCTGCGACGCCTACGCCGCCACTGATGCGCGGCGTGCCTCCCACGCCGCCAGCAGCATCGCACCGGCAAGTCCGAGCACGGTGCCGGCGGCGACGTCTAGGAATACATGCTGGCGGGTCAACAGGGTCGACAACACGATGCCGAATCCCCACAGTGCGCTGAGCACGCGGGCCACGTGCGGTGCGGCCAGATCCCGCAACTGACGATCCAGCCAGACCCCGGAAAACGCTGCCGTGGCGACGTGCAGCGATGGGCAGGCGTTGCCGGCGGCGTCGATCCCCTGCAGCAGGTCGGAACCGGGAAATCCCTGCCAATCGAGGCGCATGGCCGGCACCGCGGTCGGCCACAGCAGAAAGCAGGCAAGGCCGGCGACGCACACCATGGCGATCGCGGCGCCGTAGCGCTCGAGTTCGCGGCGCCCGGCGATCAGTGTCGGCGGCAGGCTGACATACAGCCACAGGCTCATGTAGAGCGGCAGGGCCGCCGGCAGGAAGGGCAGCGTGTGGTCGACGACGGTCAGCGGCATCGCCGTCACCGGACGGACCGGATGGTTGAGCAGGTGGAAATAGGCAATGAAGAACAGCGTCATGAAGCCGGTGATGCCGACCGCCTTGAGCAGGAAGTTGGGGCGTACGCGAGGCCACAGCCGTGTGGTCCAGGCGGCCACTGCGCTCAGGCCATTCCGCCGTTGATCGAAATGACCTGGCCGGTGATGTAGGCGGCCCGGTCGGACGCGAGGAACGCCACCAGATCGGCCACTTCGTCGGCCCGGCCGCTGCGCTTCATCGGCACCAGTCGCGCGATCGCATCGGCGTCGAAGGCGCGATCGCTCATGCCGGTGTCGATGATGCCGGGCGCCACGGCGTTGACGGTGATGCCGCGCGAGGCCAGCTCGAGCGACAGCGAACGGGTGGCGGCGTGCAGGGCACCTTTGGCCGCGGCGTAGTTCACCTGACCGCGATTGCCGATCACTGCGGCCACCGAGGTGATATTGACGATGCGTCCCCAGCGGCTGCGGATCATCGGCAGCAGCAGGGGCTGGGTGACCCGGAAGAATCCGTTGAGATTGACGTCGATCACCCGTTGCCACTGGCTTGGGCTCATGCCCGGCATCACCGCGTCGTCGTGAATACCGGCGTTATTCACCAGCACCTGGACCGCTCCTTCGGCGAGGATCGCGTCGATGGCGTCGGTGCAGGCCTGGTCGTCGGCGAGGTCGAAGCAGACGGTGCGCGCGCGGCCACCGGCAGCGGCGATGTCGTCGACCACCCGCTGCGCGGCATCCGGCCTGGCGTTGGCATGGACCAGCAGTTCGCAACCTTCGGCCGCCAGGCGCCGGCAGATCGCCGCGCCGATGCCGCCACTGCCGCCGGTGACCAGGGCCCGCCGGCTCACTGCCCGACCCCGGCGCGCAACACCACGGCCGCGCGTCCGCGCAGCAGCGGTCGTCCGCCGGCGCCGACCTCGAAGCGATAGAGAATGTTGTCGTCGTCGCCGGACAGGCGTTCGGCGACGATTTCGAGGCTTAGCGGCTGATCGAGTCGCTCGGCCAGCAAATCGAGCGAACGGACGCTGGCGACGTAGCCGACGCGCGGGCGGCCGCCCGCGCTCAGCATCGCACCGTGCGCGGCCATGGCCTGAGCGGCGTATTCGACACCGATCGCGATGCCTAGCCGGCCATTCCGGATCAGTGGATTGTCGGCGCGCCGATGGCTGGTGGCAGTGCACACGATGCGCTGGCTGTCGCACTGTTCGACGCTGTCGAGCAGGCACATCGACCCTCGGTGCGGCAGGTGGGCGGCCAGCCAGGTCTGATCGTGGATCATCGCGCCGCCACCGTCACGGCGAGGCCGAGCTGCTCGTGGATCGGCAGTACCACGCGGCGCGAGCCGCCGGCGGCAAGGGCAGCGAGCAGCGGCAGGCCGCGGGCGATCGGATTGCCGGTGCGGACGGCCTCGAGCCGTGGGTCGTCCATCGTCGTCGGCGCTTCGGTCGTGGTGTCGAGCGTGATGCGGGCGACGCTGTGCGCGGCTTCGCGGTCGTGCAGCACCAACCCGATGCCGCAGGCGTCGTCCATCGGCCGCGTCGCCTGCAACGGCTGCGGATAGGGTACGTCGTAGGCGACCAGTACCAGGCGCCCGGCAGTTTCGGCCGGCGTCGCCAGCTGGACCAGTGCTTCGAGCAGGCCGGCAGCGAAACTGCCGTCGAAGGCCGACACGATCGCCGACGGGGCCATTGCACCGGTGGCGATGCCCCAGTAACCGGAGGCCGCGTTATTGACCGAATTGTGAAAGCGGATCGGCGAGATCAGACGATCCCTCGAGGCCAGGGTTTCGCAGATTGCATGGCAGTTGCTGCCGTCGCCACCGGAAGAGGCGAACACCGACGGCAGTTCGGCGGGATCGGCCGACGCCGATTCGCAGGCGGCGAGCCCGGTGGCCAGTGCCAGCCGCACCACTGTCCCGACCCGCCGGCGTTCGGCCGGCGGCAGCACCGCAAGCTTGGGAATCTCGGTCGGAGCGGCAACGAAACTGCCGCCGGACAGCACGTGCCGGCCCGCTGGCCAGCCGGCCAGGCCCGGCGCGAACAGCGCGACGCCGTCGATCCAGGCAGTCAGCGGCACGTCGGTTCGGGCTTCGCTCACGGCATGGCCCTCCGAGCGCCGAGCGGCAATGCTTCGACCTTGCTGAGGATCAGGCTGGCATTGGTGCCGCCGAAGCCGAAGGAATTGGTCAGCACGTGATGCAGCGGTCGACCGCGGCCCTCGATCAGGACGTCGATGCCGATCGACGGATCGACCGCGCCGGTGCCGGCACTGCCCGGCATCAGGTCCTGCTGCAGCGCGATCGCAGAGATCACTGCCTCGAGGGCGCCGGCGGCGCCGAGCGTATGACCCGTGTAGCCCTTGGTCGAACTGGCCGGCGTGCGATCACCGAACAGCTCTCGAACTGCGGCGCCCTCGGCCGCATCGTTGCTCGGGGTCGCGGTGCCGTGAAGGTTGATGTAATCGATCTGGGCGGCAGCGAGCCCGGCCCGCGCCAGTGCCGCGCTCATCGCCAGGCGCGCACCGAGTCCCTCCGGATGCGGCGCCGACATGTGGTGGGCGTCGCTCGATTCGCCATAGCCAGTGAGCACCACGCTGCCGTCCGCTGGGCCTTCCGGCAGGCGCTGCAGCAAGCCGAAGGCCGCGGCCTCGCCGATCGAGATGCCACGGCGGGCCACGTCGAACGGCCGGCACGGTTCGGTCGACAGCAATTCGAGCGAGTTGAAGCCGTACAGCGTCGTCAGGCACAGTGAGTCGACGCCACCGACGACGGCGGCATCGACCAGGCCGGCGGCGATCATGCGTGCCGCGGTGGCGAACACCTTGGCGCTCGACGAGCAGGCCGAGGACACCGCCAGCGCGGGGCCGGACAGGTCGCAGACGGCGCGCACGAACTCGACTACCGAATTGACGTTGTGGGTGCCGCGATAGTCGAAGGCGGTGGGCAGCGCGCCACTTGCCGGATCCCGACGGCGATACGCCAGCTCGGTGGTCAGGATGCCGGAGGTACTGGTGCCGAGGATCACCGCAACGCGGGACGGCCCGTAGCGATCGGCGGCGGCGCGCACGGCAGCGGCGAAGCCGTCCTGTTGGAGGCCGAGCAGGGCGAGACGGTTGTTGCGGCAATCGAAGCGGGACAGCGCCGGCGGCAGTTCGACGGCATCGACCGCGGCGACGCGGCCGATCCAGGTGGACAGTTCGGCGTCGTCGAAATCACAGGGCCGCAGGCCGCTGGCGCCCGCGAGCAAGGCTGCCCGGGTCGCGGCGAGTCCGTTACCGATGCAGCTGGTCGCGGTGAAATGGGTGAGCGGTACGGGCTTCAAGAGCGCAAGGTCGCGGTCGATGGCCGGATTCTAGCAAAGCCCCGGCGATTCACCGGGGCCGTGCCAACAGCACGGCATTGGCGAACGGCGTGCCCTGGCTCATCGGGCGGCTGGCGACATCGAGGTCGAGCTGCTTCAGCAACTGGCACCAGGCAACAAGGGATCGCCCGTAGAGGCGGGTCGGCTGGCCGCGGGCGAGGCATACCAGGCGATCGACCACGGTGCTGAAACGGTAGCCGGCGCCGGCGGCGGCATCGCCGACCCTGAGCAGCAGCAGTCCGTCCGGCGGCAGGGCGTCGCGCACGCGCGCCAGAAGGCGATGCTGGGCCTGGGGTTCCAGGTAATGAAGGACGTCGAGCAGCAGGACGACGTCTGCCGAAGGCAGCGCCGACTGGCGCAGATCCCCGATTGCAACGGCGACATGCGGCTGTCCGGCAAGTGCGCGGGCAGCGATCGCGACGTCGCCGGGCACGCGTTCGATGCCATGGTAGGCAGCATACATCGGCGGTCGCGGGAGCGTGTCAGGCCACGCGGCCTCGCGGCAAAGGGCAGCCGCGGCGCCGAGCCAGGCCGCTACCAGCCCCTTGCCGCAACCGAGGTCCAGAATCCGCGCCCGGTCGGGCAGCAAGCTCGGGTCGAGCAAGGCCGTGAACATCGGGTCGCCACGATACTTGCCGCGGGCGATGCGCCACGCCGCGGGACCACAGGGGCGATAGAGGGCGGCCGCCCGGTCGACCAGCACGGCCGGCGCCTTTGCGCTCACGTCATGCCCTCGCGCAGCGATACCGCGCGCAGGCCGGCGGTGTCGAGGGCAGCCAGCAGCCGTGGCAACACTTCGAGGATCACCGCGCGGCCGTCGACCGCATTGCGGGCGGCGTGGCCGTCGTGGAGCAACAGGATGTCGCCGGCGGCGAGATCCCGGAGCAGCCGGGCCAGCACGCGGTCGGCATCCTGGATGCGGGTGTCGAAGCCGCGCCGGGTCCAGCTTGCGAGGTCCAGCCCGAGGGCCGCAAGCACCGGCTCGAGAAACGGGTTGCGCAGGCCAGCGGGCGCCCGGAAGAAACGCGGTGGGCAGCCGGCGATTCGCGCCAGGGTGGTCTGGGCGGCCGCGATCTCGGTGCGCATTCCGCTCGGCCCGAGCAGGGAAAAGTGATGGCGATGATGCTGGCTGTGGTTCTCGACGCTGTGGCCGCGACGGACGATCTCGGTGACCAGTTCGGGATGGGCCTCGGCGCGGGCACCGATGCAGAAGAAGCTGGCGCGGGCGCCGTGGCGATCCAGCAGATCGAGTACCTGGGGCGTGATCTCGGGGTCGGGTCCATCGTCGATCGTGATCGCGATCTGCCGGCGGCCGGCCGCGGACGCCGGCAATCGGCGCAGGTTGGGGCCGAGAAGACAGCTGCGCGGCCACAGGCCGGCGGCGGTCAGCACCGCGTGGTTGCCGACCACTGCAGCCAGCAGCCACGCCCACTGCTGCGGCCAGATCGGCAAGGCTGCCAAGGCGGTGACATGCAGCAGTCCGGAGGCGATCAGGAACGGTGCCGGACGCCAGCGTCGCGGCGGATTCATCGCCCCTCCCCGTCAGCGGCCATCCAGGCGCGCCAGAGCCGGCGCCAGACAGGCCAGCTGTGTCCGCCAGGCAGCGCACACACCCGCTCGGCCGGCAACGCGCCCGCCATCATTTTGTGGGCGTCGGCGAAGCGATCGTCGTTGCCGTAACCGAGCCATGCCGGCACGGCGCCGTGGCCGGCGAGTCGCTTCAGCGCGCGCCAGCTGCGAAGTTCACCGGCGTCGGCCGGCAACCGGCCCGGCTGCCAGGCGTGAACGCCGCCGGCTGCCGAGATCTCGGCGGTGATGGCGCGATTGCCCGGATACGGCGCCAGCAGCAACAGCTCGTCGACGTCGGCCGGGCAAGCATCGTGGTACTGCAGGGCGGTCATGGCGCCGATCGAGATGCCGCCGAGCACGATGCGGCCCACCCCGATCGTACGCGCCGGCTCGATCACCTGGCGCCGCAGCGCCTCGATCATGCGTCCGTCGGTGACGGCGTCGAGATCGGTTCCGACGAGGCACAGGGCGGCACCGAAGCCGGCGTCGCGGCAGTCGGTGTCGAGGCCGTGGTCGATAAAGCGTGCCGGCGCGTCGTAGGCGCCGGCAAGCAGCACCAGCAGGACGTCGCCGGCCGCCGCGGCGTCCGGCCGCAGGTCGATGCGTTCGAGCTCAGGGGGTTGCGGATTCATCCCGGGGTCTTGCGGCGAACATCGCCGAAAAGCATAGCGCGAACATCGCGCCCGGACCGACGATGACGCCGATCGCGTGCATCACCGGCACCGACGACAGCGCCAGCACGCCGAAGCCGCACAAGGTCGTGAGGTTGGCGATCAGCAGGGATGCCAGCGTTTCCGGCCGTGGCAGACCATTGGCCGCCCGGGCGGTGACGAAGAACAGGGCATAGTTGGATCCGACCGCACCGACCAGCAGCATGCCGACCAGGTGAAGCAGCGTCAGCCGTTCGCCGGCGAGGACCACCAGTGCGGTGATCAGGGTGACCGCGGCGGCCAGCGGCAGCGCCAGCGCCATCACCCGGCGCGGGCTGCGCAGCGCCGCCAGCAACACCAGCAGGATCGCGGCCACGCCACCGAGCGCGGCGCCCCAGGCCTCCCGCAGGTAGCCGGCATACATTTGTCGCGATTCGTCGGCGAGATCGATGAACACGGTTTCCGGCACGTCGGCGTCGGCGATGGCGCGGGCGATCGCGTCGGCGTCGAGTTCGCCGTCGTGCGCGGCATCTCCGCTCGGCGCCGACAACGGCAGCAGGGCACGCCAGCGGCCGCCCTGGGGAATCAACAGCGCATCGAGGGCGAGAGCGACGACGCTGCCTTCGAGCGATCGTCGGTCGAGCTGTGGCCCCGCGCGGGCGGCGGCGACATCTTCGACGAAGCCTTGCAGCCGCTGCGGGCGCAGCGGCAAGCCGGCGGTGGCCAGTTGCAGGCGGCTTTGCAGCTGCGCGCTGTCGGGCAGCGCGGCCTGCCGTCGCTGTTGCGTGCGCCGGCTCGGCAGCAGACGTGCAGGGCTGTCGTAGGCGGCGACGAGCCCGGCCTCCCGCAAACGCTCCAGCACCGGCACCAGCGCTTCCGCCCGCTGCAGCGCGCCTTCGGCGCTGTCGGCGGTGGCCACCACCAGGTAGCGGTTGTCGGGCGCGCCGAGATCGGCCCTCAGCATGGCATCGAGCTGCTGCGCGGCGAGCGGTACCGGGCTCAGTGCCGAGAGTTCGTGATGCCACAGGCGATCGCGCTGCTGCCACAGGAACACCAGGGCCGCCAGCGCCAGCGCCGCTGCGGGCCAGCGAAGACGCGCGGCAGCCAGTGCCGGCCCCGCCAGGCGGCGGCCGAGCGGCGCGACGTCGCGCACGCGGAACCCCGTCGGTACCAGCGACGGCAGCACGTAGCGGGTGGTCAGGACGGCGCCGATCAGACCGGCCATGGAGTACAGCCCGAGCTGGGCGAGCCCTGGGAAGCCGGACAGCAGCATCGCGCCGAAACCGCACAGCGAAGTCACGACACCGAGCCGGATGGTGCGCCAGAAATCGTCGCGGGCTGCCGATGTGCCCTGGATGAAGAAGTAGATCGCGTAGTCGATGGCTTCGCCGATCAAGGTGATGCCGAAACCCAGGGTGACGCCGTGAACCTCGCCGAAGGCGAGCCCGACTGCCACGATGCCGAGCAGGGCCCCGGTCAGCACCGGCGCCAGACCGAGCAGCAAGGCGGTGGGCGAGCGATAGACCAGTAGCAGCAGCGAGATGATCAGGCTGGCACCGATCAGCGACAGGCGCTTGACCTCGTTGCGGATGGTGTCGCGCGCATCGACCGCGAACACCGCGGGTCCGCTGACCAGCAGGCGGACGTCGCCGGCACCGAGTGCGCGCCGGGCTTCGTCGAAGTGCGCCCTCAGGGCGGCAATCGTCGCCTGCTGGCCATCGGTGTCGGCACCGTTGACGCGGGTGGTGGCCAGCAGCAGCGCCCGCCGGCCGTCTGCCGATGCCCACACGCCGCCCGCCGAGCGGGGTCCCGAGCCGGCGTCGAAGGCGTCGAGCACGCTCAGCGTCTCGAGGGTCGGATCGTGCGCGATCAGCGGCTTGACCAGCATGCCGGCAGAGGACGTCAGCAGTTCGATCGCATGTCCGATCGCGGCGGCGAGCCCGTCGGCGGTGAAGCGCGCCGGCGTCACCGTTGGGCTCAGCAGGTAGCGATTGTCGAACACCCAACGCCGCTCGAACTCGGCGTGGCTGCCGTCGCCGTTGTTGACCGAGGCGAATCGGGTATCGCGGCGCATGGTGCCGGCCATTTCGCGGGAGACCGCGGCGCAGGTGTCGGCGTCGGCGCCTTCGACGCCGATCATCAGCAGGCGCGAGACCACGCCGTCGCGCAGCAGGTCGACCAGAAGTGCCTGCTGTTCGGTGGGCGTTCGCGGCAGGAAGGCCGACAGATCGGCCGTGAAGCGCGTGCGCAGGGTGGCGGTGACGCAGAGCGCCAGCAGCAGCAGCCAGAGCAGGACGATCAGTGGCCGCCGGGTCATTCGTCGTCAATCGGCGTCAGACGCAGTTCCGAGCGGTCGCCGTCGGCCTGCAGGATCTCGATCTGCGAGATCCTGTCGTCGCTGCCGGCGATGTGGATGCGCAGCAGCAGTTCGGCCAGCTTCGGATCGCGGGGCAGAAGATCGAGGCGCCAGGCCTGGCGGTCGCCGGCGAGCGACAGTGCGAAATTGCGCTCGAGGGCGGCACGGTCACCCGCCAGGGTGCCGCGGATGCTGTCGATGAAGGCTGCCGCCTCCGGATGATTGCGCAGCTGGAGATCGAGCTCCCGTCCGTCGCGCCGGATCCGAAGGTGGTCGCCGTCGAGCACCATCGACTCCTCGGCCGGCTCGCGGGTCAGGCGCTCGAGGCGCGTGGGCGGGGTGAAGCGCATCTCGCCGCGGGAGACCAGCGGCGCGTCGAGCAGCGCGATGTGCTTCCGTTCGACGAAGGCGACGCGTCCGCCGGCTGAGTCGGCCAGCGCCTGCATCAGCGCGTCGAGGTTCCATGGCGCAGCCGCGGCGGCACCGAAGGCGGCCAGTGCGAGGACCGTCGCGCAGATCCGGGCCGGCGATTTCATTCGGCCAGCTCGTCGGGCTCGGTCCAGAAATCGAAGAAGTTGAACCAGTTGTAGGGCGCCTGCCGGCAGCAGTGGTCGAGTTCGGCGGCGTAGTTTTCCATCGCCTCGTCGATTGCTGCAGTGCGGGCGCCGCGAGCCACCGCGCGGAAATCGGCGATCTCGACGAATCGGATGCGGTAGCGGTTGCCGCCGAGGTAGAGGCCCGCCATGAAGATCACCCGCCGACGCAGCATCGCAGCCATGCGAAAGGCACCGAGCGGAATCCGGGCGGTGCCGTCGAGCAGTCGGATCTGCCGTGTCTCGTCGGCTTCGAGGCTGCGGTCGGCGAGCAGTCCGACCAGCCGGCCCTGGTCGAGCGCGTCGCGGACCTGCAGCATGGTGTCGAGCTGGCCCAGCGGAATGATGTGGGGACGTGCCGACGGATTGATCGCATCGAGGGTCTGTTTGATCTTGCGCGCGTTGTCCTCGAACATCGTCAGCGCGATCGACAGGCCGGGCAGTCGGCGGCCGACCGCGCGCGTCGCTTCGAAGCTGCCGAGATGGGCGCCGAACAGCAAGGCGCCTTCGCCCGAAGCGACCAGCCGGCGCATCGCCGCTTCACCTTCGATCTCGATTTCGAACAGATCGAATCGGTCTGCGAGCAGGTAGATCCGATCGAGGATCGTCGACGCGAAGCAATGGAAGTGACGGACGACATCGCCGATACCGGGGCGGCGGTCCAGAACACGCCTCAGATAGGCTTCGGATGCGCGCCGGGCAAGCGGTGCGAAGAGCACGAAATAGACGGTGATGGGCCACAGCAGCAGCCGGCCGGCGGGTCGTCCGATTCGCAGCGAGAGCCAGCTCATCAGGCGCAGCGTGGCCAGATTGCTGCGCTCGGGCCGGCGCATCCATTGGGTTGCGTGAGTGGCCTGGGACGACACCGGCCGATCGGACATTCAGCCCTCCAAGGCCTCGATGCGACCGCTCGCCACCACGCGCTCGCCGTGCTGGAGGGTGAAGCCGAGGCCGCCGGCGCGGGCAGGCTGCAGCACCAGCGTCACCGCTTCGCCGGGGCCGACCGGACTCAGGAACTTGACCGTGGCGAGCCGCCACGGCCCGGTCAGACCGCTGGCTGCGGCCGCTTCGACGACATGGTCGAGCAACCACGCGCCGGGCACGATCGGCTGGTCCGGGAAGTGGCCTGCAAACACCGGGTCGCCCGCCGGCATCGCGAACGTGGCGCTCATCGGCGGGGTTCTCCGAGGTGCTGGCGATACAGGGCCTGGCAGGCGTCGCGGGGCAGCTTGCCGGTCGCATTGCGCGGCAGCGCCGTCAGCAGGATCAAGGGTCGTGGCAGGAACACCGGATCGATGCGTCTGCGCAGCGCGGCGGTCAGTTCCGCCGCCGACAGGCCGGGTGCCACCGCCAGCGCGGCCGGCCGGCCGAGCTGGCTGTCGTCCTCCGGCAGGAAGAAGGCGCCGTCGTCGACACCTTCGATGGCCTGCAACTGGCGCGTCAGGTAGGCGAGCGAACTGCGCTTGCCGGCGACGTTGACGAGGTCGGCATTGCGCCCGATCAGCCGGAAGCGACGGGCATCGAGGGACTCGACGATGTCGGCCAGCGGCATCGGCTGCTCGACATGTCCGCCGGACGCCCACCAGGCATCGTCCTGGCGCGCCAGCGCAATGCCCGGAAACAGCCGCCACGTGTCGCCGCCGGTGGTCCGGCGGGTGGCGAGCTGGCTGGTCTCGGTGCTGCCATAGATCTCGAGCAGCGGGCAGGCGAAGGCCTGCTCCGCGCGCTCGGCGAGAGCCGGGTCGAGCGGGGCCGTGGCCGACAGCAACAGGTCGGCGACCGGTGGTGCGGGGTCTGCAGCGAGCAGGTTGCCGAGATGGAAGGGGGTCGTCACCAGCATTCTCGGGCGCGGCAGCGCGGCCAGCACGGCGCTGACCTCGGCCGGGAAGAACGGACGCTCGGCGACCAGGGCGCCGGCGCTTTGCAGCGCCAGCAGCACCGTGCTCTCGAGACCGTACATGTGCTGCGGCGGCACGGTACCGAGGATTGCGACGCTCTCGCCGAGCTCGAGTTCGGCGGCCTCGCCGCGAACGTTCTCGACCAGCTTGCCCCAGGTCTTGCAGTGCGGCACCGGCGCACCGGTCGAGCCGGACGTGAATACCCAGGCGACGGTCTGGTCGGTCGCGATGGCCGGCACGTCGTCGTGGCGCTCGCCCACCGGCAATCCAGGCATGCGCAACGCGGACAGGCCGTGCGGCGCGTCGTCACCGTCGGTGACGACGAAGCAGTCGGCGGCGAACCCGGTGAGCTGGGTGGCGACTGCGGCGTTGAAGGTCGACGGCATCAGCCCGGTTCGCCCGCTGATCAGGCCGGCAGCGAGGCAGACCGCGAAGTGATAGCGATCCTGGCACAACGCGAGATAGTGGCGACCGGACGGGAAGGCGTCCGCCAGTCGTCGCGCATGGGCGACGAACTGGCTGCGGGTGATTGCCTGGCCGCGGCGCCATGCGACGATGCTGTCCGCAGACGGATGGGCAAGTAGTGGAAGCGCGGACACCGTGTCGACTCCTAGCGGGCGCCCGGGTTGAGGTCCGGCAGTTCGCCGTCGTGCCGGGGCGTCCGGTGCCCGGTCGCGGCGCGGATGGATTCGATCAGGCCGGTGCGGAACTCTTTCGGCAGGCGGCGACGGACGATGAATTCGGCAAGGAACATGAGGCCGATCAACAATGGCGTCGCCAGGTTGGCGAACGCCGACCACCAGCTGATCGGGGCGCCGAAGAACAGGATCAGCGACAGCGTCACCATGGCCGCGAAGAACAGCGTCCAGGCCAGCGTCGCGCCGCGGGTGTAACGGGCCAGTTCCGGCGCCAGCTCGCCGTGCACCCGTTCGGCGAAGCGGGAGATCATCGGCATGCTGCCGGTTGTCAGCGTGCGGCCGAAGCCGATCGCCAGCAGACTGAAGGCGCCGACGTGCTGGAACAGGTAGATCCAGGCGAAATTGTCGCGAAGCATCGGCCAGCCGATCGCCAGGCCGGCGACCGCGAGCAGCCACATCAGCAGCGCAGCTTCTCGCCGGCTCGACTTCCATGCCATCAGCAGCGCGACCGTCAGGTAGGGGGCGGTGGCGAGCAGCGCGCCGGTTGTGCTCGGGCGATCGGCCGCGGTGAACAGATGCGACAACCAGTAATACAGGGCAGCCAGCAGGGCGGCGGCAGTCACGCGCATCAGCGCGACGGCGGACAAGCTCATTTCGTGCGATGTTCGGCGACGTAGTCGCAGAGGCTGGCGAGCGACGCGAAGATCTTGACGTTGTCCTCGTTGTCGGCGCGCAAGGTGAATCCGTAGCGCTTCGACAGCACCAGCGCCACTTCGAGAATGTCGATCGAGTCGAGTCCGAGGCCGCTGTCGCCGTACAGGGGCTCGTCGGCGTCGATCTCGTCAGCGCCGACCTCGAGATTGAGGGCCGCGACGATCTGTTCGGCGACTTCGCGACGGAGCTGTTCGCCGGATGCGGGGTTGTCCATGTCGTTGATTCCGCGGTCATGGCCCGGAGCCACGGTCCAGGCTTCAATCAAATGTAATTTTGCGCATTTTAGCCGCAGTGCCGCGCTGCAAGAAGTGCAGCCCGCCACGTCGGCGCACGATCAGTCGGCGGCAGGCTGGCGAAAGACCATCACCGAATTCGAACCGCCGAACGCAAAGGAATTGCTCATGCAGGCCCGCAGGCGTCGTTCGACGCCGGGCCTGCGGATGTGCTCGACGCCTTCGCAGGCGGGTTCGAGGTCGTCGAGATGGGCGGTCGGCGGGATTGCGTGGCGGCGCAGGGCCTGCACGCAGATCAGCGCCTCGGTGGCGCCGGTCGCGCCCATCAGATGCCCGTGCATCGATTTCGTGGCGCTGACGGCGAGTTGCGCAGCATGGTCGCCGTAGAGCCGACGTACCGCCTCGATCTCGATCGGGTCGCCTTCCCGCGTGGCGGTGCCGTGCGCGTTCAGGTAGTCGATGTCGCCGGCGCCGAGCCCGGCGGTTGCGAGCGCCTGCTGCATGGCGTCGTACTGGCCGTCGGCCGATGGCTTGACCAGATGGCTGGCGTCGCAACTGCAGCCGTAGCCCGCCAGTTCGGCAAGGATCGTCGCCCCGCGCGCCTGCGCGTGATCCCATTCCTCCAGTACCAGCGCCGCCGCGCCTTCGGCCAGGACCAGACCGGCGCGGTCGCGGCTGAACGGGCGACACGCCGCTTCGGCGCCGCGCTCACCGACCGGTGCCAGCACGCGCAGCGCTTCCCAGGCGCGGACGACGGCAAGCGACATCGGGCTGTCGGCGCCGCCGGTCAGGGCGACCCGGCAGCGACCATCGCGGATCGCCTGCCAGGCCTCGCCGATCGCGGCGGCGGCGGATGCGCAGGCGATGGTGTAGGTCAGGCACGGACCGCCGAGCTTGAAGTGAATCGCCAGGTGCGACGCCGCGGCGTTGTTCATGCCGAGAATCAGTGACAGTGGTGGTACCCGTTCGCGGCCTTTCAGCAGCATCTCGCGGTAGCCCTGCTCATAGGTCAGGGTGCCGGCCAGTGCCGTTCCCCAATACACCGCCGCACCGCGATCGGGCTGTTCCGGGATCGGCAGCCCGGCCTGGCGCCACGCCTGGTTCGACGCGGCGAAGCTCATCTGGGCGGATCGGTCCATCGCGGCCGAGGCCCGGCCGACCTCTCGGGCGGCGTCGAAGTCGGGGCAATGGACCGCCGGCATCGACATCGACAGGTGCCCGTCATCGGTGCGGTAATGGCGGATCGCCGACTCGCCCGACAGCAGCCGCGCGAAGAAGCCGTCGACGTCCGAGCCCCACGGGCTGACGACCCCCATTCCGGTGACCGCGACCCGCCGCGTACCGCCGCTCACGTCGGGCCGCCGGGCGCGAGGCGTTCGAGCTGGTCGATGAGATCCTGCACGGTCACCGGCGTCGGCAAGTCGTCGGGCAGCTTGACGCCAGTCTTTTCCTCGTACTCGAACATCACCTCGAGCAGCATCAGAGAATCGATGCCGACCTCGGCGAGCACGGCTTCCGGAACGACCTTGTCACGTTCGATCTCGGAATGGGAGCAGACGAAGTCGCGGATCAGTGTCAGGGCGTCCATGGGCGGTCCGGATGGGTCTGTTGCGAGCCGGGTGCGGTGTCGATGGTGGCGCGCCGTCTCGCGGTGCGCATCTGGGTCGGCCAAGTATATCGCGTCGTCCGGCCGAATTCGTGCGGGCTTGCGGGCGCCATCGCCATGGCAAGGAATTTGGGCAGATGTATTCGCGTTACAACGACGGCGTCCGCTACCAGGACCCCGCCTACTCTCGCGGGGCTTCGGACCGTCCGGCGGGCACCAAGCACCACTCCCGATGCCGCCAGGACCGGATGTCGGGAATCTCTACAAGGTGTTCGGCGACCAGCCGGAACGGGCACTGGCGTTCGTCCGCGAGGGCGTCGACAAGAACACCGTCTTCGAGCGCACCGGGCAGACGCTCGGCGTCATCGATGCCAGCTTCGAGGTCCGTGAAGGCGAGATCTTCGTCGTCATGGGCCTGTCGGGATCCGGAAAGTCGACCCTGGTCCGCCTGCTCAATCGTCTGATCGAGCCGAGCGCCGGCCAGGCTGTTCGCGGTGATGACGCTGTCGAGCAACGACATCAGTGCCCAGAATTTGCGGATGCGGGACGGGGAGAACAAGCCGGCGCATATCGAACGCCATGCCGAAGGCTGGATGCGCGCCCGAACCGGGCCCGGATCCCGGGGGAGCGGAACGGCATGCGGGCGCCCGCCGGCCCGATCAGTCCGGCGGCGCGGGTGCCGGCGGTGGCGCATCGGGCTTGGCCTCGGCGTCGGCCAGGCGGTGGCAGGCGCCCTGCTTCTCGAACCAATAGACGATGTTGCCGGCAATGACGATGCTGCCCGAGACCACCGCGCTGGCGGCTGCGACCACGCCGGCGCCGGCGAGGATCGCAGCACAGCCGTCGCCGCGGCAGCCGACGAAGGCACCGATCTGTTGCATTTCGAGCACCATCTCGCGCGCCGCGATCTGGCAATCCTCATCGTAGACGAGGGTCGTGCGCGGCACGAAGATGCAGCCCGGGAGAAGCGCGCAGGCGAGCATCGACAGCCGGCGCCGAACCGCCGCCGTCCGCCGGGCCGACGGGTCGCCGCGGATCTCAAGTTTCGTCACTTTCCGGCCGTCAAGCTGTCGCAGGTGTCGGTTGTCGATGGGGAGGGACGGATCATGCTTGGAACACTGCTCGAAAAGCTGAGCATTCGCAATGCCTTCATTATCGGTGGCTTGCTCGGAACCACGCTGCAGGTCCTGATCTTCGTCGTCGTCGGTGGCGGCGAGACGACCCGCGCGGCACTCATCGTGCTGGCGGCGTCGGGCGCGCTGTCGTTGATCGCGGCGGTTGTGGTCGGCACGCATTTCGCCCGCCGCGCCGAAATCGTGGTGTCCGGGCTCGGTCAACTGGCCAAGGGCAATCTGGGGACCGGGCTGACGCTGGCCGGCCGTGACGATTTTGCCTGGCTGGCCCATGAATTCAACTGTGCGCGGAAATCCTTGACCGGACTCGTCAGCTCTCTGTTGACCCTGGCCGAGCAAGTCGGCGAATGCTCGACCCGGCTCGGCGGCGACTCGGCTGATATCGCCGAGGGCAGCAGGCGACAAAGCGAGGCGGCGGCCGGTATCGCGGCAGCGGTCGAGGAGATGGCGGTCAGCGTCGGCATGGTTGCCGAACGCGCCCGCAACGCCCGCGTCGCCACCAGCGATGCGGGCGATGCGTCGAAGCGTGGCAAGCAGGTCATTGGCAGCGTCGCGGACGAGGTCGGTGACATCGCCGACTCGGTGCGGCGCTCGTCGACCGTGATCGAGGCACTCGGCACGAAGACCGGCGAGATCAGAAACATCGTCGCCGTCATCGACGAGCTCGCCGACCAGACCAACCTGCTCGCGCTCAATGCCGCGATCGAAGCTGCGCGGGCCGGCGAACAGGGTCGCGGTTTCGCGGTCGTGGCCGACGAGGTGCGCAAGCTGGCCGAGCGCACCGCGGGCGCGACCCGCGAGATCGGCGACATGATCTCCGCGGTCGGCAGCAGCAGCGACGAGGCCGTCAAGAGCATGAAGCACGGCGTCGCCAAGGTCGGCCATGGCGTCGAGCTGGCGCGCCAGGCCGGCGAGACCATCGGCGAGATCGATGCCCAGACCGAGCGAGTGATTGCGACCGTCGGCGACATCTCGTCGGCGATGGACGAGCAGCGCAGCACCACCGAACAGATCGCCCGCCATATCGAGGACATTGCACGGATGGCCGAGCAGAACAGCGAGGGCACCGAGCGCAGCCTCGAGGCGGCCCGTGCGCTGGCGACGCTATCGCAGGAATTGAAGGATTCGGCGTCCCGCTTCAGCCTCTAGCCCGCGGAACCTGGTGGATCGTCTGCGCGCGGCGCCGGTGATCCTGCCGCAACGCGAGTCGATCGGTCTCAAGCGTTCGTGCGCACCCGACTTTCAGCAGTAATATTGACGATAGTTCGTGAACGGATTGGGATCATGCGGATCGCCCGGCTGGCTATGGTATTGGCTCTGGCGGCGCTCGCCGGCGGCGCGGCGATGGCTGACGGCGGTGGCGCTCCGGCGGCGCGCAACGTGCCGCGCGGCAGCGATCTGGAGCGGGCGATCACGGCCATCGAAGGCGGCAGCTACCAGCGGGCGATCGGTCTGCTCGAGACCCACACGCGACGCAATCCGACCGACGCCGACGGCTGGAACTGGCTCGGTTTCGCACGCCGCAAGTCCGGTGCCCTCGACGCCGCATTCATCGCCTATCGCCGCGCGCTGGAACTGGATCCGAAGCACCGCGGTGCCCACGAGTATCTCGGAGAGGCCTATCTGCAGGCCGGCGACCTGGCGTCGGCCGAGAAGCACCTGGCGATCCTCGATCAGTTGTGCTGGCTGCCCTGCGAGCAATATTCGGATCTGAAGGCAGCGATCGCGAGCTACCGCTCGAGTCCACACTGACGATTGCCGGTCGCCGCCGTGACCAAATCGTGATCGAATCTTGGCGGCCGCGGGATGAAGGGAGGGCTGCGGCGAGCCTAGTCTGAGCGCTCCGATCCAAATCTCGGAGACGCCGGATGTCATGCAATTTCCTGGCGACAGCACTGACGGCCCTGGTGGGCGCCGCCGGCGGACAGTCCGTGGCCGACCCGGCAGGTGGCATCCTCGGGCCGGCAAGCAACGGCGGCGTGGCCATGTTGAGCACCATTGCCGGCAACACCCATCTGTCGATCACGGCCATGCTGCTGCCCACCAATGACGGATTCGTCGCGCTCGACGGCTGGGAGATCCCGACGCAGGCGGGCACCTACACATTGACGCTCAACGCCTACGACGCCGGCACCGAGGCCAATACCGAGTTGATGAATCCCGGTGCCGGCGTCGCGCCGGGCGTCGCTGGCATCCCTGACGACCCGAGCGGACGCGCCGGTATCGGCGGCAGCGGGGTGGCGGCGAGCGCGCCCAACGACGCGGAACCCAACGTCGTGCATGTCCATCGCGGCCAACTCGGCGATACCGATGCCGGCAGCGGATTCAGTGACCTCGACAGTCGCAGCCACCGCTGGCTCAATCCGGTCGCCCGCGTGACCGTGGTGGTCAAGTGAGGCGCGCCATGAAACGGACTGCGACGTGGCCGCTGGCGGTGACCGCCGTGCTCGGGTTCCTTGCCGGCTGCGGCGGTATCGACCACTTCGAGCTCGGTTACCCCGCGGCGGACGGCGCCAGGCCGACGGTGGCGACGATGCTGGTGAATGCCAATGACGGGTCTACGGGCCTGAGCGCCCTGCCGGACGGCAGGACGGCCTCGCAGGTTCGGTGCTCGATGGTAAGCATCGCTTCGACAATCCGGTCCTCAGGGTAGAGATCGAAAGAGTGCGCTGAACGGTGCGGTGCGCGGTTGCGTGCCGGCCGTTGCCGGGAGGGATCGCAAATGTCCGGGATTCTGGTGGTCGAGGACCAGGGCGATATCGCCAATCTGGTCAGGATGCACGTCGAGATGCTGGGACACCGCGTGCAGTGCTGCGATACGCTGGCATTCGCGCGGCGGGCGCTGGCGGCCGACGACTGGGATCTGCTGGTACTCGATCTATCGCTGCCTGACGGAGACGGCCTCGAACTGTGCCGCGAACTGAGGCTCGAGAATGCATCGCTGCCGATCCTGATGCTGACCGCGCGCGCCACCGAGCACGATCGGGTGCAGGGCCTGGAGACCGGGGCCGACGACTACCTCTCCAAGCCCTTCGGCGTGCTCGAACTGCAGGCCAGGGTCCGGGCCTTGCTCAGGCGCGCCGCGCTCGCCGAAACCGGTGGCGACGAGCGGCCGATCGAAATCCCGCCGTTGCGCGTGGATCCTGCGCGGCGGGCGGTGTGCCGAGATGGATCGACAATGGAGCTGACCGCGACCGAGTTCGACCTGCTGCTGTTCCTGGCGCGAAGGCCCGGCGTCGTCTTCAGCCGCCAGCAGTTGCTGTCGGAGGTATGGGGCTACCATCACCAGGGCTATGAGCACACGGTCAATTCGCACGTCAACCGGCTGCGCGCCAAGATCGAGGCGGACCCGGCGCGTCCGCGGCTGATCCGCACGGTCTGGGGTGTCGGCTACAAGCTCGAGGCCGAGGCGTGAGCGGAGTCCGCGGTCACGGCCCACCACCACCCGACGTCACCCGGAGGGCCGGCGGTTGAGTTCGACCTTGTTCGCGCGGCTGGCCGTGGTGCTGGCGTTGCTCGCGGTGTCGGCCGCCGCCCTGCTGCTTCATTTCGGGCATCGTGCGGAGTCGCGGCACTCGGATCGCGTCCAGCAGGCGCTGCACCGGGAGCTCGCCGCGCACATGGTCGAGGACAATCCACAACTGCGCCACGGCGAAATCGCCAAGCGCGCGCTGGAGAACGCCTTCCATACGCTGATGCTGCTGGGCCCGGCGTTCGAGATCTATGCGACCGACCTCGACGGCCGCATCCAGGCCTATTCGGCGGAACCGGGACAGCTCGCCAGCATGCGGATCGATCTGGCGCCGGTGCGCGCCTTCCTGTCCGGTGCCAGCCTGCCGGTGTATGGCTCCGATCCGCGTGATCCGGCCCGTCGGCAGGTGTTCTCGGCGGCGCCGATCCTCGATGCGGCCGGTGCCCGCCAGGGCTACCTCTACGTGGTCGTCGGCGGGCGCCAGCAGGCGGCGCTGGAAGCCGACTATGCCGCCGGCCTGGTGCAGGACCAGGCCTTGCTGTTCGGCCTCGGTGCGCTGCTGCTGGCCCTGCTCGCCGCCGGGCTGGTGTTCGCGCTGCTGACGCGACCGCTGTCCGCGCTGAACAGGGCGATGCAGGCTTTCCGTCGCGGGGGGCTCGCACGCGCCGCGATCGGTCGCCGGCTGCCGGGCTGGCGCAGCCGCGAGGTGGCCGAACTGCAGCAGGGTTTCATCGCGTTGGCCGAGACGGTGGCCGACCAGATGGACCAGATCCGCGACGGCGAGCAGATGCGCCGCGACGTGATTGCCCAGATCGCGCACGACCTCAAGACGCCACTGGCGTCCTTGCAGGGCTACCTCGAGACCTGGCTGTTGCAGCACCCGGATGCGCCCGATCGGGCGCACGTCGAAGTGGCCTTGCGTAATGGTCGGCAACTGCACCGGCTGGTCGAGCAGTTACTCGAGCTGGCGCGGCTGGAGGCGCGCCAGGAGGCATTGGCCATGGAACCGGTGGCGGTGGTCGAGCTGGCCCACGACGTGATTGCGCGCTTTGCGCTCGAGGCTGGCCAGCAGGGGGTGGGCCTGGCGGTCGATGCCATCGACCCGGCAATCCAGGTCGAGGCCGACATCGGCAAGCTGGAGCGGGTGCTGGCGAATCTGGTGGACAACGCCATCCGCCATACGCCACGAGGTGGCGCGGTCGCGATCGGCGTTGTCGCCGCCGGTGGACGCGTGGTGCTCGAGGTCCGCGACAGCGGCAGTGGCATCGCTGCCGAGCAACTGCCGCGGATCTTCGAGGCACGCTACCGCGGCCGGCTGGCCGCCGCCGACGGCACGACCCACCTCGGGCTCGGCCTGGCCATCGTCAAGCGGCTGCTCGAACTGCATGGCAGCGCGATCCAGGTGGTCAGCTCACCCGGGCACGGTGCGGCCTTCAGCTTCGATCTGGCGCGTGCCTGAACCGGTGGCGCACCGCGTCGATCCCCCGCTACGCTGCGGCCAGGCCTGCAACTGACGAGTGACGTTGCGCGCGGCTCTGTTCGACGTGGTCGGCCAGCAGCACCGCGGTGACGGCCGAGAGGGTCCAGCCGAGATGTCCGTGGCCGGTGTTGTAGAAGACATTGGCGCGTCGACCGACGCCGACCTTGGGCATCATGTTCGGCATCATCGGCCGCAGGCCGGCCCAAGGCACCACCTGACGGGTGTCGACCCCGGGGAAGCAGCGATTGACCCAGTCCACCAGCGGACGAATGCGGTCGGCCCGGATGTCGCGGTTGAAGCCGTTGAATTCGGCGGTCCCGGCGACGCGGAAGCGCTCCTCGCCGAGGCGGCTCGATACCAGCTTGGTCTCGTCGTCGAGCAGGCTCACGGTCGGTGCCGCCAGCCGGCTGGCAGGATCGTCGAGATTGACGGTGATCGAATAGCCCTTGACCGGATAGACGTTGAGGCGATCGCCGAGCTGTGCCGCAAAGCGGCGGCTGGCGACGCCGGCGCAGACCACGACGCCGTCGAAGCGATGCTGCCGTTCGCCTTCCTCGCCGGCGACGACGACGTGGGCGCCATGTCCGTCGCTGGCTAGCCGGCGGACGTCCTGTCGATAGAGGCAGTTCACGCCGAGTCGTGCGGCGGCGGCGGCGAGGCCGACGGTGTACTTGTGGATGTCGCCGGTTGCGTCGCTCTCGGTATAGAAGCCGCCGTAGTAGCTGCCGGCCAGGGTCGGTTCGATCGCCCGCATTTCGTCGGGGGTGACCGCGCGGCGCTGTAGCCCGCCCCGTGCCAGCAGGCGGCTGACTTCTGCGGCGTGCTCGAAGCCGGCCTTGTCGCGGTAGATGTGCAGGATGCCCTCGCGCTTGAGGTCGAAGTCGATGCCCTCCTCGGCGGCCCACGAGAACAGGTGTTCGCGCGCCGCGATCGCCAGGCGGGCGGTGTTCGAAGTGTTGCGGCGGTAGTCGGGAATGGCGGCGACGAATTCGGCGAACCAGGACAGCTTGTGCCAGCTCGGTTTCGGATTGACCAGCAGCGGCGCGTCGTTGCGCAGCATCCACTTGAGGCCCTTGAGGACCGTCGAGCCGTGATTCCAGACTTCGGCATTGGATGCCGACAACTGGCCACCGTTGGCGAAGGACGTTTCCATCGCGGCGTAGCGGTGCTGTTCGAACAGGGTGACGGAGAAGCCGCGCTTGGCCAGCGCGTAGGCCGTGGTGACACCGGTGATGCCACCGCCGATGACGGCGATCGATTGCATGATGAGGCTCCAGACACGACGTCGGGTTCGGGCATGCGCGGCAACGTGCCGGACATGCGCCCCCTCTGTCTGGAACCTGAGAGATTCGCGCCCGTGACGAGTCGGCCGGACGCTTGCTCCTTCGGTGGACCGGCTGACGAGGCCAGTCGCTCTTCAGAGTGTGTGATCGACTGTTCGGTCCTGGGGCCTGAGAGATTCCGGGGCGGTTGCTCCTTCGGCGCCCGCCCGCGATTGGCGGACAGGTCTCTCCCGAACAGCGGTCGATGACTGCGGCTCGCAGTCTATGCGAGGGATCCCGCCACTGGCAACGGCCGCGGGCCGGGGCGCGACCAACGGCGGCAGCGAGTCGCCTTCGATGCGGACAGCGTTGCGCGTTCGGGAACGACTGCTCGCGCGACAGAGCGATCGGTCGCGGGCCGGCGGCGGCGGTCGGTCAACCGATCTTGACGACGATGTCGTGCAGGGTATTGGCGCAATGGGCCATGCGATCGGCGCCGTTCGACAGATGGCGGTAGATCTCCCGCCGCTTGAACATGTTCAGGTAATCCTGACCCTGGAACAGATCGGCGAGTGCGCGCCGGTAGAGCTTCTCGACCCTGCGCTCGGCCTTGCGCGCGGCGTCGGCATCGGCGGCGGCGCGCTCGGGCGTGGTGGCGAGCTGGCTGAATCCCTTGGCGAGAAAGTTCGAACCTTCGTTGATGCGCTGGGCCATCTCCCGCATGTAGCCGTCTGGCGTGACGCCGAGGATGTCCATCTCATTGACGGTGGTCTTGCAGTAGTTGACGACCTCGTCCATGTCCATGATCGCGCGGTAGATGTCCTCCCGGTCGAGGGGCGTCGAAAAGGCTTCGTTGAGGATGTGGATGTTGCGCACCTTGATGGTGTCGGCGTCGTGTTCGTCCTTGCGGATCTCGCATCCGATGTCGGGGTCGCCGGTTTCCATGAAGCGGATCAACAGATCGGTGGTATGGATCACCTGACGGGACTGCTCGGCGAGCAGCGTGAAGAAATCCGGCGCCTTGGGAAAGATGCGCTCGAGTACGCGATGGACGATCGAGGCGGGTCGCTTGGACATCGTTATTCCTCAACTGACGAGGCCCGACAAGGCCAGTTCGAGCAGACTGCCGACCAGCGCGGCGGCGGGAATCGTCACCAGCCAGGTGGCGCCGATCTCGCGTGCCTTGCCCCAGCGCACGGCACGGGGGCGCTCCGAAGCGCCGATGCCCATGATCGAGGTCGCGACGACGTGGGTGGTCGACACCGGTGCACCGAGCAGGGAGGCTGCGAACACCACGCCGCCGGAGGCAAGCTGCGAATTGAGCGCATGCAGCGGCCGTACCCGGTAGATCGCGAAACCGAGGGTGCGCACGATCCGCCAGCCGCCGGACAGGGTGCCCAGGGTCATTGCGCTGGCGCAGGCCAGGATCACCCACAGTGGTACCTGGAAGCTGTCGATGCGGCCACCGAGCAGCAGCGCCAGGGTCAGAATGCCCATGCTCTTCTGGGCATCGTTGGCACCGTGCGAGAAGGCGAGCGTCGCGGCGGTGACATACTGTGCCCGGCGCAGCTGGCGGTTGATCGCCGGCCGCGCGCCGCGCAACAGCAGCGTCGAGAGCTTGTGCAGCAGATAGCCGGCGGCGAATCCCACCAGCGGTGAGCCGAGCAATGCCAGCACCACCTTGGTGACGCCGGTCAGGCGGCCGTTGGCCAGCAGTTCGGTGAAGCCCCAGACGACGTGGTCCTGCCCGACGGCCATGACGACTGCGCCGATCAGACCACCGACGAG
Source organism: Rhodocyclaceae bacterium (assembly GCA_020445765.1). GTDB lineage: Bacteria > Pseudomonadota > Gammaproteobacteria > Burkholderiales > Rhodocyclaceae > Cognatazoarcus. The sequence continues at coordinate 36,106 of JAGRFY010000019.1, read as the reverse complement.
GGCGTGGGACGACGAGGACGGGATTCCCTTCCACCAGGTGACCAGGTTCCAGGCGATGGCGCCCGACAGACCCGCCAGCAGCACCGACAGCGAAAACATCGGCTGCAGGTCGTCGAGCATGACGAACGACCCTATCGTGTTGGCGACCGCGGTACCGCCGAGAACCGGACCGAGAAATTCGAATAGGCCGACCACGGCGACTGCCTGCATCGGCTGCATCGCGCGGGAGGCGATCACGGTCGCGATGATGTTGGCCGCATCGTGGAAGCCGTTGGTGTAGTCGAACACCAGAACCACCACGACCGCCATGACCACCAGAATCGTGAGCGCCTCCATGCCCTCCCCTGCCGTCGGAGCGGGCCAGTGTCGGCGCCGCGTCATGTCATTGTTGTTGGTATCACGTTAGCACGTCGTCGACCCTGCCTGAGCGATCGGTGGCGGATATGGGTCGCGGGCGGCGGGCAGCCCCTGATGCCGGTCGACATCTGCTTGGCTGGCCTTACGGTCGCGGACGTCCGGACTTTAGCGCGCGCCCGTGATCGGCCTGGTGGCAGAATCGATGCCACGGCACGATCCGCAGAGGTGGGGGGACGCGTGAGAATCGGCATCGACCTGGGCGGTACCAAGATCGAGGTGGTGGTGTTGGACGAGGACGGGCACGAGCGCCACCGGCGTCGAGCGGCGACACCCCAGGGTGACTACGAGGCGACGCTGGCGGCGATCGTGGCCCTGGTCGCCGATGCCGAGGCTGCAGTCTGCTGCCGTTGCAGTGTCGGCATCGGCACGCCGGGCAGTCGATCGCCGGTGGACGGCCGGATGCGCAATGCCAACTCGACCTGTCTCAATGGCCGGCCGTTGCTGGAAGATCTCGAACGGAGACTGGCGCGGCCGGTACGCATGGCCAACGATGCCGACTGTCTGGCGGTGTCCGAGGCGGTCGATGGCGCCGGAGCCGGCATGCGGGTGGTGTTCGCGGTGATTCTCGGTACCGGTGTCGGTGGCGGCATTGCGTTCGATGGTCGGGTGTGGAGCGGCGCCAACGGCGTCGCCGGCGAGTGGGGACACAACCCACTGCCGTCGCCGAACGACAGCGACCGGCCCTTGCCGCGGTGTTATTGCGGCCGTTTCGGTTGTATCGAGACCTATCTTTCGGGGACGGGCATGGCAGCCGACCATCGCGCCCAGGGCGGCGATGCGCTCGACGCCAGGGCGATCGTGGCCGCTGCCGCAGCCGGCGATGCGGGTTGCGAGCGGACATTGCAGCGCTACGAAGTGCGTCTCGCCCGGTCGCTGGCCGGCGTCATCAACCTGCTCGATCCCGAGGTCATCGTCCTCGGCGGCGGCCTGTCGAATGTCGCAAGGTTCACCCGGACGGTGCCTCGCCTGTGGGCGCCCGATGTCTTCTCGGATCGCATCGACACCCGGCTGGCGGTGAGCCGTCACGGCGATTCCTCGGGCGTGCGCGGCGCCGCCTGGCTGTGGCGGATCGGCGAATTCCGGGGTTGAGGGCGGCCCAGCCGAATGATGCGGATCGGGCAGCACGCCGCAGTCGTCAGACCTCCATCGGGTCCACATCGATGCGCCAGCGCAGGCGGCGACCGACCGGCAGCTGGTAGAGCGCCGACACCCATTGCTCGAGAAATGCCTGCAGCGCCGGCCGGCGACGCGATTCGACCAGCAATTGGCCGCGTTCCCTGCGGGCGAGCCGTACCAGGCGCATCGGAACAGGATCGAAGACCTCGATTTCCGGTGAGCCGAGCCGACGAGCGAGACTGCGGGCTTGATGCAGGAACTCGATGGCCTCGCCCAGTTCGGGGGCATCGGCCCGCAACATGGCCTGGTAGGCGAACGGAGGGAAGCCGGCGCGCCGGCGTTCGTCGAGCGCCATCGCCGCGAAGCGATGGTAATCGTGGGAACGCAGCGCCGCGTACAGCGGGTGCTCGGGAAACTCGGTCTGGATCAGGACTTCGCCGGCGAGATCGGCTCGGCCGGCCCGGCCGCCGACCTGCATCAGTTGCTGGAACAGCCGCTCGGGCGCACGGAAGTCGGCGGCATGCAGTGAGGCATCGGCACCGATCACGCCAACCAGGGTCAGACGCGGAAAGTCGTGACCCTTGGCCATCATCTGGGTGCCGACGATGACGTCGACCGAGCCGCTGGCAATTGCCGCCAAGCGCTGCTGCCATTCGCGGCGACCGCGCACGGCGTCACGATCGATGCGCATCACCGTGGCGTCGGCGAACAGTTCGCCGAGCCGCTGCTCGAGGCGTTGGGTGCCGCGCCCAAACGCATGGATGTCCTGGTTTCCGCACTCGGGGCAGACCTGCGGAATCGGACCGCTGGCGCCACAGTGGTGGCAGCGCATGCGACGTTCGGCGAGGTGCAGTACGCGATTGGCGGAGCAGTGGTCGCAGGCGCTGATCCAGCCGCAGGCCGGGCAGCTCAGTACCGGTGCGTAGCCACGTCGGTTGAGGAAGACGAGGGTCTGCTCCCGACGTGCGAGGCGTGCGGCGATTGCATCGATCAGGGCCGGGCTCAGCCCCTGATCGAGGACCTGGCGGCGGGTGTCGACACAGCGGATCGTGGGCAGTGACGTGGCGCGTGCCCGATGGTTGAGCGGGATGCGGCGGTAGCGGCCGGCCTCGGCGTGCTGCCAGCTCTCGAGCGACGGCGTGGCCGAGCCCAGCAGCAGCGGAATGTCCCGCTGGCGCGCGCGCCACACGGCGAGGTCGCGGGCCGAATAGCGCACGCCTTCGAGCTGGGCGTAGGAGGCGTCGTGTTCCTCGTCGATGACGATCAGGCCGAGCCGGGGCAGCGGCGTGAAGATCGCCAGGCGAGTGCCGAGCACGATGTCGGCCTGCCCCGTCATCGCCTGCACGAAACCGTTCGACCGTGCGCCCTCGGACTGGCCGGAATGCAGGGCGACGATCCGGGCTCGGGGGAAGCGGTCACCGACTCTGTCCTCGAGTTGCGGAGTCAGCGCGATCTCGGGGACCAGCAGCAGGATCTGATGACCGCGTGCGAGGTGCCGGCGTGCGAGCTGAAGATAGACCTCGGTCTTGCCGCTGCCGGTGACGCCGTGCAGCAGCCAGCATGCGAAGCCTTCGCCTGCCGTCGCGATCGTATCGAGCGCAGCCGATTGCTCGGCGGTCGGAGTCTGTTCGCCGCAGGTGTCGCCGGCCGGACCGGGCGGCACCGGCTCGAGCCAGCCGCGGCGCAAGGCATCGGCGATCGGCACCGAGCTGCCCAGCTCTGCCCGCAGCGCGCTGCGCTTGATGGCGCCATGGCCTTGCACTACCGCGACGACAGCCAGGGCGCGCTTCGCCCGGTGGCCGTCGGATGCCGCGTCACGGCCTGCCGCGGTCAGCGCCAACCATGGGTCTTCGCTTGCGCGGGGCGCCGGAGCGATCGTGCGACGCATGTCCGGTGGCAGCGCGAGCTGGACGACTTCGCCGATCGGCGCATGGTAGTAGCGCGAGACGAAGACAACCATCTCGAGCCAGTCAGCCGGCAGCGCGGGCAGCGTCCGCCGGATCTCCAGCACCGGCTTGAGCCGGCTGCGGTCGACTTCGCTCTCGGCCGCCAGCGCCAGTACGACGCCGGTTAGGGTGTCCTTTCCGAAGGGCACCCGTACACACCGCCCGATGTCCGCTGTGGATGCACTTTCCGAAAGATAATCAAATGCTTGCGGCAGGGGGAGCGGAAGCGCGACGCGGACGATGGTCATCGTTGTCAGGGATGGGCTGGAAAATGCTCAATGAATCAATGGAGTGGCGGCTGAATATGAAGTGAGATTGAATGAAGTCTGCTTAATTGGCCGCAATAAAACCGCAATCGGGCCTTCTCCACAGAAACTGTGGATAAGCTTGTGGGCAAGCATCGGAAGATGGCGTATTCAGGCGGCACAGAGGGGAATCGAAGTGGTTTGCACAATCTGTGGGCAAGACGTGAATTCAATGAAAACAGTGGTTTATCGCCACAAAGCGGAATGTACCCCGGAAGCATCGGATTTCACGTCATGGAGCAGGCCGATGTGAATAAGTCAACACCGAAAAGCACGATTTTTTGCCCGATACAGAGCCCTTTGCGATGGCCCGGGATCAGCTTGCGGCGCGGATCTGCCGGCTGTGCTGGTGGACGGTTTCGACCAGCACCGAGACATTCTCGGGCGGCGTGAACTGGGAGATGCCGTGGCCCAGGTTGAAGACGTGCCCGGGATGGTTGCCGAAGCTGTCGAGGACCCGGCGAGCCTGCTCCGCCACGGCATCGGGGCTCGCGAACAGCACGGCCGGATCGAGATTGCCCTGTAGGGCGACGCGGTGGCCGACCAGGGCGCGTGCCTTGCCGAGATCCATCGTCCAGTCGAGGCCGACGGTGTCGTAGCCGGCATCGGCGATGTCTTCGAGCCAGAGCCCGCCGCCCTTGGTGAAGACGATCGCGGGCACGCGTCGGCCGTCGTGTTCGCGAATCAGGCCTTCCGCGATGACCTGGAGGTAGCGCAGCGAAAACTCGCGATAGGCGTCATGCGACATCACCCCGCCCCAGGAGTCGAACACCATCACCGCCTGGGCACCAGCCTGGATCTGTGCATTGAGGTAGGCGGTGACGGCCAGTGCGGTGACATCGAGCACCTGGTGCATCAGCTCGGGGCGCGAGTACATCAACGACTTGACCTTTCGGTAGTCGCTCGAGCTGCCGCCCTCGACCATGTAGCAGGACAGCGTCCACGGACTGCCGGAGAAACCGATCAGCGGAACGCGGCCATCGAGGGCGCGGCGGATTTCGCTGACCGCATCCATGACGTACTGCAGCTCGTCGTGCGGATCGGGGGCCGCGAGGCGGCGAATGTCGTTCTCGTCCTTCAGCGGGCGCTCGAACTTGGGGCCCTCGCCTTCCTCGAAGTAGAGCCCGAGGCCCATGGCGTCGGGCACCGTGAGTATGTCGGAAAACAGGATCGCGGCATCGAGATCGTAGCGCTCGAGCGGTTGCAGCGTGACCTCGCAGGCCATCGTCGGGCTCTTGCACAGTTGCAGGAAGCTGCCCGCGCGCTTGCGGGTGGCGCAGTACTCGGGCAGATAGCGTCCAGCCTGGCGCATCAGCCACAGGGGCGTGTAGTCGGTCGGTTCGCGCAGCAGGGCGCGCAGGAAGGTGTCGTTGCTCAGCGGACTCACGTTGGCTTTCCCGGTAGGCGGCCGGCTGGCCGGATGGCCGGATTATCCCGGTTTTCGCCACACGCCGCAGCTTGCGCGCCGGCGTGGCGCCCGATTCACTTGCGCCAGAAGGCCGGCGTCATCACCACCAGCAGCGTGAAGATCTCGAGGCGGCCGAGCAGCATCGCAAATGTGCACACCCAGGTGGCGAAGTCCGACAGCACCGAGTAGTTGGACGCGGGCCCGACGCCGGAGAGGCCCGGGCCGGTGTTGTTGAGGCAGGCCACCACGGCCGAGAACGCGGTCACCAGTTCGACACCGCTGGCCGACAGCACCAGGGTCAGGGTGACGATCGTGACCATGTAGATGAACGAGAAGCCGAGCACCGCGTGCAGGATGTGGTCGGGTATCTGCTGATCGCCCAGGCGTACCGGCAGCACCGCATTGGGATGGATGGCGCGGGCGAGTTCGCGGTAGACCTGCTTGTAGAGGATGATTGCGCGCATCAGCTTGATGCCGCCGCCGGTGGAGCCGGAACAGGCGATGAAGCTGCCGAGGAAAAGAATCCAGATCTGCGCGAACATCGGCCAGAAGGTGTAGTCGGAGGTCGCGAAGCCGAGCGAGGTGGCCAGCGAGATCGAATGGAAGGCGACGTAGCGGACGGTCTGGATGAAATCCGGATAGGCGGCGTGGGGCGTCAGGTAGAGGCTGATCAGCAGGATGCTGGCGATCAGCACGCCGAAATAGAACGGCAGCTCTCGGTCATGGCGATAAGGCTTCACCGAGCGCTGGTAGAGCGCCATGAAATGGGTGCCATAGTTGATGCCCGAGAGCAGCGCGAAGCCCATCACGACCATTTCGACGTCGAGGCTGTTGTAGTGGCCGATGCTGGCGTCCTTGCTCGAGAAGCCGCCGAGCCCCATGATCGAGAACGCGTGCATCAGCGAATCCCAGACATCCATGCCCACCAGATGCAGCGCGGTCGCGCAGGCGATCGTGAACAGCAAATAGACCATCCACAGCCCCTTCGCCGTTTCGGCGATGCGCGGCGTCAGGCTGGCATCCTTCATCGGCGTCGGGGTCTCGGCCTTGAATATCTGGCGGCCGCCGATGCCGAGCAGCGGGAGGATGGCGACCACCAGCACGATCACCCCCATGCCGCCAATCCAGTGCATGAAGGTGCGCCAGAAATTGAGCGACAGCGGCAGGTGGTCGAGGCCGGAGAGCGCTGTCGCGCCGGTTGCGGTCAGGCCGGAGGTGGCTTCGAAATAGGCGTCGGTGAAGCTCAGGTCCTGGATATGGAAATACAGTGGCAGGGCGCCGAAGATGGGCAGCACCATCCAGGTCAGGGCCACCAGCAGGAAGGCGTCCCGCGGCTTGAGGTCCCGTCTGAAACGCCGCGTCATCAGCCACATCAGGATGCCGGTCGCCAGCGTCGACGCCAGCGCCTCGTCGTAGGACAGCGTCGCGCCGTCCTGCTGGTACCACGACACGCCCAGCGGCACGAGCATCAGCAGGCCGAAGAAGACGATGATGATGCCCAGCGGATTGAGCACCGGCGACCAGTTCCGCAACAGCCCGGAGCCGGTGTCCGGGTCGGACGGCCGGCCCGATGGCATATAGGAGTTGCGCGATTCGGGCATCGGGACGCTATTTCCGCCAGAAGTACGGGCTCAGAACCACCAGCAGCGTGAAGATCTCGAGACGCCCGAGCAGCATCGCGAAGGTGCATACCCAGGTCTGGAAGTCGTTCAGCACGGCGTAGGTGGTGGCCGGGCCGACCTGTCCGAGACCGGGGCCGGTATTGTTGACGCAGGCGACCACGGCCGAGAAGGCTGTGACCGGATCGAGTCCCGACAGCACCATCAGCAGCGTCAGCGTGACCAGTACGACCATGTAGATGAAGCCGAAGGCCAGCACCGCGAACAGGATCTGGCTCGATACCGCCTCGGAGCCGAACTTGATCGGCGAGACCGCGGACGGGTGAAGCGAACGCAGCAATTCGCGGAATACCTGCTTGTAGAGGATCATCGCGCGCATCATCTTGATGCCGCCTCCGGTCGAGCCGGCACAGGTGACGAAGCTGCAAAGGAACAGCATCCAGAATGGTGCGAACATCGGCCACAGTGAATAGTCGGTGTTGGCAAAGCCGGTGGTGGTCGCGATCGACACGGTATTGAAGGCGGCGAAGCGCAGCGCCTCGGCGAGGGTCGGATAGGCGCCGTTGGCGTAGAGGTAGACCGCCAGTGCGCCGACGCTGCCGAACAGCACGTAGAGATACCAGCGGAATTCGGGGTCTTCGACATAGGCGCTCAACCGGCGCTCACGCAACGCGACGAAGTGGGTTGCGAAGTTGAGGCCGGCGAGCGCCATGAAGAAGATCGTGACCGACTCGATGCGCACGGAATCCCAGTAGGCGAAACTCTGATCGTGGGTCGAGAAGCCACCGAGGCCCATCGTCGTGAACATGTGCACGACCGAATCTTCCCAGGTCATGCCGGCCCAGTGCAGCGAAAGCACACAGGCGATGCTGATCAGGCCATACACCGCCCACAGGCCCTTGGCGGTCTGGGCCATGCGCGGCGTCAGCTTGGAATCCTTCATCGGACCGGGCGCTTCGGCCTTGAACAACTGGCGTCCGCCGACGCCGAGCAGGGGCAGGATCGCGACCGCAAGCACGATCAGACCCATGCCTCCGAGCCAGACCAGCAGCATGCGCCAGAAGTTGATCGAATACGGCAGTGCGTCGAGGCCGGAAATGACCGTGGCGCCGGTCGTGGTGAGGCCGGAGACTGCCTCGAAATAGGCGTCGGTGAAGCTCATGCCGGGCAGATAGAGCCAGAGGGGCAGCGCGGCGGCGGCGGGCAGCAGGGTCCAGGTCAGCACCACCAGCAGGAAGCCGTCCCGGGTGGACAGTTCGCGGGTGTGGTGTCGGGCCAGCCACCACAGTACCGCGCCGGTGGTGACGGTCAGCACGAAGGCCTCGTCGAATACCGTCTCGGCGGCCTCGTGTCGCCACCAGGAGATGGCGATCGGCGCCAGCATCGTCGTGCCGAAGATGCCGACGATCAGCGACAGGATCCGGAAGACCGAGAGAAGGTGATTGAGGCGACGCACGTCAGAAGAAGCCGAATCCGACCTGGAACAGCTTTTCGACCTTGGCGACCTGCTTCTTCGAGACGCAGAACACGATCACGTGGTCTTCCGATTCGATGACCGTGTCGTGGTGGGCGATCAGCACCTCGCGTTCGGTCTGCAGCACCGGTCCGGTCTCGCGATGCAGCAGTCGCTGCTGCCCGGTCTCGCGGACGATCGCGCCGATCGTCACGCCGTGAGGCAGGTCGATCTCGTCGACGCGACGGCCGACCACTTTCGAGGTCTTGGGATCGCCATGGGCGACCACTTCCAGCGCTTCCGCGGCACCGCGGCGGAGACTGTGGACGGCGGCAACGTCGCCCCTTCGCACATGCGCCAGCAGCGTGCCGATCGAGGTATGCGCGGGCGAGATCGCGATGTCGATGCGGCCGCCGTCCTGCACCAGATCGACATAGCTCTTGCGGTTGATCAGCGCCAGCGTGCGGCGCGCGCCCATTCGCTTGGCCAGCGACGCCGCCATGATGTTGTCTTCCTCGTCGTTGGTCAGCGCGAGGAACATGTCCATGTCTTCGATGTTCTCGCCGGCCAGCAGGTCCTCGTCGGTGGCATCTCCCTGCAACACGAGCGTGTGCTTCAGGTTGACCGCGAGAAAGCCGGTGCGGGTCTGGCCGCGTTCGATCACCTTGACTTCGTAGCGGTCCTCGATCGAGCGGGCGAGGCGGTAGCCGATGTTGCCGCCGCCGGCGATCATGATCCGGCGGATCGGGTTTTCGAGGCGGCGCAGTTCTCGCATGACCTCCCGGATCTGCCTGGTCGGTGCCAGGCAGAAGACCTCGTCGGCGTGCTCGATGACGGTATCGCCGCTCGGGATGATCGCGTGCTCCTTGCGGTAGATCGCCGCGATCCGGGCTTCGACCAATGGCCTGTGCTTGCGCAGTTCGGAAATCGGCAGCCCGACCAGCGGGCCGCCGTCGAAGGCGCGCACCGCCACCAGGCTGAGTTCGCCGCCGGCGAATTCGAGCACCTGCAAGGCGGTCGGAAAGCGGATCAACTTGCCGATGTAGTCGGTGACGATCTGTTCCGGGCAGAGCGAGAAATCGACCGCGAAATTGCTCTCGGTGAGGAGTTCCGGATAGTCGACGTAGTCGGCGGAGCGCAGACGGGCGATGCGGGTCGGCAGGTTGAACACCGACTTGGCGATCTTGCATGCGCACAGATTGATCTGGTCGGACTGGGTCACCGCGATCAGCAGGTCGGCATCTTCTGCACCGGCCTGTTGCAGCACCGCAGGCGAGGCGGCGTTGCCGACGACGGCGCGCAGGTCGTGCTTGTTCTGCATGGCCTGCAACAGGGCCGGATCGGTATCGACCACGGTGATGTCGTTGGCCTCGGAAACGAGGTTTTCTGCGACCGATGAGCCGACCTGGCCGGCGCCGAGAATGATGATCTTCACGCTGCTGCCGTCGTTTGTGCAGGGAACCGCGCGATTCTACGCCCTGCGGCCTGTGATGGGGCGGAATGCTGCGGCGCAACAACGGGGGGTGATGATCGGCAGGATCATCAGTCCTCGCTCTTGCGACTGCTGTGCAGGCCGAGCTGCTTCAGTTTGCGATAGAGATGGGTGCGTTCGACACCGGTCTTTTCGGCGAGTCTGGTCATGTTTCCGCCTTCCAGTCTCAGGTGGTGGCGGAAGTAGATGCGTTCGAATTCCTCCCGTGCCTCGCGCAGCGGCAGTTCGAGGGACAAGGGCGTGCCGTTGTCGGTCGAGCGGGTTTCAGCGAGCAGCGCGTTGGCATCCTCGGCATCGATTTCCTGATCGAGACTGGCCATCGCCAGGGATTTGACGGTGGCGCGCACCTCGGGATAGCCACCAGGCCAGTGATGGGTTCGCAACATGTTCAGCACCGCGCTCGAGAAGCGCCGCATCGGCACCTCTCCGGCCTCGATCAATTGCTGCAGGATCAGGCCGGCGAGTTCGGGAATGTCGTCCTTGATCTCGGTCAGTCCCGGCAGCGGCAGACTGGTCTCGTACAGTCGATCGACCAAGGCCGGATCCCAGCCCTCCGAGCGGAAGGTTTCGCGGCCGTGCTCGGTCGCGACCACCAGATGGAGCTTGTAGCGCTCGAGGCGATCGATCAGGAAACTCAGGTTGACACGTTGCGCACGGGTCAGTCGCAGCAGTTCGGGGACGAACACCGTGCCACCGGCAAGCGCGGTCAGTTGATCGCCATCGAGCTGTCCCGGCTGAGCGGATAGGTCGAGCCATGCGCCACTGTTGTTCTGGATGCTGCGGGCGGCGAGCTCGGCCAGACTGCCGGCGCCGACCTTCAGCAGCAGCGAGCGTGAGCCTTCGCTGAGCTGTACCAGGCGGCGCCGCAGGTCGCGCAGCGCAAGGGAACGGGTCAGCGCGGCCAAGGTCGGGTGATGGGGCGCACTCGGCATCGCGCGATGGGCCAGACCACGCTTGACCGACGCCAGGAGCTTCTGCAGGGCAATCGGCTTCTCGAGGAAGTCGAGGGCACCGATGCGCGTCGCCTCGACGGCGCTGTCGATCGTGCCGTGGCCCGACATCATGATCACCGGCATCTTGAGCTGTCCATTAGCGGACCATTCCTTGAGCAGTGAAATGCCGTCGGAATCGGGCATCCAGATATCCAGCAGGACGAGGTCGGGGCACAACTCGTTGCGAATGTTGCGTGCTGCGCCGGCGTTCTCGGCGAGCAGCACGTCGTGTCCCTCGTCTCTCAGGATTTCTGAAAGCAGTTCGCGAATGCCGATCTCGTCGTCGACGATCAGGATCTTTGCCATGGTCTCTAGGTACTCTCTCTGATTCTTTCCGTGCGTAGCCTGACGCGGACTTCGGCGCCGCCGGCCTCGCGATTGGTGATGCGGATGTCGCCACCGTGTTCATCGATGATCTTCTTGACGATCGCCAGACCGAGGCCCGAGCCATGGGCGCGTGTCGTGAAGTACGGCTCGAGGGCACGGGGCAGGACGTCGGGGGGAAAGCCGTTGCCATTGTCGCGCACCACCAGGGCGGCGCGGGTGCCGGACAGGCGTGTGATGATCTCGATCGACGGTGCTTCGATGCCGGAACCTTGGCCGACTGCATCTTCGGCGTTCTGCAGCAGGTTGTGGATGACCTGGCGCAGCTGACCGGCGTCGCCCATCACGGCAGGCAGGTTGCTGCCGAGTTCGGCCCGGACGCGGACCGGCGATGCCTCGTACAGGGCCGCGACCTCCCGTACGAGCTGGTTGAGGTCGAGCGGCGACAGAACCGGGGCCGGCAGCTTGGCGTAGTCGCGAAACGCATTGACCAGGTTCTTCATCGCCTCGACCTGGCTGACGATGGTCCGGCACGAGCGCACCAGCATCGCGCGAAGGTCATCGTCGAGGTGTTGTGCGAGCTTGTGTTCGAGTCGTTCTGCCGAGAGCTGGATCGGTGTCAGCGGGTTCTTGATCTCATGGGCCACGCGGCGGGCGACCTCGGCCCAGGCTGCGGTCCGTTGCGCAGAGATCAGGTGGGAGATGTCGTCGAAGACCACGACGAAGCCGCCACCGGAACCTTCCGGCAGTCGTGAGCCATGGATCAGCAGCGTCTGCGGCTGGCCATGTTCGCTCGTCATTTCGATCTGGGTGTTCCAGTCGGTATCGTTCTCGGCAAAGCCCTTGATGATCGCATCGCGGAATTCGGAGTGACGTGGCCAGTCGTCGAGCTCGACGGCTTCCATGCCGACCAGTTCGTCGGCGAGGATGCTGGTGGCGCCGGCATTGGCGGCGCGCAAGGTGCCATTGGGGTCGAACGCGAGCACACCGGCGGAAAGGTTGGCGAGCACGCTTTCGAGATAGGCGCGTGCGCCCTCGACCGCCATTCGGTTTCGCTCTGCGAGGCTCCTGGCCTCGTCGAGCTGGCGGGTCATCTGGCTGAAACTCTGCGTCAGCACGCCGAGTTCGTCGCGAGCGGGCAGCGCCCGCCGGGGTGAAAAGTCGCCCTGGGCGACGGCCTGGGTCCCTTCTGCGAGCAGCCGCAGCGGTGCGGAAAGGCGACGGGCGAGGACTACGGCCACAGCCATTGCCGCTAGCAGGGCGAGCAGCAGTGTCAGGGTCAGCGTCATCGTGAAGATCTGCTTGAGGCCTTCGCGGCCGAGGGAGAGCTGCTGGTAGTCCTGGTAGGCTTCCTGCACGTTGTCGGCGTGGCGGGCGATGGTATCGGGGACGGCCTGAACCGCCTGAAGATAGACAGGATCGGCGAGCAGCTGGCGGACTGGCAGGGCGACGACGACGCGCAGCTGGAGGCGGCCATCGGTGAGGCTCTCGATCTGGCGAATGGTCTGATTGTTGCGCAGGTTGCGCAGCATCGCGGGGTCGGGGCTCTCGAGCGGAATGACGCTCGCGGTCGGATCGATATCGGCCGACGAAGTGGCGAGCAACTGGCCGGAGGCAGTGAACACCATGGCGCGTTCGGCAGGGATCTCGTCCCGGAGACGGTTGAGCTTGCCCAGATGCATGCCTTGCGCGTCGGCCAGGGCCAGAGCGGCGAAATTGGTCTTCTCCTCGAGCTGGTCGAGGAGATAGTCGAAGGCGCTCTGACCGAGGGCGAGGCCGCCCTCGAGTGCGGCGTCGACTCGGACGTCGAACCACGATTCGATGCTCCGTACCGCGAACTGCATCGACACGGCGTAGATCAGTGCGCCCGGAAGAATGGCCATGGCCGCGAACATCAGTAGCAGCCGCAGTTTCAGACGTGAGCCGAACTGCGAGGCGCGACGCTCGTGCCAGGTCTTGCGAAGCTGGTAGGCAACGGTACCGCCGAGGAGAACGACCAGCGCGCCATTGGCGGCCAGCAGCAGCGGATAATTGCGTGCAAACAGGGACGTATTGGCACTGGCCGATGCGAGCAGGAACAGCAGGACGCCGGCGAGCGCCGCGACCACGGCGAGCGAGATGGCCTTTACGGCACGGCGGGAGCGGTGGCTAGGAAGGTCCATTGCAGCCAGTCGGTTTCGAGGGTCCAGTCACTGCTGCCGAGGGCCGTGACCTGAAAGGGTTTGGGCAATTGTGAGGTGTCGAGCTGGAAGCGCAGGGACACGTCGTAGGAGCTCCCTGCCTTGAGCCTGTCGCGCGGGATGATGGTCCAGCCGCGAACTCGCCGCACCGGTTGCAGGGCTTCTTCGAGGGTGTCGAAATTCTGATGAAGACTGCCGAGGGTCAGACGGTAGCTCCGCGTCAGTGGGTGGTAGGACAGGCGGTAGGTCCTGATGCGCCGTCCGATCTCTTCGTCGAACCAGTACCAGCGGTCACGGCTGATCTCGACCTCGAACACGAAGTACAGGGCGACGCCTCGCTGCACGGCATCTTCGAGGCGTTCGTTGAGCGTGAAATGAACATCGGCCTCGAGCACGTAGTCGTCGTCCTTGGCCTGCATGGCGGCATAGCCGAAGCGCGGATCTCGGGCCTGTGCGCTTTCCGGCGCGAACAAACTGCCGGCGACCAACAGGCTCAGCGCCAGAGCGGATGCGAGATCACTCACGCTTCGCAAGGAGGGCATAGAAAAACCCGTCATGTTGGGCACAGGGCAGAAGTTGGCGATACGGCTTGCCGGCGATCGGCAGCCGCCGTGCATCGGCATGCCGCCGGCAGAATTCCACGACCTGCAAGACGTTTTCGGCATCGAAGACCGAGCATGTGACGTAGAGCATTTTGCCACCCGGCGCCAAGGTGTGCCAAAGGTGATCCATGATCTCGGCCTGCTGTCGCGCAAAGGCGGGGATGTCGGTGTCCCGGCGCAGCCATTTGATGTCCGGATGCCGGCGCACGACCCCGCTGGCCGAGCATGGTACGTCTGCGAGAATGCGATCGAAGGGTTCGCCGTCCCACCAGTCGTCGAGATGGCGGCAGTCGGCGACGCGCAGTTCGGCCCGCAGGCCGAGTCGCCGGAGGTTGTCTCGAACACGTGCCATGCGCCCGGGCGAGATTTCGAGTGCGGTCAGCGCGACGTCTGCCGATTCGAGGATGTGTGCGGTCTTGCCGCCAGGAGCGGCACAGGCGTCGAGCACCCGCTGTCCCGGCTGGAGATCGAGCAGCCCGGCGCAGTGCTGCGCGCCAGGATCCTGCACTGAGCACCAGCCTTGGTGAAAGCCCGGAATTTCGGTGAACGGGCGTGGTGTTGCCAGCGCGATGGCGCTGCCGCCGATTGCGGTGGCGTCGATGCCGGCTTCGGCAAGGGCGCTGAGCAGGGTCGGTGGGTCGCAGCGGCGGCGATTGACGCGCAGGGCCATGGGCGGGTGGCGGTTGCCGGCATCGAGGACATCGACCCAATGCTGTGGAAGTTCCGTACGGACGCGCTCGATCCACCAGTACGGGTGACGATAGCGCGCTTCGTCGTGCTGCGCTGCCTGCGTGTGCAGTTCGCTGCGTCGTCGGACGTAGTTCCGGAGGACGGCATTGACCAGCCCGCCGAATCGGGCCGTGTGCAGGGTGGCAGCCGCCTCGACGGCTTGATCGACGATGGTATGCGCGTTTTCCGGGCGTGTGTCGAGACGGTAGCGGGCAGCGAGCAACAGCGAGTAGATTGGCTCGGGTGGCTCGGCCCGCAATAGTGGGTGCAGCACCGCCTGTCCGAGGGCATGATCGCGCAAGCTGCCGTAGGCGGTGTCCTGAATGGCCGCACGTTGGCGCAGCGCGGCGGGATCGTCGGAGGCAGCGAGCTCGGCGATGGCTTGAGTCAGGGTCTGTCCGTTGCGAACGGCAGCGATCAGTCGCGCGCTGTGATGGAGGGCTGCGGCGAGGCTATCGGGTGGTAGTCTCGGGCCGTGATCGCGCCGATTCTTGGCGTGTGGTCTTCGCGGTTTGGTCATGGCTGCGGCGCCTGTGCGCGGCGGCTGGGGGATCAGCGCGCGAGCAGGTGGCGGACGTAGTTGGGCAGGGCCTGGACGGCCTGATGCGTCGAACCATTGTAGTACTGCAGATGGGCAAGTCCGCGCGCCGCAATACGCCGATCCACTTCGATTGAATCGAGCTTGGCAGGCACCAGCCGGTCGGAGGCGCAGGCCATCCCCCATAGTGTGCCGTATAGAGGAATGTGCACGAAATAGGGGCAGACATGTGCGAAGACCCGGGATAGCTCTGTGATCTGTCGGCGAACGCGCTGAGGCTGGTAGAACGGTGAGCCGACATGCAGGCACAGGGCGCCGTTATCGTTCAGCAAGGCTTTGCAGTCGGCGAAGAAGGTCGGACTGTAGAGCTCGGCAGCAGGGCCTACCGGGTCCGTGAGATCGAGTACGATCAGGTCGAAGCGCTCTCCGGCTGCTCTGGCGGTGTTGCGAACATAATCGAGGCCGTCGCAAACGTGAAGAGTGAGGCGTGGATCGTCGAGTGCGCCGCGATGAATGCTGGAAAGGTAGCGGCGGGAGATGTCGATGACCTTGCCGTCGATCTCGACGAGGGCGAGGCGCGTCATCGTCGGGTGCTTCAGGAGTTCTTCTGCGGAACCGCCATCGCCGCCGCCGATGATCAGAGCGCTGCTCGGCGCGGGGTGTGAAACAGCTGGCACGTGTATCAGGTTCTCATGGTAGAAGAACTCGTCACGCTCCGAAGTCATGAAATAGCCGTCCAGGCGAAACAGCTTGCCGAGCAGTGGGCTGTCCCAGACTTCATAGTATTGGTAGGGCGTGTGTCCGGCTTCGAGCAGCGTTCCGCAGTCGAAGAAGAAGCCGGCTGCGTCATTGAGCGCCTCGTCGATGCGGTGCTGCTCGTTCATGCGGGGGTGAGGAGTTTTCCGCGGACGACCTGATGATCGACCGTTTCGATCGGCGCGAGAGTTTGGTGTAGCTTGGCGAAGAGCTGGCGTGCCAAGTCGCCATTGTCGCGACTGAAATTGCAGACGTAGATGTCGAGTGTAACGCTGCCAGTTTCTGGCCACGTGTGAATGGCCAAGTGGGATTCGGCGAGGACGACGGTGCCGGTGACGCCGGCCTTCTGGCCATCATCGTGGGTGAACTGATAGAAATAGCTGCCGAGCGGGGTCAGGCCCACCGTGGCGCATTCGCCGACGCACAGAGCTTCAAGCGTTTCACGATCGATGAGTAGCTGCTCGCTACACTGACAGCGGTACATGTCCGCAATCAGGTGAAGCCCGTTCATGCGCGTCACTCCTAAAGCGTCGGGAAAAAACGACCATTGTATCAGCTACTTTTGAGCGGACGGGAGGGTTTCGGTCTGGTGTCTGGTGGGTGGCGCGCGGGGCCGCGGCCTGGCTGGTTTCACGTGAAACATGGGATTGAGGCCTTTCGAACTTGCGAGATCGCGGAGGCGGGTGGGCAGCGGCACGAAAGGGGTGCGAAAGCTAGTGGTAAGGGTGATCCGGGGGAGAGGGAGTGGATGAGGGGCTGGACCGCCGAACAGGCCTCGTTGAGGCGCACCTTACTTTGTCTTTGGCGATGCAGCTATCCTCGGACCATCCCTTGATATGACGCGCTTGCATGATCTTGATTTCAAATCGCGCCCGCCTGTTGTCAGGTGAAATCGGGCGGGTGGGCCTCGCCGTTCCGCCCGGGGAGGCACGTACCTGCAAGTTGGTTTCGAGATGGAAGGCCGCATTTGGACGGGCCATCGAGATCTAGAGTTCGCAAGAAGCGAGCGCACGCGGCTAGTCACAACGTGCGTTCGTTGATCACGTTTTCCCTCGGGGGGCGGTGTGGTCCCTTGGTGGGCAAGGCAACCACGGTCGCATGATGGGAACGTAACGATGGGAATGCGGCCATGATCGCCGGCTCGGACATGCCCAGGTCTCTCGCCGGCGTAGGTCGTTGACGTTTCGCCGAGGATCACGCTATCAGAATCCCTAACGGTGCATATGTTGGCGGTTGAAGGACGCGCTGCGTTGTCGCAGCCAACTGGACATCGGGTGTCGATGCCGTACTCTTCGCGCGACGGATCGATTGGGAGTGGTCTGCCATTTCTGCGCGGCCACCGCATTGCCGGTTGCGGCAATATCCCGATGCACGCCGGATGCCGTACAACAACCCGGCACACCGTATTCGGCTCATCGGGAAAGCACGACGCACGAGTGTCGTCGGTGACGCGTAGAGTGTGGGCAAAAGGGGGCTAGGATCAAAACAGATCGCGACAAAGCTTGATGATCAGTGCACAGACGACGAGCAGGAATACTCGTCGAATGAACTGGCTGCCGTGCTTCAGAGCCAGACGACTACCGGCAAGTGCGCCTGCCAGATTGGCTGCTGCCATTGTGAGCGCGGCTTCCCATATGATCGCGCCGGCGCCTGCGAAGAAAAGAATCGCAGCGAGGTTGGTTGCGACATTCGTCAGCTTTGCAGTTACGGATCCGCGCAGGAAGTCCATGCCGAGAAATCGGACGAATGCAAATATCAGAAAGCTCCCAGTGCCGGGTCCGAAGAACCCGTCATAGAATCCAAGCGTCGCACCGATCCCGACAGCAGTAAGAGTTTGGCGAATACCGCTCTGTGTGTGGCTGCTGCCTTGGATCCCGAAGTCTTTTCGGCGAAATGTGTAGGTGGCGACCGCAATCAACAACACCAGGACGAGAGGGCGTAGGATTTCTGGTGGAAATAGGGTGACCGATCGTGCACCGAGCCAGGAAAATGCAAGTGCTGCCAGTACGGAGGGAATTGCAACCGGCCATTCGATCTTGATTCGCCGAGCGTACTGAATCGCTGCACTGCTCGTTCCAACAATGCTGGCGACCTTGTTGGTGCCGAACAATAGTGCAGGTGGATATTCGGGAAATGCGCCAAACAGGAGTGGAATCTGGATCAAGCCGCCGCCGCCAACAACGGCGTCAACCAGTCCGGCGACGAATGCGCCGAGTGCAAGAGCGCCCAGAATCTGGCCGCTGATTTCGGGGAGGTATTCGACCATCAAGGATGTTCCACGTGAAACGCCGACATCCCCGGACTCACTTGCCGATGCAGAACCGCGAGAATATTTCGCCGAGCAAGTCGTCCGCCGTGAATTCACCCGTGATACGAGCAAGCGCGTCGTGTGCCAAGCGCAGCTCCTCTGCCAGCAATTCGAGTGCATCGCCTTGCTGACTCGCCAGCGCGACGTGATCACGCGACTCACGTAGCGCGACCAGATGTCGTTCGCGGGCCAGGATCACATCTTCCCCGTGTGCGTGCCAGCCGACGATCCGTAAGAGTTCGGCCTCCAGCAGCGACAACCCTTCACCCGTGCGTGCGCTGAGATCGATCCGTATCTGGCCGGTTGATTCGAATCGGCCCGGAAGCTCACCGGTCAGGTCAATCTTGTTTCGTACCGTGATCCGGACGGCGGTTTCGGGAAGACGGGCGTCGATCTCGCTGGTCTCTCGTTCGCGCTTGCTCTCCTGATCCGCACCAGATGCCAGGGCACTGACCAGCCGCAGGATCACGTCGGCCCGGCCCACCTCTTGCCAGGTTCGCTGGATGCCGATGCGCTCGATCGCATCTTCGGTCTCACGCAGCCCGGCCGTGTCGACGATGTGCAGCGGAATGCCTTGAAGATGGATCGTCTCGCGCAAGGCGTCCCGCGTAGTTCCGGCATGCTCCGTCACGATCGCTCGGTCCTCGCCGGCTAGTTGGTTGAGCAAGCTCGATTTTCCAACGTTGGGCGGACCGATCAACACGACCGCGAGACCACGCCTGAGCAGGCTTCCCTGCTGGGCGCGATCCAGCAACGCGGCGATCTGCTCGCCGAGCAGGTCGATTCGCGCGAATGCCCGGGCCGCCTCGAGAAAATCCAGCTCTTCCTCGGGAAAATCCAGAGTCGCCTCCACCAGCGTCCGCAGCTCGACGAGACCATCACGAATCTTTGACAGCTCTTCCGAAAACCGTCCGGACAAGGAACGGAGCGCTGAACGCGCCGCGGCCTGTGACGAAGCTTCGATCAAGTCGGCGACGGCTTCCGCCTGGGCAAGGTCGAGCCGCTCATTGAGAAACGCCCGCCGCGTGAACTCGCCCGGTTCGGCGAGCCTGGCGCCCAACTCGAGGCAGCGGTTGAGCAGCATCTCCATGACGACCGGACCACCGTGCCCCTGAAGCTCGATGACGTCCTCGCCGGTAAAGGAGTGAGGCGCCGGGAAGTAAAGGAGCAGCCCTTCGTCGATCACCGTGCCGTCGCCTCCACGGAAGCGAGCGAAATGGGCGTACCGTGGTTTGGGATCGATGCCGGCTATCGCCTCGGCAAAAACAAAAAGGGATGGACCGGAAATCCGGACCACCCCGATGCCGCCACGGCCTGGGGCCGTGGCAACGGCTGCTATCGGCTCAGGCCTTCTTGGCTTTGCCACCCTCGATCATCCGGGTGATTTGCCATTGCTGAGCAATGGAGAGCAGGTTGTTGACGACCCAGTACAGCACCAGGCCCGACGGGAACCAGAGAAACATGAACGTGAATACGATCGGCATGGCCATCATGATCTTGGCCTGCATCGGGTCCGGCGGCGTCGGATTGAGCTTGGTCTGGACCAGCATCGATGCGCCCATGATGATCGGCAGCACGTAGTACGGATCCTTGCTCGAAAGATCCTGGATCCAGCCGAGCCACGGCGCGTGACGCATCTCGACGCTACCGAGCAGAACCCAATACAGGGCGATGAAGACCGGGATCTGCACGAGGATGGGCAGGCAGCCACCGAGCGGGTTGATCTTCTCCCGCCGGTACATGTCCATCATCTCCTGCTGCATCTTGGCCTTGTCGTCGCCGTACTGTTCCTTCATGCGCTGCAGACGCGGACCGAGCGTGCGCATCTTCGCCATAGACTTGTAGCTCGCCGCCGACAGCGGAAAGAATGCTGCCTTGATCATGACGGTGACCAGGATGATTGCCCAGCCCCAGTTTCCAGTGAGCTTGTGGAACCATTCCAGCAGCCAGAACAGCGGCGCGGCGATCACGGTCAGCCAGCCATAGTCCACGACGAGATCGAGCCCCGGCGCGATGCTCTCCAGCTTGTCCTGCTCCTGCGGACCGGCATACATCGGCACGGCGATGCCACCATCCTGGCCGCTGGCTATTTCACCCACCGGCAGGATCACTCCAGCCGCATAGAGGTCGGTCCCGACTTTGCGTGCAATGAACTCACGTTCGGCGTCTCCATTCGGCAGCCACGCACTGACGAAGTAGTGCTGGACCATGGCGATCCAGCCATCCTGCGACTTGTGATTGAACTTGGCGCTATTGTCGGCGATGTCCGCGAACTTGATCTTCTGGTACTTCTCGGCCTCCGTGTAGACGGCCGGTCCGGTGAATGTGCTGACCCCCATCCCCTTCGCGCCCTCGGCGGGCTCGCCGTCGCGGGCGAACTGGAAATAGGCGAAGGGCGACACGCTGCTCGCCGACTTGTTGTCGATCTCGTAGCGGGTGTCGATCTCGTAGCTGCCGCGTTTGAAGGTCAGCACCTTGAACACGCTGACCCCCTCGGGCGCCTGTTCTGCCTGCATGCGGAGAGTCAGCGAGTCGGTGCCGGCCGCCAGGCTCTGGTCGCCGCTGGGAAGGGTGTAGCCTGTCTTGTGGGTTGGCATGCCTTCGCCGATCAGGCCGCTCTGGGCGACATAGACGTGGGGCTTGCTGTGGTCGAGGAGGACGAGGTTCTCCTCGCTGCCGTGGGTCTGCTTGTGCTGTTTGAACTCGAGATGCACGAGACTGCCGCCCTCGGCAGAGACTTCCGCAATGATCAGGTCGGTCTCGACGCGCACGGTCGGTGCGGAGCTGCCGACAGCGGCGCTGATCTCCGGTGCCGCCGGGGCGCCATCCAGCGTCGTCGTCGGCGCCGCCGCGTTGGCGGCGGAGTTGGAGGTGGCGGCGGCCTCCGGTGCCGCCGAGGCGGCTGGCGGTGGTGGTGCGTTGAACTTCATCCAGCCGTCCCAAAGCATGAACAGCGAGAAGCAGAAGATCAGGATCAGAAAGAGTCGACGATTGTCCATCGGGTGGATCACTCGGATTCGGGTGGTTGGGGCATCAAGGCACGGGATCGTAGCCGCCGCGCGAGAACGGGTGGCAGCGGCCGACCCTCTTGATCGCGAGCCAGCTGCCACGGAGTACACCGTGACGCTGGACGGCCTCGATGGCGTATTCGGAACAGCTCGGATGATAGCGGCAGTTGCGACCGAGCATTGGACTGATCGCAAGGCGGTAGGCCTTCAACAGGCCGATCAGCAAGGTCTTCATCGGCGTAGCCTGCCAAGCAGATTGTCGAGATCGTCGCGCAGATCACGGCGACTGGCGTCCTTCGCGGGCGAGGTCAGCCGGACGATCATATCGAATTCGGGCAGACTGGTCCGGCGTAGACGAAAGGCCTCCCGGGCCAGCCGCTTGAGCAGGTTTCTCTGGACTGCGCGGCGCGCGAGGCGCTTGGCGACGATCAGGCCGAGCCTGGCGCTGCCAGCCTCGGAGGGTCGATAGTGCAGCGTGAAGAAGCGGCCGCGCAGCGCGCGCCGAAAAGCAAAAACGGATGAATATTCATCCGTTTTGCGTAAGCGGAAATCGGCGGAGAACCGGTTCCGCCCGGCGGACTCGGTGCACGCCGGCTCGGCCACCCCTTATACCGACAAGCGATGCCGGCCCTTGGCGCGCCGAGCAGCGAGTACCTTGCGGCCGCCGCGGGTGCGGGAGCGGACGAGGAAGCCGTGAGTGCGCTTGCGGCGCACGACAGAAGGTTGGTAAGTACGTTTCATGATGGCTTGCGGCGTTGGACACAGAACCCGTAATTGGAATCGATAATCCACTGTTTGTCAATAATTTTTTAATGTTTCCCTTGTGGATAACTTGGCTGCACCCGGGTACAATTCCACCTTCGCCCGGTAGCCGTCGACTCGATCGACGGTGTCATCGGCCGCGCTGAAAATGTCCAAGAAGGAGAACCCCGCGTCACCGCATCCGGCGAGATTGCGGGCGTTCCCCCGTCATGCCCCTCTGCACCGTTGATGAATTTGTGAGTCAAGATTTCTGGTCGTTTTGTTTGCGGAAGCTTGAGCAGGAACTGCCCTCCCAGCAGTTCAAGACCTGGATCAAGCCGATGCTGGCGGAAGATGCGGACGGCGAGCCGCCCGGTCTGTGTCTGGTCGTGCCCAACCAGTTCTTCCTGAACTTCGTTCGGGATCGCTACCTGCCACGAATCACCGAGCTCGGTACGGAGTTTTTCGGTAGCCAGCGCTGCTTCGAACTGAAGGCGCGATCCGGTGCGGTGAAGGGCGCGGCCGCCCCGGCGAATGCGGCTGGGCGGGCGCCGCTCAATGGCGGGCGCCCGGCGACGTCCTCACTGCTGCCCGATGTGGACGATGAACCGCCACCGAAGCCGGTGCGCCGGCCTTCCGCAAAGGCAGCGGCCTCCGGCAATGCCTACGACAAGACCCGGCTGAACCCGGAATTCACCTTCGACAACCTGGTCACCGGACGCGCCAACGACCTCGCGCGGGCCGCAGCCGTGCAGGTCGCCCAGAATCCCGGTGCTTCCTACAATCCGCTGTTCGTCTATGGCGGTGTCGGCCTCGGCAAGACCCACCTGATCCACGCCCTCGGCAATGCCATCCACCACCACAATCCGCGCGCTGTGATCCGCTACGTGCATGCCGAGGATTATTATGCCGACGTCGTGCGGGCCTACCAGCAGAAGAGTTTCGACGTCTTCAAGCGCTACTATCGTTCCCTCGATCTGCTGTTGATCGACGACATCCAGTTCTTCAACAACAAGAACCGGACGCAGGAAGAATTCTTCCACGCCTTCAACGCACTGACCGAGGCAAAGAAACAGGTCGTGATCACCTGCGACACCTACCCCAAGGACATCCAGGGCCTGGAAGATCGACTGATCTCGCGCCTCGACTGGGGCTTGACCGTACAGATCGAGCCTCCGGAACTCGAGATGCGGGTCGCGATCCTGCAGAAGAAGGCGGAGGCGGATCGCATCGCGCTGTCGGACGACGTCGCCTTCCTGATCGCCAAGAATCTGCGATCCAACGTCCGCGAACTCGAAGGCGCGCTGAAGAAGGTGCTGGCATTCGCACGCTTCCACGGCAAGGAGATCTCGCTCGAGCTGGCCAAGGAGGCGCTGAAGGATCTGCTCAACGCCCACAACCGGCAACTCACGATCGAGCACATTCAGAAGACCGTGGCCGACTACTTCAAGATCAAGGTCGCCGACATGCACTCGAAGAAGCGCACCCGTGCGATCGCCCGGCCGCGCCAGGTGGCGATGGCGCTGGCCAAGGACCTGACGCCGATGAGTCTGCCGGCGATCGGCGAGGCCTTCGGCGGCCGCGACCACACCACGGTGCTGCATGCCTGCCGTACGATCGCCGATCTCAGGCGTGGCGATCCCCAACTCAATCACGATCTGCACGTGTTGACTCAGGTCCTGCGCGGCTGAAACCGAATACAACAACAAGCCTCACCACCACAACCAAGACGAATCAAGACGGAGAACGCCCCCGATGCTTCTTCTCAACACCACGCGAGAAGCCTTGCTCGGCCCGCTGCAGTCGGTTGCCGGCATCGTCGAGAAGCGCCATACCCTGCCGATCCTGTCGAACGTGCTGATCGAGAAGCACGGCGACGCGCTCACCATGCTGGCGACCGACATCGAGATCCAGATCAAGACCAGCGCAGAGGGTGCCGGCGGCGGTGAGGACGTCTCGGTGACGGTTGGCGCGCGCAAGTTGCACGATATCCTGCGTGCCCTGCCCGACAGTGCGGAGATCGGCTTGAGCCTCGACGACAAGCGGCTCACCGTCAAGGCCGGCCGCAGCCGGTTTCAGCTTCAGACCCTGCCCGCCGCCGACTATCCGCGACTCAATCCGCCGACCGACGACGTGGTCAGCTTCCAGGTACCGCAACAGGTCTTCAAGCGACAGCTCGCCCAGGTGAGCTACGCGATGGCCCATCAGGACATCCGCTACTACCTCAACGGCCTGCTGATGCTGGTCAACGGCCACGCCCTACGCATGGTCACCACCGACGGCCATCGCCTGGCCTTCGCCGAGACCGCGATCGACGGCGAATTCCCGTCCGCCGAGGTCATCCTGCCACGCAAGACGGTGCTCGAACTGGCGCGCCAGCTCGGCGATTCCGAGGAGCCGCTGGAAATCACGCTGGCTGGCAATCAGGCCGTGTTCCGCTTCGGACCGATCGAATTGATCTCGAAGCTGATCGACGGCAAGTTTCCCGACTACGAGCGCGTCATTCCGCAGCATCACCCGACCCAGCTCGCGTTTGCCCGGTTGCCGCTGCAGGCCGCACTGCAGCGCGCCGCGATCCTGACCAACGACAAGTTCCGAGGCGTGAGGCTGGTGCTCGAGGCGGGCAGCCTGAAGATCATCTCTAGCAACGCCGAACAGGAAGAGGCCCAGGAAGAACTCGAAATCGACTACCAGGGTGGTGCCCTCGACATCGGCTTCAACGTCACCTACCTGCTCGACGTTCTCGCCAATGTCGGCAGCGACGAGGTGGTCGTGCATCTGAACGATTCGAATTCGTCGGCGCTGATCACCGTCGCCGACATGCCCGGCTTCAAGTACGTGGTCATGCCCATGCGCATCTGAGCATCATCCGAACCGCGGCCGCCGAAGCCGGTTGCCGCGCGCCCGTTCTTTGCAGGACTCCGGAGCGTCTCGCGCTCCAATCACCGGAATCGACGATGTCCGAATCATCCCAGCCGCAAGGCAGTTACGACGAATCCAGCATCCAGCAGCTCGAAGGCCTCGAGGCCGTGCGCAAACGCCCGGGCATGTACATCGGCGATACCTCCGACGGTACCGGCTTGCATCACATGGTGTTCGAAGTGGTGGACAACGCGATCGACGAAGCCTTGGCCGGCCATTGCGACGACATTGTCGTGACGATTCATCCGGACAACTCGATTTCCGTGGCCGACAACGGCCGTGGCATCCCGACCGGTGTCAAGATGGACGACAAGCACGAACCGAAGCGCTCAGCCGCCGAGATCGTGATGTGCGTGCTGCATGCCGGGGGCAAGTTCAACCAGAACAGCTACAAGGTGTCCGGTGGGCTGCACGGGGTCGGCGTGTCCTGCGTCAATGCGCTGTCGAAATGGTTGCGCCTGACCATCCGGCGAGACGGTCAGAAGCATTTTCTCGAGTTCAATCACGGCAAGCCGGTCGATCGCCTGATCGAGCTCGTCGATGGCGTCGAGGTGTCGCCGATGAAGACCATCGGCGAATCCGTCAAGAGCGGCACGGAACTCCACTTCCTCGCCGACGACGAGATCTTCGGCGTCGTCGAGTTCCACTACGAGATCCTCGCCAAGCGATTGCGCGAGCTATCGTTCCTGAACAACGGCGTGCGCATCCGCCTGGTGGACCAGCGCAACGGCAAGGAAGAGGATTTCGCCTTCGCCGGAGGTGTGCGCGGATTCGTCGACTACATCAACCGCTCGAAGACGGTGCTGCACCCGAGCGTCTTCTACTCGGAAGGTGCCACCCACGTCTCGAATGGCACCGAGCACGACATCGAGGTCACGGTCGAGGTCGCGATGCAGTGGAACGACAGCTACCAGGAACAGGTGCTGTGCTTCACCAACAACATTCCACAGTCAGACGGCGGGACCCACCTGACCGGCCTGCGGGCGGCCATGACCCGCGTCATCAACAAGTACATCGAAGAGAACGAGATCGCCAAGAAGGCCAAGGTCAATGTCTCAGGCGACGACATGCGCGAGGGCCTGGCCTGCGTGCTGTCGGTCAAGATGCCGGACCCCAAGTTCGCCAGCCAGACCAAGATGAAGCTGGTCTCCTCCGAAGCACGTCCGGCGGTCGAGGAGGTCGTCGCCAGCAAGCTGTCCGACTACCTGCTCGAGAATCCGATCGACGCCCGGACCATCTGCGGCAAGATCGTCGAGGCGGCACGTGCGCGCGAAGCCGCCCGCAAGGCCCGCGAGATGACCCGCCGCAAGGGCATCCTCGACGGTGTCGGCATGCCCGGCAAGCTCGCCGACTGCCAGGAGAAGGACCCCGCCAAGTGCGAGATCTACATCGTCGAGGGTGATTCTGCCGGCGGCTCCGCCAAGCAGGGTCGCGACCGCAAGTTCCAGGCGATCCTGCCGCTGCGCGGCAAGGTGCTCAACGTCGAGCGCGCCCGCTTCGACAAGCTGATCAGCTCCGAGCAGATCGCCACGCTGATCACGGCGCTCGGCACCGGCATCGGCAAGGAGGACTACAAGCCCGAGAAGCTGCGCTACCACCGCATCATCATCATGACCGACGCCGACGTGGACGGCGCCCACATCCGCACCCTGCTGTTGACCTTCTTTTATCGACAGATGCCGGAACTGGTCGAGCGAGGCCATATCTACATCGCCCAGCCGCCGCTCTACAAGATCAAGCATGGCAAGAACGAGCGCTACATCAAGGATGACCACGAACTGAACGCCCACCTGCTCAAGCTTGCCCTCGAAAATGCCGGCCTCACGCCGCGCACCGACGCCGACGAGATCAGCGACGAGACGCTCGGCGGCCTTGCCCGCACCTACCTGCTGGCAGAAGCGGTGATCAAGCGCCTTTCAAGCTACATCGATTCGGAAGTGCTGCATGCACTGCTGCACCACAACCTCGAAGTCTCGGTTGCCGACGAGGCCGCGGCGAAGGCATCGGCCGACCGGCTGCAGCGGGTCGTTCCGCCGGAGCTCACGCTGGGCGCCGAGTTCGACGACGCCGCCGAGACCTGGCGCATCACCATTGCGCGCCAGCATCATGGCAACGTCAAGAAGAGCTGGATCGAGGAGGAGTTCATCGCGTCCGGCGACTACAAGACCATTCGCACCGCGGCCGACAGCCTGGACGCGCTGATCGGTGACAGTGCCACGGTCCGCCGCGGTGAAAAGACCCAGGCCGTATCCAGTTTCGCCGAGGCCATCGGCTGGCTGTTGTCGGAGGTCGAGCGCGGCATCAGCAAGCAGCGCTACAAGGGGCTGGGCGAAATGAACCCGGAACAGCTGTGGGAGACCACGATGGATCCGGCCGTCAGGCGTCTGCTGCGTGTTCAGATCGACGACGCCATCGCCGCCGACGAGATCTTCACGACATTGATGGGCGACAATGTCGAGCCGCGCCGGGCCTTCATCGAGAGCAACGCTCTCTACGCACAGAACATCGACGTCTGAATCGACGCGGACCGGTCGGGCCTTTCGACGGCACGGATCAGTCAACCGGTGGCATGAATCGCGACAGTTGGGCGTGAACCCTCCGCGTCGGTGCACACGCCGGAGGCCACGGCATGTGCCGAGCCACCGGCGCCCATCGTTTCGGCAGGCGACACGCCTCGGCGATTCTGGCCCGTCAGATGTCGCCATTGATGCCGTTGGCAATGAGGCTCGTACCCGCCGAATTGCGCGAAGCCGTTGTGGACTCTCGTGCAGTGGACCGCTCAGGCCAATCCCGCGCTTCCGTCGCCGAGGTACCCGATCGGTTGTCGGGTCCGGACGAAGCCTCGTCGATGGCATCGCCGTTAAGCCCGCATGAATGGACAGAGTCCGGTTCGGTGATGCGGCACTCCCTCAGGCCGCCGCCACGTCCGGACGCGATTCGAATCGCGCGGGTACGGGTGCCGCCTCTTGTCCATCCGCGCTGCAAGATCACGTCCGCGCCGCGCGCCGGGATCCCAAGCTGCCGTCGCCTCCCCGTACGATGGCTCGGTTGCCCTGCCGACGAAGCCACCGGACCGGTCCTGGATGCGTGTATCCTCGTGCCGTCAAGATTCGTTCACCCAGCGCGGACAAGCCGACATGACCAGCCTGGCGCCACCCTTCAACAGTCTCGCATGGTCGCAGCGCGGGTTGCTGCTGGCAATTCTCGTCGCCGTGTCGGCCTGGGTGATGCTGAGCCGATTGGGCCCGATCGACCAGGTCCTCCAGACTCGAGTACCCGGGGGCATCCTGGCGCTCGAGTTCGCGTGGTCGGGCGAACGGGCAGCGGAAATCCTCGCCAGCTGGCAAGGGCTGGAAGACCAGGTTCGAATCCAGACGCTGTGGGACTACCTGTTCCTGCTGTGCTATCCGCCCGCGCTCGCGCTCGCCTGCACCATGCTCTCCGGGGCCGACCACAACCCGGTGGCGATGATTGGGTCATTCGTGGCGTGGGCGGTGCTGGCGGCAACCCCGCTCGACGCCATCGAGAATCTTGCCATCCTGTCAATGTCGGCGCAGGGCGCCACCGAATTTCTCGCCAAGATCGCAAGCTGGTGTGCCGGACTCAAGTTTACGGTGCTGCTGGCAGCGGTCGGCTACCTGCTGTCGGCGGGAACGGCGACGCTCGTTCGCCGATTCATACTGCAATAAGGGCTAGTGAGCGCCTTTTTCGCCGGGTAGGCAAGCACGGCGCGCGACCGAACCATCTTCCATGCCGCGCCGCGCGCAGTCCGGCAATTCGACCGACGGGCCGCACGAGCGTCGGTCATCGGACGCACCAGAATGCCGCTAACCGGCGGAAATGGCCGACGTCCGACCGGGCGCTCGCGCCGAAGAACAAGGGTCGCGGCAGCTTCGAGACCTTCAGGATTCCTCCGGAGGCATTGGCGAATCGGCCTTTATCGCGGGCACCAGGAAGTTCTCAGGCATCAGGTGCGAGGGAAAATTCGTCGCGGAAGCCCGCAGCCAGGACCGTTCGATGGCGATCGGCAAGAAGACGGGAAACTGCAGGCGGCCTTGATGCCGCCGTATCGGCGACGGTCATCGAGCGGGCATCCGGCGGGCGCTTGGCCTGCGTCCTCGTATTGCCGCTGTGCCGGGATGTCGCGCGTGCTAGTAGCCGGCCTGACCCGGCACCGGCGCTCGCGGAATGCGGAAGTCCGGGGTCAGCGAAATCTGCCAGCTCGCCTCGACGACGCCCTCGTCGGTCACGGCGAGCGGCTTCGTGGTCTCGTCTTCGGTGCCGGCGAGTCTCGGGTGCCAGACGCGGACGCTGTAGCGCCCGCTAGGCAATTGCGCCAGTGTGGCGGTGCCGGCGGCATCGGTCTTGGCGTAATACGGACTGTTCGCGACATAGACGTAGGCGATCATCCAGTCGTGGATGTTGCAGCCGAGGATCACGGTGCCGGGTTTGTCGAACAATACCGGGGCTGCCGGATCGCCGATGTACAGCGGCAGTTCGAAGCGCTTGGCATCGGAAAACGAATAGACGTGATGGCGAATGTTGTCGCGGTTCGGGAAATTGACCGACGTGCCGACCTCGACCGGCAGCACGTACGGAATGAACTCCTTGTTCACCTGATCGATGATGATGGTGTCGGTACCGGGCGCCGCCGGCCGGCCGGCCCGTTGCCCGGCGACGTGGGCAACTGCCACCACGACCGCGTCCGCGAGCGGCTTGCCGTCGCCGTCCCGGACCAGTGCTCTCAGCTCGCCCGCCGAAGCGCTGGTCGCCGCCAGCAGGCACGCCGACATCAGGGCGGCCAGTCGAAGTGCGGAACAGGGGGTGGGTAGCGGCATCGTCGTCAGAATTGCTGCAGGTAGGTAGCCCGCAGCAGAATGGAACGATATGCGATGCCTCCTTCCGCATTGCTGTCGATCAGCTGGTAGCCGAAGGTCATCGACGCGTCGGCGCCGATCAGGCGGCTGAGCGAGAGTTGCAGGTCGCGGGTCATGGCCGTGAGGGTATACGCAAAGCGGTCGGGGCCGAACACTTCGTCTGGTGCAATCGCGTCGGAGGCCAGAAAGATCGGCAGATTGCGCAGCGTCGTCGACACGATGTCGCCCTTGTGGATCGCGTAGCTGGCGCCGAGCAGGTAGCTCGGCGTCAGCATGGCATTGATGCCGAGCCTCAGATGGCGGCTGCTGGTGTCGAAGACGTCGGCCGCGATCTGCGGCAACACCCGCTCGCCGACGTCGTCCGAGCGGCGCAACTGGAATCCATAACCGGCCTGTATGTCCACGCGCGGCGAAAAACGCTTGTGCAGCGTGGCTCCGGCCTCGTACTGCCACCCGGTGCGGGCGCTGTCGCGATAGATCAGGCGACTGGCCGACACCGCGAGGGCCAGCGCTGGGGCATAGGCGCCTAGGCCGAACTTGTGGCGGTGCGTCAGCGCGACCCGGGCGGCGACATGGTCGAGGCCGTCATAGCGACGGAACGCGCTCGCCGAAAGCTCGAAACTCAGCTTCAGGCGGTCGCTGTCGCTCACCTGATAGCCAGCCCCGGCGTCTGCGGAGACCTCCAGCGTGCTGTCGCTGGTGATGTCGCCATCGAGTTCGGCGCGTGCCAGGTTGTCGTCGAGGCGCAATTCGACACCGACCTGGTCGATCAGTCCGGCATGGCTGGCGAGGCACTGCATCGCCCACAGGGCGAGCAACAGGGTACGAACCCGGATCATGCGTCGAATTCCTTGTGCGCCACGGCAACTTCGCCGCGAGCGGTACGGGGCCTGCGAATCCACTGCTCGAAATCCTTCGCAGGCATCGGTATGCCGACATGGTAACCCTGGGCATGATCGCAGCACAGCCTTTGCAGCAGGTCCAGCGCCTGTTGCGACTCGACGCCTTCGGCGACCACCTCGAGGTTCATGTTGTGGGCGAGGTCGATCACCGAGCGGACGATCGCGAGATCATCCCTTTCGGTCGTGACCTTGGCGACGAAGGACTGATCGATCTTGATCTCGGTCACCGGCAAGCGCTTGATCTGCGCGAGCGACGAATAGCCACTGCCGAAATCGTCGAGCGACAGGCCGAAACCCAGATTCCTGAGTTGCGCGGCGATCTTCCGCGTGCGTTCCGGATCGTCCATGAGCGCGCTTTCGGTGATCTCGAGCACGAACCAGTGGGCCGATGCCTCGTGGGCCTGCAAGAGCTGCAGCAGCCCGGGCACGAGTGCTTCCGACAGCAGGTCGCGCACCGACAGGTTGATCGACAGCGACATCGGCAGCCCCTGCCGGCGCCAGCGGGCGACCTGGGCAAAGGCCTCGGCGAACACCCAAAGCGTCACGGCATGGATGCATTCGGTTCGCTCCGCGAACGGAATGAACTCGTTGGGCATCAGCATACCGCGCTGCGGATGTTGCCAGCGGATCAGCGCCTCGGCGTGCATGGTGCCGCGTCGTGACAGGTCGACCCGCGGCTGGTAGTACAGGCGAAACTCGCTGCGTTCCGCTGCCTGGCGCAGTTCGGTCGCCAGCGCCAGCGTCTCGCTCCCGTCCAGTTCGGCCTCGTGGCCGTCCTCGAACACGACGCAGGGAAGTCGCCGGCGCTTGCAGACATACATCGCCGCGTCGGCCCGGCTCATCAGCAGATTGGGCTCGTCGGCGTGTTGCGGGAAACTGGCGACGCCGATGCTGCCGTCGACATCGAGCAGGTGCCCTTCGATCTCGACCGGTTGCATCAACGCCTGCCGCAGGCGCTGCGCCACCTCCTGCGCCTTGGCCGCTCCGACGGCCGGCAGCAGCACGGCGAACTCGTCGCCGCCGAGTCGGGCCGCCGTGTCCGAAGCCCGTGTCAGCGCACTCCGCAATCGAACCGCGACCTCCCGCAACAGCAGGTCGCCGACATAGTGTCCGAGCGTGTCGTTCACTTCCTTGAAGCGATTGAGGTCGATCAGCATCACGCTGACCGGATGATCGAGCCGCTGGGCAACGCCGATCGCCTGATGCAGCCGATCGTTGAACAGCACGCGATTCGGCAGGCCAGTCAGCGAATCGTGGTAGGCCATCGCCTTGATTTGCTGTTCGCGCGCCGAAATCGCCAGCCTCATGCTGTTGAATGCGGTGGCGAGCTGGCCGAGTTCGTCATTGCCGCCGGGGGGCGGACCGTGCTCGTAGTCGCCGCCTTCCAGCCGCTGGGCGAATGCCACCAAGGCGGTCACCGGGCGCGAGATGCTGCGTGCGATCAGCAGGCTGCCGACGATCGTCGCGCCGAGGCTGATGGCCCCCAGCCACAGCAGAATCTCGCGAAGGCTGCCGAATCGCGCGAGCGCCTCGGTCATCGAGCGTTGCAGGATCGCCAGCACCGCATGGTTGTCGTCGATCGACAGTGCCGACGCCGACGTGACATGGTCGTCGGCGACCATCGTCGCAAGCTTGCTGATCGTGCCGGTCGGCGATACGTCGGCCAACGTGCGTCGCAGTTGTTCGCGTCGTTCGGCGCCTAGCGTGCTGGCCGCCAGCGTCCAGCCTCGATCGCGCTGCCAGCCGGCGAACGAGATGTCGAGCGAGGTCAGCGCACTCAATTCCTCGGCCAGTCGTGCATCGATGCTGAAGCCCAGCACCACCCAGCCGATCGGTGCAGGCGCGAGCACCGGGACCACCACCACCTGGCAGGGTTCGCCGTCGCTCAGCTTGATCGCCGATGCAGTGCCGGATCTGGCGGCTTCGGCGACCAGCGCGGAGAACGCGGTCGCGGCTGCGCTCGGCGAGGCCGCTGCGGTGGCGCCCGCGGTGGCCATGATCCGGCCATCGGGTCCGACCAGCACCATCTTCTCGGCGCCGATGCGGGATCCGTGGTTGTTGAGGGCCGACGCGATCGTGCCCTGGTCGCCACTGGCGATGGCCTGGCGAAACGCGAAATCCGAGGTCAGCAGGCGGGCGGCGGTGATGAGTTGTTCGGAGCGCTCGCGCAGCAAGCGGTGGAAGATCCGCTCGCCGACCGCGATCTCCTCACGCACGCTGACCAGGGTGTTGGACGACACGGCGCGGTCGATCGCCAGGAACACCAGGACCTGGCTCGCCACCAGCAGCAGTGCGACGAACACGATCATCCGGTGCGCGAGCGCGCGCGCGAGGGAACTTCGCCGGGGCGCCGCTTCGGCCGCTGACCCACGGCCGGATTCGGGCGCGCCGCCGAGGGCGCGCCGCAAGGGGTTCCATAACGAAGAAAATAGTCGACCGGTCATAGGTCCATGCACTGCCTCGGCTGACCCACCGGGTGCGCGGGTCGCGGCTCTTCGGCCGCATGACGCGCGCGCGACATTGCTGCTGTATCTATAACTTTCAGCCTATCACCGCCGAATGCTCCGATCCAGCCGGTATTGTCCCGAAGTGCGAGCAAGATCACGGCTGCACACGGAATTTTCGGGTGTGAAGGCACGCCCTGCGCTGGCCGACGATCGCCCCGCAATGTCCGGGAATCGCCTGCTAAGATGCGGTGGCATGCGACACGCCGGCGCCCGCGCCGGCCGCAGGCCGTGTGGTGCCCTGTCGCGCTATCTGACGGCGGCGTCGCCCGCCGCCGCAGACGACGCGTCGAACCGGCCTGCCCTTGCGCCATTGGCCGCCGCCGATGTCGTGATCACCCGAAGGTACCGGAGGCACCATGAGCCAATTGTTTTCTCCCGCCCGTATCGGGCCCCTCGATCTCGAAAACCGGATCGTCGTCGCCCCGATGTGTCAATACTCGGCCGCCGACGGTTGCGCCACCGACTGGCATCTGATGCATCTCGGCCAGCTTGCCATGTCGGGCGCAGCGCTGTTGATCACCGAGGCAACTGCGGTGTTGCCGGAGGGGCGTATCTCGCCGGTGGATCTCGGCCTCTACGACGACGCCAACGAAGCCGCGCTCGGCCGCGTGCTCGGCGCCGTGCGTCGCTATTCGACGATGCCGATCGGCGTGCAGCTGGCCCACGCCGGCCGCAAGGCGTCAGTGCGCCCGCCCTGGCAGGGGGGCGCCCAACTCGCGCCGGACGCAGGCGGTTGGCAGACCGTCGCGCCGTCGCCGATCCCCCAGGTCGCGGGGGATGGTCTGCCCCGTGTGCTCGACCAGGCGGCCATCGCCCGAGTCGTCACTGCCTTCGCCGACGCAGCCCGGCGCGCGGTACGCCTCGGTGTCGATCTGATCGAACTGCACGCGGCCCACGGCTACCTGCTGCACCAGTTCCTGTCGCCTCTGGCGAACCAGCGCGACGATGCCTACGGCGGCCCGCTCGACAATCGCATGCGTCTGGCCCTCGAGGTCTTCGACGCGGTACGGCAGGTCGTCCCGCAGGACAAGGCGCTCGGCATCCGGGTTTCGGCCTGCGACTGGGTGGACGGCGGCTGGGATCTGGAGCAGTGCATCGAACTCGCGCGTGCGCTGGACGATCGCGGCTGTGACTTCATCCACGTTTCCAGTGGTGGTGTCTCGGCTGCCCAGAAGATCACGCTGGTACCGGGCTACCAGATTCCGTTCGCCGAAGCGATCAAGCGCCGGGTGTCGATGCCGGTGGTCGGCGTCGGCCTGATCACCGAAGCGGAGCATGCCGAATCGATCGTCGCCGACGGCCGCGCGGACTTCGTCGCGCTCGCCAGAGGTCTGCTGTACGACCCGCGGTGGCCCTGGCATGCCGCCGCCAGGCTCGGTGCCCAGGTGACGGCGCCGCCACAATACTGGCGCTGCGAGCCCGCCGCCCATCGCGGTCTGTTTGCCGGCACGCGACCGCCCGCGCGCTAGCTGCCGGCTTGCCGTGCAGGGCCCAGCCATTCGATCTGGGCCGGCGTCAGGCCGGCGGCGGTGGTGGCGGTGCCATCGCCGCAGCTCCACCACATGCTGACCCACACCAGCCCGTGCTCGTCGATGCGATCCACATCGCACTCGCTGCCGATCATGAACGCGATCATTTCGGCATCGTCTTCGTCCATGTCGCGGTCCGGGCTCACCCCGAGCACGCGCACGCGGTCGCCGACGGTAACCGTGCGCCCATGGCAGTCGACCGCGGAAAGCTTGTCCGACATCTGCTGGCTCCTGTCCGGTTGTCGCCCCTGCGACATTCGCTGAAAAGTCCCAGATCCTTGAATCATCGGATTTTGTTCGATATCGGTTGACGCGCGCCAACCGACTCGTGCAAGTCGATGCAAGGCCCGTGCCGTGCTGCTTCCAGGCACACGGCCGGCGGCGTCCCGGCACGCGTGCGCGACGCCGCGGCGCTAGTATTGAAGCTGGGCACCGCAATGCTGCGGAGAACTGGCATGCGTTACCGCTTCGACGAATTCGAGCTCGACACCGAACGATTCGCGCTGAGCCGGGCCGGCCGGGCGCTCGCGGTGGAGCCCAAGGTGTTCGATCTGCTTGCCTACTTCGCGGCGAATCCAGGCCAGGTTCTTTCGATCGACGATCTGGTGCGCGAAGTCTGGCATGGACGGGTGGTGTCCGATACCACCGTCGCGACCTGCATCAAGAACGTGCGCAAGGCACTCGGTGACAGCGGCGACGCGCAGCGGCTGATCAAGACCGTGCGCGGACGCGGTTATGCCTTCGAGGCCGTGGTCGAGCTCGACACCGCGCCGCAGGCGCACGCAGCCTTGCCGCAGACAGCGGCCTATCGCGCGCCGTCCCTGCTGGTGTTGCCGCTGCGGGCGGATGCCGGCGACACGGCGGCAGCGCGCCTCGGCGAGGCCGTGCGCGACGAGGTCGCGGCGATCCTCGGTCGGATTCCGCTGCTGCGCATCGCGGTCCAGGCACCATGGCAGCAGCAAGCGATCGCTCCGGCCGCACGTGCGCTTCACCAACGGTCCGGCGCAGACTTCCTGCTCGACGGCTTGCTTCATTCGGTCGGCGAAGGCTTCAGGCTGAACCTGCGGCTGATCGATGGCCGCAGCGGATTCCAGTGCTGGTCCAGTCGCTTCGAGCTGGCCGGTCCGCTCGAACAGGCACTGTCCGAGGCACCGGTCGCGGTCGTCGCCCGGCTGGAACCCCATCTGGTTCGCGCGATCCACGACTGGGTGCGTGCCTCGTCCGGCGAATCCAGTGCCGAGCGGCTGTTCCTTAAGGCCTACACCGTGCTGGGGCTCAGGGGCTGGCAGCGGGAGGGGTTCGCGGAAGCCGCCGAGCTGCTCCGTCGCAGTGCGCAGGCCGATCCCGGCTTCGCGCTGGCGCCGGCCTTCCTGGCACTGGTCTGCGGGCTCGGGCAGCGGATCGGACTGGTCGGGTCGCGCGATGAGGCGATCGC